>CAZDXW010000017.1:36040-40731 GCA_964509485.1 uncultured Christensenella sp.
TTGCTCTTACTCGTCGTCGACCTTGAGGCCTTCGAACAGGGACGCCAGAGAGGTTTTGCTCTCCTGCACCGGCGGCAGTTCGTAATCGCCATCTTCGCTGCGGCGGCGACGGTCACCGCGGTCGCGGTTGTCGCTGCTCTGCGGACGGTCGCTGGAAGACGTGCGCGGCGCGGGCTCGCGCTTTTCGCGCTGCTGCGTCTGCTGTGCCTGCTGCGTGGTGTCACGCTGCTGCTGACGCTGTTCCTGACGCTCCGCATACTGACGGTCGCGCTCGGCCTTCTCCGCCTTGAGCTGCTCGGCCAGTTCCGGATCTTCTTCCAGAAGCGCTTCCTTACGGCTGAGGCTGATGCGCTTGGCTTCGGGGTTGACCTCGAGAACCTTGCAACGAACGACGTCGCCAACCTTCAGCTCGTCTTCCACCTTCGCAATCCGATGCACGGAAACCTGCGAAATGTGGATCAGGCCGTCAATCGTGCTTTCCAGCGCAACGAATGCGCCGAACGGTACGATGCGAACAACCTTGCCTTCTACGATGGAGCCAACGGGGTACTTGTCCGCCGCGAGCGTCCAGGGTTTCGGCTGAAGCTGCTTGTATCCGAGGGAGACGCGCTCCTTCTCAACGTCGACGTTGAGAATGATCACTTCAATCTCCTGACCAATCGTAAAGATGTCCGAAGGATGCTTGACGCGACCCCAGGCGGCGTCCGTCACGTGAACGAGGCCGTCGATCCCGCCGATGTCCACAAACGCGCCAAAGTCCGCAATGCGGCGAACGATGCCCGTTACCTTGGTGCCGGTGACCAACGCATCCCACTTGACGCGCTTTTCGGCGGCGGCTTCGGTGAGCAACACTTGCTTCTGCGAAGCAACGATGCGCTTACGCTGACGGTCAACTTCCAGCACCTTGAGCTTCATGGGCTTGCCAATGAACTCGCTGAGGTTTTCGATATATTTGGTGGAAACCTGCGAAGCGGGAACAAACGCGCGAATACCGCTGATGTCCGCAATCAGGCCACCTTTGACGACTTCCTTGCCAACCGCATCAAAGATTTTGTCTTCGATGTTTTCCTGGCTCATCAGGTCGTCCCAAATCTTCTTGCTTTCAACGTTCTTTCGGGAGAGGATGACGTTGCCTTCGCCGTCGTTCACCTTCGTGACCTCGACTTCGATCTTGTCGCCTTCCTTGAAGAGCTCCTCAGCCTTAACGTCCGAATCGCTGGATAATTCTCCAACGGGGATGACGCCGTCCGACTTATACCCGATGTTGACGAAGACTTCGCCGTCGACAACGGAAATAACCGTTCCTTCCAGTACTTGTCCGCCATGAATACGCGTCATGGTTTTCTCGAACGCAGAAGCAAAATCGGAACTGTCCTCGTGATCTACGCTTTCCTGGGCGGGTTCAGCCTTCTCCGCGGCTTTGGGCGCTTCCACGGCGGCTACCGTCTCTTCGGTCGCTTGGGGGACGACGACTTCCTCAGCGGGAGCTGCCGCTTCAATGGTTTCGATCGTCGTTTTTTCCTGTTCGCTCATTACTTGTAGTACCTCCCTAATCATCCGGTCCGGCGTCGATGCGCCCGCAACAATACCTATTATATCATCGGCTCGCAATTTATCAAGAAAAAGTTTGTCCGTAGATTCTACGTTTTCCGTAAAATCACAGTGTTTTTGGCAGATTTCAACGAGCTTTTGTGTGTTTGCGCTCGATTTGGAACCGAGCACGACCATACGCGTGCTTACGCGGGCAATCTGTTCCGCTTCGCTCTGCCGCGCACGCGTCGTGTCGCAGATCGTGTTCTTTACTTCCAGATCGTCTACCGCGTTCTCGCCTGTCTGCAGCGCCGCAAGAATCTCGGAAAATGCCGCTTCCGGCAGCGTCGTCTGCGCAACGAGCGTTGCTTTTTCGCGTTTCGGCAACCGCGCCGCGTCCGCCGGGGACTCCAACACGAATGCGTCCTCGCCCGCCCAGCCGACGATTCCGACGACCTCGGGATGGTTCGCCTTTCCGGCGATCAATACCGTTCGTCCCTCCCGAACCGCCTGCTGCGCAATCTGATGGATGCGCTTGACGTAGGGGCAGGTCGCGTCAATCAGCTGAATCCCCCGCTGCTCGCACTCACGGTAGACGCTCGGCGGCGCGCCGTGCGCGCGGATGATCAGCGTGTCCCCCGCCGTCAGGCTGGAAAGACCGTTGACCGAGTAAACACCCTGCGTTTCCAGCTCGGCCACAACCTGTTCATTATGAATGATGTTGCCGTAGGTATATACCTTGCCGCGTTCGCCGGCACACTGCTGCGCCATCTCTACCGCACGCCGTACGCCAAAGCAGAACCCGCTGTTTTTTGCCAGCAATACGCGCATTACGGCATCAGCTCCATCTCGTTTTTCAACAGCTGCATGCGGTCGCGAATGGCTTCCGTCACCGCGTCCACCCCACGCCCCGCGTAGGTTTCCGATACCTGCTTTGCGTCAATCGGCTCGCCAACGATCATCCGCAGCCGTCTGCGCTTCTTATAATATGGATCGACATAGACGGGAATGATTGGCGCATTGCAGCGTAGCGCGAGGAATGCCGCGCCCTTTTCAAACGAGTCCAGCTCGCCTGTGATGGAACGCCGTCCCTCCGGGAAGATGCCGAAGATGTGCTTCTTTTCCAGCACGATCATCGCCTGCTTGAGCGAGAGCATGTCCGCCTGTTTGCGGTATACCGGAAACGCAAGCAGTTGCGTGAGGAAAAAACGCTTGATCTTGGAATCAAACAGCTCCTGCTTTGCCATAAAGTGCATTGGACGCGGCACGACGAACGCAAGCCGAATCGGGTCGCTCAGCGAAAAATGGTTCGAGATAATGATGCCCGCCCCGCGGAAGAACAACCGGTTGAAGTTCTTGACGTTTGGCCAGAAGAGCAGCCAGAAGAACGGCGTGAGCAAAAATTTTACCAGATAGTAGATCATGCCCGCTCCGCCTCCTTTTGCGCAATGGCGCTCAGCAATACGTCGAGAGCCTGCTCGATAGAAAGCGTGCTGGTATCGATCAGTATCGCGTCCTCCGCTTGGCGCAGCGGCATGTAGGGGCGCGTGCTGTCGTTGTGATCGCGCAGTTTGAGCTCGGCGAGCACCTGTTCGTACGCCTGCGTCGTATCCCCGCGCGCACGCAGTTCGTTAAACCGGCGCTCGGCGCGCACTTCGGCGGATGCCGTCACGTAAAATTTATGCTTCGTATGCGGCAGCACGTTGGTCGTGATGTCCCGCCCGTCCATGACGACGTCGTAGTTGCGCCCGACCTCGCGCTGAAGCTCCGCAAGCTTTTGCCGCACGCAGGGATGTGCGCTGACGGTCGACGCGCCCATAGAGAGCTCCTGCGTGCGCAGTTGGTCGGTCACGTCCTCGCCGCGAAGCAGCACGCGCTGCCCCCGCTCGTCGTAGAGAACCGAAATGTCCGCGTCCGGCAGAATTGTCTTCAGCCCCTCCTCGTCGGTCACGCTGACGCCGCGCCGCATGGCAAACAGCGCCATGGCGCGGTACATGGACCCGGTATCGAGATAGCGAATGTTCAGTTTTTTCGCAACCGCCTTCGCCAGCGTGGATTTTCCCGCGCCGGACGGCCCGTCGATTGCGATGTTGAGATGTTCTGCCATAAATTGATTACTCCTGAATGCTGTCGCCCGCGAGCGCGCCCGTCGACCAGGCAATCTGTAGGTTATATCCGCCGGTCGTCGCGTCCAGATCGAGCACCTCGCCCGCGAAATAGAGACCGGAAACTAGCTTGGATTCCATGGTGGAGGCGTTCACGTCCTTTACGCTGACGCCACCGCGCGTGATGACCGCTTCGTTGAGCCCGCGTGCGCCGGAAACCGTCAGCGGCAGCGCCTTGAGCGTTTCCACGATTTTTAGTCGCATTGCTTTCGAAAACTCGCCAACCGGCAAGGCTCCGTTGACCCCCGCCAGCTCCAGTACGATCTCCAACAACCGCGCGGGCAAGAGCGCATGCAGCGCAGTCTTAACCTGCTGGCGCGCGCCCTCCTGTAAGTCCCGCAGGATGCGTGCGTCGAGCTGCTCGCGCGTGAGCGCAGGCTTGAGATCGATAAACAGTTGCGTTCCTGCCGGTTCGGCGGCGATGACGCCGGAGAGCGAAAGCACGAGCGGGCCGCTCACGCCAAAGTGCGTAAACAACAGTTCGCCCAGCTCCGAAAAGACTTCTTTGTTGCCCCGCTTTGCGCTGAGCGTTACGTTCTTGAGGGTCAGCCCAGCGAGCGAGCGCGGCCAGAGTTCCTCGGTTTCGAGCGGAACGAGCGAGGCCAGCGGCTGCTCCACCGCGTGTCCTGCCGCTTTTGCAAACAAGTACCCATCCCCCGTCGACCCCGTCTGCGGGTACGAGACGCCGCCCGTGGCAACGACGACCGCGTTGCAGGATAATTGTTCAGCGCCAATACGAATGCCGCTGACCGAGCCGTTTTGCACAAGAATCTCATCCACGCGCGTGTTGAGTCGAATATTCACCCCCGCATCCCGAAGCATACGCTCGCAGGCGCGAAGGATGTCGCTTGATTTGTCGGACGCAGGAAACACCCGCCCGCCGCGCTCCGTCTTGAGCGGAACGCCCGCGCGCTCGATCTGCTCCATCAAGGCATTGTTGTCAAAATGCGAAAACGCGCTGTAGAGAAACCGCGGATTCTTGAGCACGTGCGCAAA
>CAZDXW010000017.1:40831-44923 GCA_964509485.1 uncultured Christensenella sp.
TCCACGCGGAGCATACGCTCGTGGATGTCCTGCACGGCGCCGTTGACGAACATGACGTTGTCGCAAACATAGTCTAAATAATAGGTAAGAAACTGCGCCAGCGACATTGCGCTGCGAATACCGAGCACATAGATGCGTCTTGCGCGCAGAATTGCGTTGATCGCGCCGTCGAAACTATCGTTGTCGATCATATCGATTGTTGCGCGAATGTTGTTCATGTCCGACGTGAGCACGGTTTTCAGCACGTCCTGCTGGGGAATGTTCGCCGCGAGGCGAATTCGCTGCACGCTGGTCAGCCGATGGCGAATCAGATCTTGCAACGCCTCCTGCAGCGCGGGATAGCCGTCCAGACCGAGCATATAGGCAAATCGCACGACCGTGGATTCGGAGACGCCAACGCGCTCGCCGAGCTTCGCGGCCGTCATAAACGCCGCGTCGTCGTATGCGTTAAAGATGTACTCTGCGATGCGCCGTTGTCCCTTGGAAAAGGTTGAATACTGCTTTTCCATCATTGAAAACAATGCGTCCATGTCGCGTATTCCCTCCCGTTGCGTTCGATTTCTGCCAAAGCAGGCGCTATTTTAACGTTGTTCCGTCCAATTCAGACTCTCTTTTGTCATTTCTTCCAATCGAGAGGTATGCGTCAGATCGTAGGTCAGCGGCGTGAGCGTAACGTATCCTTCGCGCGCCCAGCGGTTGTCCTCGTCCAACCCGTCCGTGTTGGTGGTGCAGCCGCACGGCGCCCAATAGTAGGTGCGCCCCATCGGGTCCTCGCGCTCGACAAACTCCAGCGCGTATTGCTGAACGCTCAGTGGCGCGACCTTAACGCCTTTGAGCTCTTCAAACGGAACGCCCGGCACGTTGACGTTGAGCAGTGTGCCAAACGCCATTGGGTGCTTGGACACGTATTCTACTGCGATGGCCGCGACGCGCGCAGCCGTTTCTATGTTCTCCGCGTCGTAGGAAAGGCACGACACGGCGATGGACTGATACCCCAGCAGAGCTGCTTCGTGCGCCGCCGCGACGGTGCCGCTGTAGAGCACGTCCGTGCCCAGATTCGGCCCATGATTGATGCCGGAGACGACCAAGTCCGGATTCGGAAAGAGATTGCCCAGCGCAAGCCGCACGCAATCCACCGGCGTTCCGGAGATTGCGTAGGCCGGAACGTCCGGCAATCCTTTGATTGTTGTCTTTCGTGCGCGAATCGGGCTGAACAGCGTCATTGCCCGGCTGACCGCGCTGCGTTCGGAGTCCGGTGCGGAAACATAGATTTCGTTCTGTTTGCTCAGCTCCGTCGCCAGCGCGCGAATCCCGGTGGCAAATACGCCGTCGTCGTTGCTTAAAAGTATTTTCATGCAGGAACTCCGTCACATAATTGTTAAGGTATTTTAACATACCTGCGTCTTGAATGCTATAGTTATCATAATGTGCAGGAAAACTCGAATTCTCCTGCACATACGCATGTCCGCCGTTTTACGCAGCGGTATATTCGATCAGTTTGCGATTTGCGAACGGATGGTTTCGATGTTCAGGCCGTTTGCCCCGTCGACATAACCGTAGCCGAAGATCACCATGATCGTAGCCGCCTGCACCACCAGAATCGCGAGCAGCGCGAAGAACCAAGTGCCGCGCGGAAACCGCCGCCAGCCGCGAAACGCACGGTAGAGCAACCGGTTTGCCAGAATCGTCAGTATCGCCGGGGAGAACAGCAGCAGCAGTTGCAGCGCGGATTCGAAAATCGCTTGTAAGCTGCCGGTTTGCAGAATCGACCAATCAAACGCGAGCGCGTAACCGAGCATATAGAGCGTATAGACCGCGAGCAGTACGTTGAACACAATCATCACGATAAAATAGGCGATCACGCGCCCCGCGCCATGCCGCGGACGCTCATTTGGATCCCCGTGGTGCATGTGGTGATGTTCCGGCTCCGGCGGCGTCTGCGAATCAAACTGTTCTTCGATTTCTTCCCGCATATGGATCGGCTCCTTTCCGGTTGGTTCAATGGTTCCTGCAATTGCGCAAATCACGCGCAATCAGTCTTCGTTTGGCAAAACGTCGCTCGGCGAAAGATCGCCTTCGACGGTCGGTGCGGTGTCGAACCGCTCCGCCAGCACCTTGGTCGTCAGATAAGCGGAGATGGCGTCGATCGCCATCTTGTTCTTTCCGCCGCGCATGACGGCAAAATCCGCGTCGTTGATGTAGTTTACGATGTACTTTTCGTAGACCGGTTTCACGGTTTCCAAATATTGCTCGGCAATGTTGTCAATGGAGCGCCCGCGCGCCTTGATGTCCCGTTTGATGCGACGAAGCAGGCAAATGTCGACATCCACATGCAGGTACACCTTGAGCGCCATTTTCTCGCAGAGGCGCTTGTCGTAGAACATGTGGATTCCTTCGAGCACGAGCACCTCCGGCGGCTGAATCAGCACATCCGGCGTGTCCGCGCGCAGGTAGTTGACGTAATCGTAGCCTTTTGTCGAAATCGGCTGCCCGCTTTCCAGCAGGGCGATATCCGATAGAAGTTCGTCAAAGTCGAAGATGTTCGGCTCGTCGTAGTTGAGCTTGATTCGCTCGGAAAACGGCAGTTCGGGGAAGTTGCGATAGTAGCAGTCCTGACCGATGATGGTGCAGCTGCAGGCCAGCGAATCCTGAATTCGCTTGGCGAGTGTGCTCTTTCCGCTGCCGCTCGCGCCGCAGATTCCGACAATGATCATGAAACCACCCCTACGTAAACAATGGATACGATGTGTTTGACAACGTTTTGATGCTTGTCAGTTTATCATGATTTACTATGGTTGGCAATGCGATGAGAATATGTAAAAACAATAAAAAAACCGACTCGGAGAATCCGAGCCGGTTTAAACAAGCAAATCTGCTTATTTGACTTCGCAGGTTGCGCCCACTTCAAATATAAAAACAGCCCGGTTGCCCGGGCTGCTTTATAAGAGAATACTCTCTTATTTGACTTCGCAGGTTGCGCCCACTTCTTTGAACGCAGCAACGATCTTCTCGGCATCTTCTTTGTTGACGCCTTCCTTGACCTTGCTCGGTGCGCCGTCGACCACGTCCTTGGCTTCTTTGAGGCCAAGACCGGTGAGTTCGCGGACAACCTTGATGACCTTGATCTTTTCGGCGCCGACATCCTTGAGGATGACGTCGAATTCGGTCTTCTCTTCCACTTCTTCTGCGGCGGCAGCGGGGCCGGCGACGGCAACGGCGGTCGCGGCGGCGGATACGCCGAATTCCTCTTCGAGAGCCTTCACGAGCTCATACAGGTCCAGAACGGACATCGCTTTGATATCAGCGATCAATTGTGCCTTATCCATAAAATCCTCCAATTCAATTTTCTGCGGAAAGTCCGCAATTTTTAGTGTAGTTGTTGTTCTTTGCGGACTATGTTACGCTTGCGCGCCGTCCTGTTTCTTTGCGATCTCGTTGATTGCGATTGCGAGCTTGGAAATCGGGGACATCATGGAGCCCAGCATACGTGCAATGAGCACCTCGCGGCTCGGCATGTCGGCGATTGCCTCGACCTGCGCTGCGGACAAGAGACTCGTTTCGAGGATACCACCCTTGAGTTCGCACTTCTTGGCCTTCTTGATGAAGCCCTTGAGGATGCGCGCCGGGGCGGCGACGTCGTCGTAACCAAACGCGAATGCGCTGGGTCCTTTGAGGAACGATGCGTGCTTCGCTTCGATTCCCACTGCTTCACAGGCGCGCTCCACGATATGGTTCTTGATGACCGCGTATTCTACGTTCGCTTTGCGCATTTCCGCGCGCAGCTCGGTATCCTCCGCAACGGTGATTCCGCGGTAATCGAACGCGACGATGCACTGCGCCTTCTTGATCTTTTCGGCGACGACCGAAACCTGTTCCGCTTTGCGTTCAATGTTCTGGATATTTGCCATCTGGTTGTTTCACCTCCTTGCAATTGGAAACTAAAAAATCCTTCCGCCCATATAAGACAGAAGGATTGCATACAAACAATTGGATCGATTGCTCGATTGTTGCACGCGTCACCTCGGCAGGACTTATGCGGTTTCCCGCTGCCGGCTGTCTTGGGCGATTTGTAACCTTAGAAAGATTACCATA
>CAZDXW010000018.1:0-12527 GCA_964509485.1 uncultured Christensenella sp.
GGCACCTACCTCAACTGGCTGATCGTCTCCAAGCGCCTGCGCCGCTACAGCGTCGCCGTGGACGCAATCACGATTCCAGACTACTTCTCCAACCGCTTCCACGAAAAGAAGCGCGTGCTGATGACCATCGCCTCCGTGATGATCATCGTCTTCTTCACGCCGTATGCGGGCAGCTGCCTCATGGCCTGCGGCAAGCTCTTTAGCCAGCTCTTTGGAGCCTCCTACAACACGATGGTCATCGTTGCGGCGCTGTTCGTGCTGACCTATACCTTCCTCGGCGGCTTCCTTGCGGAGAGCACGTCGGACTTCATGCAGGCCGTGGTGATGATCCTCGCGCTCGTGCTCGTGGTCGTGCTCGGCATCGTCGCCGCGGGCGGACTCAACGCGGTCATCTCGAATGCGGAAAAGATTCCGGGCTTCCTGAGCCTGATTACCTCCGCAAACCCGACCGGCGAATCGGCCAACGGCGTTGCGCTCTTTGGCGACGCAAGCAAGTATTCCGGCCTCGCGATTGCCTCGGCAATGGCTTGGGGTCTCGGCTACTTCGGCATGCCGCAGGTGCTGTTGCGCTTCATGGGCATCCGCTCCGAGCATGAGCTGACCCGTTCGCGCCGCATTGCGACCGTCTGGGTCGTCATTTCGCTCGCCACCGCCGTGTTCATCGGCATCATCGGCCGCGTGCTCTTCTCGGACGCGTACATGGTCTATGGCTCCGGCAACACGGAGAACATCTTCATTCTGCTCTCCACCAAGATGCTGCCGCCGCTGCTGGCGGGTCTGGTCTGCGCGGGCATCCTCGCCGCGGCCATCAGCTCTTCGGACTCCTACCTGCTGATCTCCGCCTCCGCCGTCTCCAAGAACGTCTGGCAGGGGCTGATCCGCAAGAAGGCCAGCGACAAGGAGACCATGTGGGTTTCCCGCATCGTGCTGGTTCTGATTTCGATCTTTGCGATCTTTGTCGCAACGGGCAAAAATCAGGTCATCTTCTCCATCGTGGACTTCGCCTGGGCGGGCTTCGGCGCGGCGTTTGGCCCGCTGATGCTCTTCTCGCTCTTCTGGAAGAGGACGACTTATGCCGGCGCAATCGCGGGCATGATCTCCGGCGGTGCAATGGTGTTCATCTGGAACTTCTTCATCAGCAAGCTCGGCGGCGTCTGGGGCATCTACGAGCTGCTGCCCGCGTTCCTCTTCTCCTGCATCGTCATCGTCGTCGTTTCGCTGCTCACCAAGAAACCGAGCGAAGAACTGCAAAAGGAGTTCGACTCCGTTCGCACCAAGGCATAACAAACGCAAGTTTCTCAACAGAACGTCGCTTATTCAGGCGGCGTTCTGTTATTTTGTCTGCCTTTCGTAGGGTTGTTCCGTCGTTTATATGCGGCGCTGCGTTGTTCTTCTCTACCCTTCGTAGGATTCCAAAAAACCGCTTGCAAACAAATTTTATTGCATGTAAAATAGCGCAAGATGGTAATTCGCTTGGTACAGAGCGATTTTAGGAGGGCATGCGGCATGGATCCACGGCAGGAGCATATTCTGGCGGTTCGGTTGAAGACTTGCGGCCGCTTCCTGTTTTATCAGGTGGGCGGAAAAACCGGGCAGCAGCGAATTCTCATGACGCTGCATACCCTCGGGCACATGACGCAGAAGGAGTTGCAGGATCGCTTGGAGGTCAGCTCCGGCGCACTCAGCGAAATCCTCCAAAAAATGGAGGACTCGAACCTGATTGAGCGCTCGAAAAGCGCGGACGACAAACGCCAGGTCGATCTCATGCTGAGTCCGCACGGCAACACTGTTGCTTTGGAGGTCAAGCAAAACTATCACCAATCCTTAACGCGCATCTTCGAGTGTTTTGACGATGCGCAGCGGGATCAGCTGGAGGAGTTGCTCGGCGTGCTGACCCAACATCTCGACGAGCTGAAGGCCGACCCGCTGTTTACGCAGACCGCGGAGGCGCTGTCCGGCTGTTCGCAGCGGTAAGCCCCGCAAGCATTCCATTGACAAATATCTTCTATTTCGATAAGGAGTTCATACCCAAATGTGGAAATCCCTGCTCAGGAGTATTCGCGAATACAAGAAACCCTCGATCCTCGCGCCCGTCTACGTGACGGTGGAGGTCATCATCGAGTGCGCGATTCCGTTCATTACGGCGCTGCTCGTCAACCAGATCAAGGCGGGCTGCGGTCTGACCGTGATTCTACAATACGGCCTGATTCTGCTCGTGCTGGCGAGTATTTCGCTCTTCTTCGGGCGGCTCTCCGGCACAGCGGCGGCGCTCGCCGCGAGCGGCTTTGCGCGGAACCTTCGCAAGGACATGTTTTACGGCATTCAGACGTTCTCGTTTGAAAACATCGACCGCTTCTCCAGCTCGTCGCTGGTTACCCGCATGACCACGGACGTGAGCAACGTGCAGATGGCGTATATGATGATCATCCGCATCGCCATTCGCAGCCCGCTGATGCTACTCTTTGCGGTGATCATGTCGTTCCTGATGGGCGGCAAGCTCGCGCTGGTCTTCGTCGTCGTGATTCCCATGCTTGGCGTCGGGTTGTATGTCATGATCAAGAAGGCGTTTCCGGTGTTCCGGCGCGTGTTTCGGCAGTACGATCATCTCAACAGCTCCGTTCAGGAGAACGTTCAGGGTATTCGCGTCGTAAAATCCTTTGTGCGCGAGGACTATGAGAAGCAGAAGTTCGGCGAAAACGTCGAGCATCTGCGCAAGGAGTTCACGACGGCGGAGAAGATTCTCGCTTTCAACGGTCCGATGATGCAGTTTTGCCTGTACGTGAACATGGTGTTCATTCTGACCTTTGGCGCGTATACCATCGCGACCACGCAGGGACTCGACTTCAACGTCGGCCAGCTTTCGTCGCTGATGGTCTACAGCTTCCAAACGCTCATGAGCCTGATGATGCTTTCGATGGTGTTCGTCATGATTACGATTGCGGACGAATCCGGCCATCGCATACTGGAAGTGCTGGGCGAATCCAGCTCGCTGACCAGCCCGCCAAATCCGGTGACCACCGTTGCGGACGGCTCCGTGGACTTTGACCACGTTCGCTTTCGCTATTCCGAAAAGGCTGAGCGCATGGTGCTGGAGCAGATCGACCTGCACATTCGATCCGGCGAGACCATTGGCATACTTGGCGGCACCGGTTCGTCCAAGTCCTCGCTCGTTCAGCTGATTCCGCGGCTCTACGACGCAACGGAGGGCACGGTGCGCGTTGGCGGGCGAGACGTAAAGGACTACGACCTCGATGCGCTGCGCAATCAGGTGTCGATGGTGCTGCAAAACAACCTGCTCTTCTCCGGCACCATTGCGGAGAACCTGCGCTGGGGCAACCCCGACGCAACGGACGAATCGCTCCGCGAGGCCTGCCGGCTTGCGCAGGCGGACGACTTTGTTTCGCAGTTCCCGGAAGGTTACAACACGCGCATTGAGCAGGGCGGAACGAACGTTTCCGGCGGACAGAAGCAGCGCCTCTGCATTGCGCGCGCGCTGCTCAAGCGCCCGAAGATTCTGATTCTCGACGACTCGACCAGCGCAGTGGACACGCATACGGACGCGAAGATTCGCGCCAGCTTGCGCGCCTATCTGCCCGAGACGACGAAGATCATCATTGCGCAGCGCGTTGCCTCCGTGATGGACGCGGATCGTATTGTGCTCATGGATCGCGGCGCAATCGTCGCCATCGGCACGCACGAAACGCTGCTGCAAACCAACGAAATCTACCGTGAAGTCTACGAATCCCAGAACAAGGCGGGTGAATCGAAATGAAGCCAAAGCAAATGGTACCAAAGGGCACGATGAAGCGCCTGCTTCGCATGCTGTTTTCGTTTTACCCCGTCGCACTGCCGCTGGTCATCGTCTGCGTCGTGTTTTCCGCGATCGTGTCCTCGCTTCCGGCGGTGTTCATGCAGAACATTATCGCGGTGTTGGAGCAAAACGCCGGCGCGGGCTGGGCGGTTATCGGCCCGCAGGTGCTGCGCCTGACCGGCATTCTCGCGGGATTCTATGTGCTGGCACTTGCCAGCTCGCTGACCTATAGCCGTGCGCTGGCAGTGATTTCGCAGGGCGCACTCAAAAAGCTGCGCGAAACGCTCTTTCAGCACATGGAGGATCTGCCAATCCCCTATTTCGACCAGCACCCGCACGGCGACATCATGAGCCACTACACCAACGACATCGACACCCTGCGCCAACTCGTTTCCCAGAGCATGCCGCAGTTGCTGGTCTCCGGCATCATGGTGTTCACGTTGCTGTCCATCATGCTCTACTACAGCGTCTGGATGACGCTCGTCGTGCTCAGCGGAATCGCGCTCATGCTGCTCGTGGTCAAGAAGGTCGGCGGAAACTCCGCCAAGTTCTTCATCCGTCAGCAGCGCTCGCTCGGCCAGGCGGAGGGCTTCGTCGAGGAAATGATGAACGGGCAGAAGGTCGTTAAGGTGTTCTGCCACGAGCCGGAGGCCAAGGCGGGCTTCGACGCGGTCAACGACGCGCTGTTTCACGACGCAAATCAGGCGAATAAGTTCGCAAACATCCTGCCGCCAATCATCATGAACATCGGCAACCTGCTCTACGTTATGGTTGCGATGGCGGGCGGCGTGTTTCTGCTCACCAAAGCGCCAAACTTCAGCATCTCCGGCTTGGCGTTTGGCATCAGCATCGTCGTTCCGTTCCTCAACATGACGCGCCAGTTTTCGGGTAACATCAATCAGGTGTCCCAGCAACTCAACGCAGTCATCATGGGTCTCGCGGGCGCGAACCGGATCTTCCAGCTGCTCGACGAACCGGTGGAGGCGGACGACGGTCTCGTTACCCTCGTCAACGCCAAAGAGCAGGACGGCGAGCTGACGGAAACCGTCGAACACACGGGCCTTTGGGCCTGGAAGCAGCCGCTGCCGGACGGCACGAGCCGCTATACGCGCCTGGCGGGCGACGTTCGCCTGCAGAATGTGGACTTTGCCTACGAGCCGGACAAACCGGTACTCAACGGCATTTCGCTCTTCGCCGAACCCGGCCAGAAGGTTGCGTTTGTCGGCGCGACCGGCGCGGGTAAAACCACGATTACGAACCTGCTGAACCGCTTTTACGACATTGCGGATGGAAAGATTCGCTACGACGGCATCAACATCAACAAGATCAAGAAGTCGTCGCTCCGCCGCGCCATCGGCATGGTACTCCAGGACACGAACCTCTTTACGGGAACGGTGCTCGAAAACATTCGATATGGTCGGCTGGACGCGACGGATGAGAAATGCGTCGAGGCGGCGCGGCTCTCGGGTGCGGACGATTTTATCTCCCGCCTGCCGGAGGGCTATCAAACGAAGCTAACAAGCAACGGCACGAATCTTTCGCAGGGACAGCGTCAGCTGCTCGCGATTGCGCGCGCGGCGGTTGCCGACCCGCCGGTGATGATTCTCGACGAGGCAACCTCCTCCATCGACACGCGAACGGAGGCAATCGTACAACGCGGCATGGACGCGCTGATGCAGGGACGAACGGTATTCGTGATTGCGCACCGGCTCTCGACGGTGCAGAATTCCGACGTGATCATGGTGCTGGAGCACGGACGCATCATTGAGCGCGGCAGTCATGCGCACCTGATTGAGCAGCAGGGTAAATACTACCAGCTCTATACCGGCGCATTCGAGCTGGAATAACGAATTCGACAAAAAAAGCCTGCTTTCGCAGGCTTTTTTCTTGTGTGCGCTCTGTTTTTACGCATTCGAATTGTGTATAATGCAGGCATATGAGGTTGGGAGGATGCGTTATGTACTGTAAATCCTGCGGAGCGACCCTTTCTGGCAATACCATGGTTTGCCCTTCCTGCGGGCAAAAGCTGACTACGGACGGCCAGCTCGGCTCCGACACCGGCGGAATCATGATTCTGCCTAACGCAACCACCAACTGGCTTTCCCGCCGGGTGCAGGCAAACGGCATCGTCTGGCTCTTTATCGCGCTCTACCAGATCATCGTCGGCATTTTTCTAACCGGCGTTGGGTACGGATTCGCGATGATTGCCTGCGGTGTTTGGAACATTGTCCAGAGCATACTCGATCTGCGTTTCTCCAAGCAGATTCTGCACTGCGATAATCATGAATACGCAGAAGCCATCATTCGATCCATCGACCACAGCAAAGGGGTCACCATTCTGTTTCTGTTTTTGAATCTCGCCATCGGCGGCGTACTCGGCGTCATTGGCTGCATCTTCTGGCTCGCGCTGCGCTCCAAGGCACTCGACCGCGCACCGGAAATGGGCGTTTACGATTGAACAGGAATCCGTTCTATCGATTTGCTGTTTCAGCGGCAATCAAAAAGAGCTTCGACGGTTTGTTCGAAGCTCTTTTTTATGGACTTGTTATTTGAACAGAAGATTCAGGCTCTGCTGCGTCGCATCGTCGGTAAACGCAAGCACAACGTCGTCCGCGGCAAACACGGTGTCACCATGCGGAATCACCGTCTTGTCCCCGCGGTAGATTGCAATGAACACAACCTGTTCCGGCAGAGCGACCTCGCGAATCGATTGTCCGACGGCCTTTGCAGTTTCGCTGAGCTTGTACTGCACGATGGAGTGGCTGCCGCGGCTGATCTTCATCAGCGTCAGCATCGCGGTTTGATCCATCTCCTCCACGACGAGGTGCGCCATCAGGTCCGCCTGATTGATCGCTACATCCACGCCCATGCCAGAGTTGAACAGCCAGGCATTCTTGGGGTTGTTGACGCGCGCAATCACGCGGGGTACATCGAATTCAAACCGCGCAACCGTCGCGGCCACGAGGTTTGTTTCGTCCTCGCCGGTCACGGCGGCCAGCACGTCCGCCTTAGCGATACCCGCTTTCTCCAGCACGTTCGGGTCGGTGCCGTTGCCAAGCAGAATGCAATCCCCGGGGATGTCGCGTTTGAGCTTTTCAAAAATCTGCTCGCGGTTTTCAATCACCGTCACTTCGCAGCGGTTTGCCAGCAGAATGTTTGCAATATATGCGCCGGTCTGACCGCCGCCAACAATAATTACCTTCATATTGCGTATGCCTCCCCTCTCACAGCCAGCCAAGCATATGCTTGAGCTTTTTTTGCGATGTTCCCAGCACGGAGAAATAGACGACGTCGCCCTTCTGCAGCTGGGTGCCGAGCGTCGGCAGGAACGTCTGGTTCTGGCGGCTGACGGCGACAACGTGGAACTCGCCCGCCACCGTTAAATCGGCTACCTTTTTACCGACCAGCATTTCCGTCGTTTCCACGCGGATGATGTCCACGTCCCCGTTGCCCAGCGAGGTTACGCCGTCGAGCTGGTCGTAGCTGAGCAGTTCTATGGCGTGCTTCACGCCCCAGGAGGTTGTCGCAATGGTCTGAATGCCAAGCGAGCGGTAGATTTCCGCCTTGCGCGGATCGTACAGGCGGCTGATGACGCGCGGCACTTTGTAGATGTTGCGCGAAATGCGGCCGATGACCGCGTTGGTTTCGTCGCTCTTCGTGCAGGCGACAATCGCGTCCGCCCGCTTGATGCCCGCCTGCTCCAGCACCTGCTGGTCAAAACCGACGCCTACGATGGTCTCGCCCTGAAACCCCTTGCCCAGCATGGAGAATTCATCGATCGAAGCGCCAACCACCGTAACCCGATGACCTTTTTTTACCAGTTCCAGCGCGAGGCCGGAGCCCATTTTTCCACAGCCGACAATGATTACCTTCATAACGACCGCCCTCCTTTACGATTCTTTTTCGACGAACGAACCAGGAACTTCCGCAGCTCCTCCAGCAGCAGAACGGGGAACGGCAGAACTGCCAGCATCAGCCAGTCCGACCAACCCAGAGGCGCGGTGTTGAAGATTCCCTGTAAAAATGGAACATAGCTCAACGCGCAGATCAGCACGAGCTCCACGCCAATGCCAAGCAGCACGCGCTTGTTCTTGAAGACGCCAACCGAAAACACGCTCTCGCGCTCGGTGCGGCAGTTGAGCACCGCGCCAATCTGGCAGAACACGATGGAAGCCAGCGTCATGGTCGTCGCCTGCTGGTAGACGATTCCGCTCGAAGCAAGCGGCACCGCGGGCCAGCCATGCACCCAGTTGGCGTAGTAATAGGCGACCATGCAGATGACGCCTTCGAGCATGCCGTACCAAAGGAATGCCTTTACAAACAGTTTACCATTCAGTAACCGGCTCTTCAAGGAGCGCGGCGGCTGATCCATAATTCCTTTTTCCGGTAGCTCGGTTCCGAGGCCGAGTGCGGGCATCATGTCCGTGCCAAGGTCGATGCTGAGAATCTGCATAACCGTCAGCGGCAGCGGAATGGCGCCTCTCGAGAAGAGGAACGCCGCGGAGGGAACCGCCTCCGGCACGTTGCTGTTGAGAATATACAGGATGAACTTGCGGATGTTGCTGTAAACCGCGCGCCCTTCCTCAATTGCCCGCACGATGGAGGCGAAGTTGTCGTCCGTCAGAATCATATCCGCCGCTTCTTTGGCAACATCCGTACCGGAGATGCCCATGGCGACGCCGATATCCGCCTTCTTGAGCGCAGGCGCATCGTTCACGCCGTCGCCGGTCACGGCAACCACATGCCCCATCTCCTGCAACGCGCAGACCACGCGGTACTTCTGCTCCGGCGCAACGCGCGCGAAGATGACCTCGTCCGCCAGCGCCGTTTTCAGTTCTGCGTCGGACATTGTCTCCAGCTCTACGCCGGAGACCACGCGCGGGTGCTCGCCTTCGACAATGCCAATTCTTTTGGCTATGCTCTCGGCGGTCAGGCCATAGTCGCCCGTAATCATGATGATGCGAATGTTCGCGCGGTGGCAGAGCTTTACCGCATCCGCAACTTCGGGACGCGGCGGGTCCGCCATCACCGTCAATCCAAGGAATGTCATCTCCTGCTCAATCAGCTCCGGCGTATATGCGCTGAGCGCCACCGGCAGGTTCATTTCCTTCGAAAGATAGCGGCAGGCAACCGCGATGACGCGGAGGCCGTTTCGGGCATAGCGGTCGTTTTCCGCCATGATCTCGTCGCGCTGCTGCTGCGTCAGCGGAATGATCTCGCCATTGACCGAAATCGTGCTGCTCAGTTCGAGCACCTCTTTCGGCGCGCCTTTGATGTACGCAACGCGTTTGCAGCCCTGCAAGGGCACCTCAAGCGCATGGATGGTCGTCATCCGCTTTCTGCGGGAGTCAAACGGCAGCTCGCGCACGCGCGGCATCTGCCGCACGGCCGCATCGTAGTTCAGCCCCGCTTTTTCGGCAACCACGCCGAGGCAAGCCTCCGTCGGATCACCGAGCACGGTGTACCGGTCGGAACCCGGTTCCGGCGGCACCACGCGCGCATTGCTGCAAAGCGCGGCGGCAGTGAGCAGGCGTTTCAAATCGCCGTCCTGCTCCACGTTGACCGGCGTATTACCGTTGAGCACCTGGCCCTTTGGCGCGTAGCCAAGGCCGGTTACGGTCAGTTCCTTGCCGGGCAGCCAGAGGTTGTTGACGGTCATTTCGTTCTGCGTGAGCGTGCCCGTTTTGTCCGAGCAGATCACGGTTGTGCAGCCCAGCGTTTCCACGGCGGAGAGGCGCTTGACCAGCGCGTGCTCCTTGACCATCCGCTGCACGGCCATCGCCAGCGCGAGCGTAACAGTCGGCAGCAGGCCTTCCGGAATGAACGCAACAATCATGCCCAGCGCGAAGATAAAACTCTTGGCAACGGGATCGTGCACGAGAAACACCGACGCAAGGAAAAACAGCACGCCGGCGGTCACCGCCATGGCGGAAACCTGCTTCGTCACTCGGTCGAGTTCCTTTTGCAGCGGGCTCTTCTCTTCTTTTAACGTTTGGGTGAGCTTTGCGATTTTGCCAAACTCCGTCTGCATTGCGGTTGCAACGACGACGGATTTCGCCGTACCGCTGGCAACGCTCGTTCCCGCGAACACGAGGTTTGGCACCTCGGAGCGGGAAAGATCCTCGCGCAGCACGGCGTCGTGCGTCTTGCGAACGGGGTTCGATTCGCCCGTCAGCGTCGACTGGTTCACCTGAAAATCGCTCGTCTCAATGAGGCGCGCGTCCGCGGAGATCTTGTCTCCCTCGGACAGCAGCATCACATCGCCCGGAACCAACTCCTGCGCCAGAATCCGCTCTTCCGCGCCGTTGCGAATTACGCGCGCATAACTCGGCAGCATGTTTCGCAGCGCTTCCGTCGCTTTGCCCGCGCGGAACTCCTGCCAGAAGCTGAACAGGCCGTTGATGATGTTGACCAGCCAAATGGCAACCGCAAGTTCGACCATGTTTGCAAAGAATGCGATAATACCGCCAATCCAGAGCAAAATGGCCATGAGGCTCACGAAATTTGCCAGCAACGTAAGAATGACCGGCTTCCCCTTCTTTTCGCTGATGACGTTTAAGCCGTAGGTACGGCGGGCATCCTCAACTTCATCGTTGGTTAATCCGCTCATTCGGGAGTTCATTGCCAAGCAAACGTCGTCGATTGCCAGCTTCTGAACCTTTTGGATCAATGGGTCGCTATATTCGGTTTTCTGTTCCATACTGTTTGCTTACACACCGTTGCGATAAACGTCGAAAGGGCTTTCCCCTTCGCGAGCATTGATGCGGTGGTATGACAGCTGTTTTCCCCCTCTGATGACACAATCTTGGAATCGATACACAATCATAGCACTTTTGTTGATTTTTGCAATGGTAATTCACTCGACGCCCTATCTAAAAAAAGAGAGAGCGCTATCTTCTTTCGAATATCCCCTTATCATTGCCTTTCTGAGCCTTCCAGTCAAAGAAATACCATTGGTAGTCAAGCCGAAATCCAGAGCATCGTTAGCTGCTCTTTTCGAACATTATACTCTTAATTCGAGTATTTTACCAGTATACATTAAGGTTGATATGCAAGGAAAGATCAACATCAATAAAACAAAAACTTCTTATTGACAAACGACTTCGTATCACGTATTCTATCCAAAATGAGTCAAACAGGAACGGAGGCCAAAACGGTATGAGTCCGCGCAGAGTGCAACCCGTTAGAAGAAAATGCTCTGGCGTCATCCGTGTTTCATCCGTTTCCCTTCCAATTTATCGTTCGATTTTCAACACTGGTTTTTAAGAACCGGTGTTTTTTTTTGCCCAAATCGAAATGGACTGAACGAAATCAAAGGAGCGTGCCGAAATGATGCTGGAATGCAAACACCTGATCGCGCCAAGCGACCTGACCTTGTCGGAACTGGAGGAACTCATCGCGCTTGCGCAGCGCATCATCGAAACCCCATCGCGCTATGCGGACGTCTGCAAAGGAAGAATCCTCGCGAGCCTGTTTTACGAACCCTCAACCCGAACGAAGTTCTCGTTTGACGCGGCGATGCTCCGCCTCGGCGGCAGCACGCTGGGCTTTTCCGACCCCAGCACCTCAAGCACGGCCAAAGGCGAAACCATCGCGGACAGTGCGCGAACGGTTGGACAGTACGCCGACCTGATCGTGGTGCGCCACCCCAAGGAAGGCACGGCAAAGCTCATGAGCCGCTACGCGGGCTGCCCCGTGATCAACGCGGGCGACGGCGGGCACCATCACCCGACGCAGACCCTCACGGACCTCTTGACCATTCGGCACTACAAACCGAGCTTTGACGGGTTGACGGTCGGCGTTTGCGGCGACCTCAAGTTCGGGCGGACGATCCACTCGCTGACCACCTGCCTTGCGCGGTTTACCAACGTACGGTTCCTCTTTATCTCGCCGGAAGAGCTGACCATGCCTGCCTTTGTAAAGGAAGAGCTCGACGCAAAGGGCGTGCAATACACCGAAACAACCAGCCTCGAGGGCTGCATCGGGCAGCTCGACGTGCTGTACATGTCCCGCGTGCAGCGCGAGCGGTTCATCAGCGAGGAGGAATACCTCCGGCTCAAGGACTACTTCATCCTCACCATGGAAAAGATGGCGCTGGCCAAACCGGACATGATCGTCATGCACCCCCTGCCGCGCGTCAACGAAATCGCGACCGAGGTGGACGCGGACCCGCGCGCGGCGTACTTCGAGCAGGTGAAGTTCGGCATGTACATCCGCATGGCGCTCATCATGAAACTGCTGAACATAGACGAACCGCGCGCCTGAACGAATTGAGCAGAGGAGGAAACAACGAATGATCAACGTTTCGAAACTTAAGGAAGGCATCGTGATCGACCACATTCGCGCCGACCACGGATACAAGATTTTTCTTCAGCTCGGGCTCGACCAGCTGGACGGCGTCGTCGTGTTGATGCGCAATGTGGAGAGCACGAAGATGGGTCGCAAGGATCTGATCAAAATCGAGACGGATATGGTGCTGAATCTGGACGTGCTTGGCCTCATCGACCCGGACGTCACCATCAGCTACGTAAAGGAAGGCGTCTGCGTCAAGAAAATCAAACTCTCGCCGCCGGAGACCGTCACGGGCATTCTGACCTGCAAGAATCCGCGCTGCATCTCGAATCAGGAGCACATTAAGGACATTCACTTTCACCTGGTGGACGCTAAAACGAACCAATACGCCTGCGAATACTGCGACGCGCGGACGCGCCTGTAA
>CAZDXW010000018.1:12627-43075 GCA_964509485.1 uncultured Christensenella sp.
CGCTAAAACGAACCAATACGCCTGCGAATACTGCGACGCGCGGACGCGCCTGTAATCTGTAATTTTAAACTGGGAGGGACTCGCAACATGATCACGCAATATCGAAACGCGCGCCTGATTGACGCAACCGGGTATCGCTATGGCGACCTCGTGGTCGAAAACGGCGAAATCGTCTTCTGCGGCCCGCTGAACTGGAGGCGCGCGGATCGAACGGTGGACGTTCGCGGACTCGTACTCATGCCCGCGTTTATCGACCTGCATTGCCATCTGCGCGATCCCGGCTACCCGGAGAAGGAAACGATGGAGAGCGGCATGAAGGCCGCACTCGCGGGCGGCTATGCGCACCTCTGCGCCATGGCAAACACCAATCCGGTCATCGAAACGCCCGCGCTGGTCGAAGCGAATCAGGCAAAAGCCGCGTCGCTGCACCTCTGCCGCCTGACGCAGGCCGCCGCTGCGGGAAGCCAGCTCAACGACGAAACGCCGACCGACCGCGCCGCGCTGAGCCGCGTGACCAAACTCGTAAGCAACGACGGAAAGACTATCCTCTCGGACGAGTTCATGCGCCAGCTCCTGCTCGACTCCGCGCGCTATGGCTTCGTGATCAGTACGCATTGCCAGCCGGAGCGGGCAACCGTCGCGCGGGACATCGCGCTGCTGCGCGAGGTAGGCGGCAACCTTCACGTCGGCCACATCAGCCGCGCGGAGACGGTAGATATGATTCGCGCCGCCAAGGCGGAAGGGCTGCCGATTACCTGCGAGGTGACCCCGCACCATCTGATCGGATTCGACAGCGACTACAAGGTCAATCCACCGCTGCGCACAAAGCGCGACACGCTCGCGCTGGTCGAGGGCATTCTGGACGGAACGATCGACTGCCTCTCCACCGACCACGCGCCGCATACCGACGCGGACAAGGCGAACGGCGCGGCGGGCATCTCCAACATTGAATACGCCATGCAGGTGTTCCTGAAGGTCTTTGCGGAGCACAATATTCCGCTCACGCGGCTCTCCGAAATGGCCTCGCTCGCGCCCGCAAAGCGCCTCGGCCGGAAAGCCGGGCTGTTGCAGGCGGGCTACCCCGCGGACATCACGATTCTCTCCGCGGACGAAGAGGGCTTCGTCCACAAGGATCAAATGCTCTCGCGCTCGCACAACACGCCGTTTGACGGCTGGCGGGTGCGCGGCAGGGTTCAAACCACGATTGTGGAAGGCGAAACACGCTACGAATACGGAAAAATCGGCTGACGCGACAGAACAAACAACCGAATCAGCATAGAAGGAGATTATTGAGTATGAGCATGGACAAACTGGTGCGCGCCGCGCAACAAAAAGGCCCCGTCTGCGTCGGCCTCGACACGCAGCTTTCGTTTCTACCGGATTATCTCAAGCAGAAGGATTGGTCGGACGGTGAAAAGTTCTTTGAATTCAACCGTTTGATCATCGACGCAACGGAGGACGAAGCGGGCTGCTTTAAACTCCAGATCGCCTGCTACGAGGCGCTGGGGCTCGACGGTATGCAGGCGTTTGCCAAAACGCTGCAATACGCGCGCGCCCGCGGCAACGTGACCATTACGGACGCGAAGCGCGGGGACATCGCCTCCACCGCCGAGCAGTACGCAAGAGCGCACTTCTCCGGCGACTTTGAAACGGACGTGATGACGATTAACGTCTTCATGGGCGAGGACGCGGTCTCCCCCTACTACCCCTATCTCGCGAAGGACAAGGGCGTCTTCGCGCTGGTGAAAACCAGCAACCCCAGCGGCAAGGACTTTCAGGATCTGCTGGTGGACGGCGAAACGCTCTACGAACGCACCGCGCGAAAGGTGTCCGCGTGGGGCGAGCGGTTCCTCGGCGAGAGCGGATTCTCCGCCATCGGCGCGGTGACCGGGCTAACGTATCCGGAGGAGTTTGAGCGCATACGCCCGCTGCTGCCGCACACCTTTCTGCTGATTCCCGGCTACGGCGCACAGGGCGGCACGGGCAAGGACATCGCCGGGTTCTTTCAGGACGGCATTCGCGGGGTGGTCAACTCCTCCCGCGGGCTGATCACCGCGCACAAGGGCAAGACGGAGGGCGAGAATTTCGCCGCATACGTCCGCCAGGCCGTGCTCGACATGAAGCAGGATATTCTCAAGTGGCTATAATTCAATCGAACGAATGGATCGCGCCGGGCATCTACCGCATGTCGATTTCCGGCGTGCCGCTTGGCCGCGCGGGGCAGTTCTATCTGCTGCGCGTGCCAGGTGCGCTCGACCCGCTGCTGGGGCGACCCATCAGCCTGTTTGAAGCGGACGAAACGAGCGGCGAAACCACGTTTGTCTATCAAACGGTTGGGCGCGGAACGGCGCAGTTCGCCGCGCTGTTGCCGGGGCAGGCAATCGATGCGCAGGGGCCTTACGGTACTGGTTTCCCGCTGGAACCCGGCCGCGCGGTCGTGATCGGCGGTGGCATTGGCATTGCCCCGCTGCACCAACTCGTCAAGGAACTGCGAAAAAGCGACCCCGCGCGACAGATCGACGTATACCTCGGTTTTCGCGAGGAAGCCTATTGTCGGGCGGATTTCGAGCGCTACGCCAGCTCGGTTCATACCAACATTGGCGGAATCGTTACCCGCGACGTAGGTTTTTCGCTCGACGCAACGTTTTATGCCTGCGGCCCCGCGCCAATGCTTCGTGCGGCGGCCGAGCAGGCGGAGGCGGCAAACGCGCGGCTCTATGTTTCGCTCGAAAAGCACATGGCCTGCGGGGTAGGTGCGTGCCTCGGCTGCACCTGCCAGACACAAAGCGGCGCAAAGCGCGTCTGCAAGGACGGGCCGGTGTTCGACTATCGGGAGGTGCGCCATGTCCTCTAATCCCCTTTCGCTCAACCTCTGCGGCGTCGCTTTGCAAAACCCGGTCATCGCCGCGAGCGGCACCTTCGGATTTGGCCGCGAGTATGCACAGAGAATGGACGTTTCGCGCCTCGGTGGCATCAGCGGCAAGGGACTGACCCTTCGCGGCAGCGCGGGTAACCGCGGCGAGCGTATCTGCGAGACCCCCTCCGGCCTGCTCAACAGCATCGGGCTGGAGAACCCCGGCGTAAAGCACTTTGTGGAGCACGAAGCGGCCTATCTCCGCTCGCTCGGACCCGTGGTGCTCTGCAACCTCGGCGGGCACTGCGAGGAGGACTATCTCGAAGGCGCGTCGCTGCTCAACGAGGCGGACATCGACTTTCTGGAACTCAACATCTCCTGCCCGAACGTCAAGGCGGGCGGCATGGCCTTTGGCCTGCTTCCCGACACGGCGGCGGAGATTACGAAGAAGGTCAAGGCGGTTACGCGCCATCCGCTGATGGTCAAGCTCTCGCCGAACGCGCCGGATCTGGTCGCCGTTGCGCGCGCTTGCGAAGCGGCGGGCGCGGACGCGCTGAGCCTCGTGAATACCTTCCTCGGCATGGCGATTGACGTCAAGCGCAAGAAGGCCGTGTTCGACAACGTCTACGCCGGGCTCTCCGGCCCCGCGGTTCGGCCGATTGCGCTTCGCATGGTGCATCAGGTTGCGCACGCGGTACAGATTCCCGTCGTCGGAATGGGCGGTATCTCCTCGGCGGAGGACGCGATTGCGTTTCTCATGGCGGGGGCGCGCGCGGTGCAGATTGGCACCATGACGTTTGCAAACCCCGGCGCGATGCTGGAGATCATCGATGGACTTTCGGCCTACTGTGCAAAAGAACGGCTCAACCATCTACAGGAAATCTGCGGAATCATATAAGGAGGAAAACCGATGTCGGATAATCTAGCAATCTTGAAACAGTGCGAAGCGTTTTTAGAGGGGCACTTTCTGCTCTCCTCCGGCCGCCATAGCGGCGGCTACTGCCAGTGCGCAAAGCTGCTTTGTCATCCCGTGCTCGCCGAGCAAGTGCTCAGTAGCGTCACAGAGCAGGTGAAGCACCTGAGCATCACGAAGGTCTGCGGCCCCGCGATGGGCGGCATCGTCGTTTCCTACGAGCTCGCGCGGCAGCTTGGCGTCGAAAGCATCTTTACCGAGCGCAAGGACGGCGAAATGCAGCTGCGCCGCGGCTTCACCGTCGGCAAGGGAGACCGGATTCTGATTGCGGAGGACGTGGTCACCACCGGAAAATCCACAATGGAAACCGTAAAGGTGCTAACCGATCTAGGTGCGGAGGTCGTCGGCGTCGGTTGCGTGGCGGATCGCCGCGCAGCAGATTGCGATTTTGCCCTGCCGGTCTACGCCGCGCAGAAACTCACGATTGAATCGTATGAGCCGGACGACTGCCCGATCTGCCGCGCGGGAACCATTCCGCTCGAAAAGCCCGGCAGCCGGGAACAGCCCGCCGCGAAGTAAAACACACCCATCGAAAAAGCCAGCCTCCGATTTGGAGACTGGCTCTTTTTGTGTACGTTTCAGGCGTGCTCGTCAGCCGATGCGCGCGCCAATCTTGCCGAACGCCTGCTTGCCCGCGTAGCGCGCCGCCGCGCCGAGCTCGTCCTCAATTCGGAGCAGACGATTGTACTTCGCGACGCGATCCGTGCGGGAAGGCGCGCCGGTCTTGATCTGCCCGGAGTTCGTGGCAACCGCGATATCCGCAATCGTCGTGTCCTCCGTTTCGCCGGAGCGATGCGACGTAACCGCCGTATACCCCGCGCGCTGTGCCATCTCGATGGCTTCCAGCGTTTCCGTCAGCGAGCCGATCTGGTTCACCTTGATCAAGATCGAGTTCGCATCCCCTTCCGCAATGCAGCGGGCGAGGCGCTTCGTGTTGGTTACGAGCAGGTCGTCGCCAACGAGCTGAATCTTCGCGCCCAGCTCTCGGTTGAGCAGATTCCAGCCGTCCCAGTCCTCCTCCGCGAGGCCGTCCTCCAGAGAAATAATTGGGTACTTGTTGGCCAGATCGGACCAATAGGCAATCATCTGGTCGCGGCTCTTGAGTGTGCCGGTCTTCCAGAAGAGGTAATTACCCTCCTTGCCCGCCTTCTTCGCTTCATCGAACATCTCGGTCGAGGCCGCGTCCATCGCGAGCATAAAGTCCTTGCCGGGTACATAGCCCGCGGCCGAAATCGCTTCCAGCAGCGTCTCGAGCGCCTCTTCTTCGCCAGAGAGGTTCGGCGCAAAGCCGCCCTCGTCGCCGACGGACGTGTTCAGCCCCTTCTTCTGGAGAATGCCCTTGAGCGTATGGAATACCTCCGCACCCCAGCGCAGCCCCTCCGCAAAGCTGGGCGCGCCGACCGGCATAATCATAAACTCCTGGCTGGAGATGTTGTTGTCCGCGTGCTTGCCGCCGTTGATGACGTTCATCATTGGCACGGGCAGCACATGCGCGTTTGCCCCGCCGATGTAGCGATACAGCGGCAAGTCGAGCGACTTTGCCGCCGCGTTTGCCGCCGCGAGCGATACGGCGAGAATGCCGTTTGCGCCGACGCGGCTCTTGTCCGCCGTGCCGTCGATGGCGAGCATCGCGTGGTCAATGCCGCGCTGGTCGGTGATATCCATGCCGATCAATTTGGGCGCGAGCATTGTATGCACGTTGGACACGGCTTTCAGCACGCCCTTGCCCTTGTAGCGGCCCTTGTCGCCGTCCCGTAGTTCCAGCGCCTCATACGCGCCGGTCGACGCACCGGAAGGCACCGCCGCCCAACCGACGATACCGCCGCTTGTCGTTACCTCCGCCTCTACGGTGGGGTTGCCGCGCGAGTCCAGAATTTCTCTTGCGGTTATCTTCGAAATCACTTGCGTGTTCATATCCTGTTCCTCCGATTCAGATTTTTGTTTATATAAGATCCATTGCGTCGTTCTGCCTTGTTGTGTCACCTGAAAGTATAGTTAGACGCTTCTATCTAATACATTACCACGCTGTTTCGGTTTGTCAACGGCACGAGGATGCCCGCCTGTGACATTGTTGCAAAAATCCCGAATTGATGGTGTTTCTCATTATAATTATAAAAGAAAGCAGGCCTCCCGCGTGATTTGCGTGGAAGGCCTGCTTGCGCTTTAAGTCATTTGGGTTTCATCCCGGTGTATCGGGATGGTTCAGTCGGGGCGGTCGCTTACTTTGCGCCCTGCTGTTCTTCCTCTTCCTTGCGGCGCTTTGCCAACAGCAAGAGGAGCCAGAGCAGCCCAAGTCCGAGTAGACCGGCGCCCGCGAGGATTGCCCAGAGCGGAATTCCGCTCTTACCGGCAAGAGGCGTCGTCTGGTCGTCAATCCGCTCCGTCAGCGGCGCAACCTGCGACTGCAGAACGAGCGAGCCGTTCACGCGGAGTCCGCCTTCCGGCACGGTGGTGGGTAGGCCCGTCCAACCGTTAAAGGTGTAGCCGTCCAGGGTTGGATCATTCGGTATGGGCATCGGGTCGCCATAGTGCAGGCCGGTGTAGGTTGCGTACGGCGAAGTGCCATTCAACTGTGCGGTGGTGCCGCCCGTTACGTAGTAGTCCACGCGGTACTCAAGCTGCTGCCACTGCGCGTAGTAGCGAACCGGTTCCGCGGGCATCACGAACGTGCCGCCGGGTTGAGACGTAACCGCGCCCGTCGGGGATGCGCTCCAGCCGAGGAAGCGGTAGCCGCGCCTCGTGAAGCCGTTGCCCGCGACCGTTACGTTGTCGAGCATCGCGTATGCGCCGTCCACAAAGCTTCCGCCGCCCGCAAAGTTCGACAGATAGGTCACCGTGTAGAGATTCGGCGCCCAGGCCGCGGTGAGCGTGACCCCGTTGTTCGGCATCACGAATGTTCCGCCCGCGCCATAGGTCCGCGCAACGCCATCCACCTCGGTCGTGACCCAGCCGTCAAACGTGTAGCCAACGCGCGTCGGGATAGCGGCCGGCAGCGTTACGGTGGTGAGGTATGCCACGGTCGGAATGTTGGCGGGCATGTTGGCCACCGCCGCGCCGGTTCCGGTCTGGAAGGTAACGCTGTAGACGTTCGGCGTCCACTGCGCGGTGAGCGCCAGGTTCTTCTGGTGGTTCGGAATTGTCGCGCCGAGCGCATAGGCGGTTGAGCTGGTTGCATCCAGCCAGCCGGTCAGCGTATAGCCAGTCCGAACCGCGGTTGCGCCGGTGCTCAACGTCGCGGTGGTGTCATATGGCGTCCACTGCGTTGCGGGCATGCCGGTGACGACGTCCGTCGTGCCGGTGAGGTACGTAATCTGCGGGTTGATCGTCAGGGTTCCGTTCAGGTTCCAGGCCAGGTAGTTCCGGTTGAAGATTGTAGAACCCGCACCCAGCCGGACATAGAGCTTGGACGTATGCTCGCCGGGATCTTCCGCCGTTGCCGACGTCAAGTCGTCACGGTAGATGCTGATTGCCGCTCCGGGCAGGTCTGCCGCAAGCACGGGGTAAAACTCCATGCCATAGTATGTGCCCGTGCCGAACTGGTAAGTGTAAGCCGGGTCCGGATCGCCAAAGTTCTTCGTCGCGTCGTCCACGATAATCAGGACGTAACGCTGCCGAACCGTGAGCTTTCCAAAGACCGTGCTGATCGTATAGTTGTTGGAGTCCGTTCCATCCGCAAGTGCGGGAACGGTAAACGCGTTGTCAATTCGATCCGCATTGGTCAGCGAGGTCGTGGACGTCGGTTCCGTTGCGAACCCTTCGCCGCTGGCGAAACCGTCGCCGCTCAGTGTCACCTTCGGCGCGGTCAGCGGCTCTGCGTCGTAGACCTTGCTTGCCGTGTCCGAGGTGAGCGTTATGCTGCGCGGCGTGATGGTCAGCCGTGCGCTGCCAAACGCCGTTTCGTAGTTCGGGTTCACCGCGGCAACGTACACCAAACCGCTATCCGCAACGTCTACGCCCGCATATTCGCCAAGCGTGTATGCCGTTAGGTCGGTTCCGCCGGTACGGCTGTAGTACAGCTCGGTTCCGGACGGAAGTCCCGTGGTGTCAATTGCGACCGAATGCGTCCTGCCGTCGTAGAGCGCCGTTGTATCCGTTACCGTCAGGCTCGGCGCAGGCGCTTTTGTTACCGAGAGCGTTCCGGGCAGGAACGTGATGTTGTAGTTGCCCGCGTTGGTGTTCGCCTTCAGCGTAACGCCCGTAATCGTGTTTGCTACGCTGGGGCCGACGTTGGTGATATGGCTCGCCGCATCAAAGATTGCAGTCGCAATTCCCTGTCTGCCGACGAAGCTGCCGGAGGCAATGTCGTAATACTGCCAGGTATGATCGGTTCCGTCATACACCCAGCTCTGGCTCTGCGCCTGAAGAGTAATCGGGATTGCGGTAATCGAGATATCCGCGCTGCCAAAGTACGGCAGGTAGTTCGGATTCGTCACAACGAAGTAGATCGTCCGACTACCGGCAACGTTTCTGATGGACGGGCTCTCCGTTAAGCGGTACCCCTCCGGTTTCTTATGCGCGCTGTAGCTGTAGGCAATCTGGGTTTCCGCCGAACCAACCGGTTCGTTCACGGTGACGAGAATGCTGTGGCTTAACGCATCATACGGTCCGCTGAATCCGGTGGCCGAAACGTTCATCTCGATCGGCAGAATGGTCAGCTTGCCCGGCACGATGACGACGTCATACTGATAGGTAACGTCCACGCCGCCGCTGAGAATCAGAACCGAATCAAGCGTCACGTTCACGTCGTATTCGCCAACGTTGGTTCCCACGCCAAGGACCTTGTAACCCGTAACATCCAGACCCGACTCAGAAAGCTCCGCTTCGGTGACCTGCTGCTCCTCACCGTTGTAATCCAGGAACACCGATTTACCGGTGATCACCAGCGTCTTGTTCGCTGTATAGTTTGCCCTAATGATGAGATTGCTCGTTAGATTACTCGCCGCCGGATCACCGGGCAACACATCGTAGGTGCCGTCCCAGTAATAATGGTTGCCGTCCACGTCGGTTACGTTGCTCGGCGGGGTGGTCGAGTAGCTTGCGTCGCCCGTGCCAAACGCAACGTGCTCGCTGGCATATTCCTCGCCGTTGATGCTGTCAACGTAGATGACCTGCGGATCGATCGACAGCGTTCCTTCTATATAGGAAACGCTGTACTGTTCGGTTACGACCGCTCCATCCGACGCGCGCTTGATGACGAGGTCTTCCGTGCCGATGAACGCCGCTGGATATTCGCCCGGGCTGGTTCCCGCTGCGCCAGCGGAGATGTTTTCGAACGTCAACCCGCTGATGCTGGATGCAAAGCCGCTGACCGCGTGTTCGTCACCATCAAAGCCGAAGGTGTCGCCGTTGGACGTAATCGTCAGCGCGGTCTTCGTTCCCCAGACGGCATAGAGCTTCACGTCGCTCGCGGGCATATGCGCAATTTCCGTTCCCGGCGCGTAGGCGGGATCCGGCGCCGTCGCGCTCGGATTCAGGCTCCAGCCGAGGAAGTAGTTCCCTGCAAAGGAGAACATATTGTCGGCTACGGTGAACGGCGCATCCCAGACGACCGATTCCATCGACTCATCCGGCGTTCCGTTTCGCGCAACGTAGGTCAGCATGTAGACCTGCTGCTCCAGCGTTACGACAACGTCGTGCTCCTCTTCGATTGCGTTGATTGTGTAGCTGTTGCCGGACATCGGAATGTCGGTGCCGTTGTCGGTCACCTTCACGGTTAGATAACCGCTCGCGGGCGTCCAGCTCAGCGTTGCATCGGTATGGTAGTCGTAGTCGCCTGCTCCGGTCAGCGCGCTCGCCGTTCCGGGTACTGCCAACGACAGGCGCACCGCATAGCCAATCGGTTCCCATACTGCGAAGAGTCCCGAAACGGTTCCGCTCATGCCCAGCAATACCGCATCGCGCGGCTGATAGGTTCTGCCGCTGCCGTCCGACTTCGTATTCCACCCTTCAAAGGTGTATCCGGTGCGGGTAAAGCCGTTGTCGTCCAGATTATAATAGGTATTGTTTGCCACCCAGGCGCCGTCAAACGAGGTGGTTACGCCGTCGCCCAAGGTGCCGCCGTTGCCATAATAGGTAACGCGAACCTTCGGCGCTTCGTCCGCCCACTGTGCGGTCAGCGTCACATTATTGGAAACGATGACCGATCCGCCCGGATAGTAGACCTTGCCGTCCAGATCGGACTTCCAGCCCACAAACACCTTTCCGCTCGGCGCCGTTACGTCGGAACCAAACGCAAGCACAAACGCCTGCGATCCCGGCGCATAGCGGTTCGCGTCAACCGGAGCCGTGCCAGTGGTGTTCAGCACGTAGGCTACCGTGTAGCGAACGCTGCTGGTCCAGTTCGGGTAGATTTCAATGTTGCCATAGACAGGCGTATTGGGATTAAACGTGGTCATCGAACCGCCGACCATCTGCACCCAACCGACGAAGGTATCTCCCGCATGCGGCGGGTTCAGCCGTGCCTGCGCTTCCGCAGCGTTCAGCGCACTGGTGCTCACCTTGCCGCCATACGAAATGTTGCCGAGCGCATAGGTTCCGCCGGACGTGCCGTACGGCGTCAGATGTGCAACGCCCGTGTACACCGGCGTCTTCCAAACGCCGTAGACGGAGAGGTTGCCCGCGGGCATTGTTCTGTTCCAGTTCATCTCGCTGCCGGGCATCCCGTTCGACGTGGTATACCAACCGGCCCAGCTGGCAGCCGGATCAACACCGCTCGGACGATCCGGCGTCGTCGCCGGCTGATATCCGCTCAACGAGGTCAGATACACGACGTCGTTGGAGCTGATCCTCGTCGAGCCGTTGTAGATCGAGAGGTTGTATTTGTTAATGGTGTAATAAACGTTCACCACCGTGATTCTTGTTCCGCCAACCGGATTGATCCAAATCCAGTCGCCGGAGCTGATGTTCGTTTTGGACGAATTCGCATTTGTGGTGTAGGAGCGTACGTTATATCCGCTGTACGCGTTGCTGAACGTATATGTCTGTGTAACGTTGTATTTATTATAGGTATAGCTGCGGGAAGCATTCGGCGTACTCGAATACACGCCCGGGGCGGTTTCGAGATAGTGGTTGACCGTGAAGCTGCGCTCGTTGTTCGCAACGTCGTCAAAGCGCGCATACAACGTCAGATTTCCGTTGCTGTCGAACACCGCGTTTCCGGTGTTCTCAAAGGTATCAAACCGCTGCACTTCGTCGCCGCCGGACTTCTTCGTGTACCAGCCAAGGAAGACATAGTTGCTCAGAATCGTTAGTTCCGAAGTGCTCGGCCAGTAGCCGATGGCAGCGCCGGTCACGCCGGTTTTCTTGGTCAGCGAATTGTAATTGCCTTCGTAGTGACTTCCGTTCACCACAGGAACCTGGAAGTCAAGGCTGCAATTCTTCCGGTTGTAATACAGATTCAGCTGTGTGCTGCCGTCCGCCGCAACGGTAACCGCCGGGGACTTGGCGCTCACAAATGTGAATCCCGCAAACTTCGATTGATCCGAGCTGCTCGCGGAAACAACTTCTCCAGCATCGGCGTTACGCGAGGTAGTCGAATCGATATAGTAGTTGTCGCCGCCCTCGAGGCTCTGCTTCCAATAGACGACCGTATAGGGCACCGACTCTTCCATCCAGATGGCGGTCAGCGTCATGTTGTCGTTGATCCATCCGAAGACAAAGTAACCGCCATTCGCGACCCAGTGTACAAAATCGTATCCGTCTCGCGTAATGGTATCGGAACCGGTCTGTGCTTCAATATAGTCTTCGACAATACGAAGCGATAAGTAGTCTCCCTTTCCAATGGCCATCGGCGGAAGATAGGTTCCACCCGCGGTGTCAAAGGTAATCCACACCACGGTCTTTACGATCGGGTATAGATCGACATTCGCACCCGTAACCGAAACGGTTGCGCCAACGTCCGTCGTGCCGCCGCTCGTGGTCGACCAACCGGTGAGCTGTTCGTTTTCGCCGAGAATCAGGTTCGGCACGTTTGCCGTCGAAACCAAATTGTCCGCGCCGGGCAGGCGGGTCTCAATGACCGCGCCGTCTTTGTTATGGAAGAACGCATAGTAGGCTGTCGTGAATCGCGCGGTCAGAACGGTGTCTCCCGCGACGTCGAAGGTCTGCGTCGTAAACGCGGTAAACTGCGTGTCCCCGTCAAACCAACCAACGAAGCGCTCACCCGCGTTCGGCGTAGGCGCGGCGGGCTCCACGAGCGTTTCACCGCTCACGAGTGTCTGGAAGCCGGTCTCCGCTCCGTTGACCACGTAATGATAGGTCCAAAGGATCGCCGCCGGATCTTCAATGCCACCCATGCTGGCAGCGATAGCCATTCTACCGGCCATACCATCTGTGGTATCTTCACCATCCGTGGTAATTTCGGTAAACTTCGCATACAGATCCAAATCACCAGTAACCGCTGCACCGAAGCTATACGAGGTGCTCTCATCGGTGGAATACCAATAGGAGAACTCCATTCCTTCCGGCGCGGCCGGCGTTTTCTCCGGTTCCGAAACCGCGTTGCCTCCCGTGACGGAGACCGTCAGAAACACTTCCCCATTCGCGTGGAAGGTTACGACAAATTCCGAAGCGGGGGGAACGTCGCCATCCGACGGCAATTCCTCGTCCGGAGGCAGTTCTTCGTCCACTGGCGGGTCCGTAGGCGGATCCGTGGGCTCCGAACCTTCCTCTTTGGGAGGATCCTCCGGAGGATCGGTGGGTGTTTCGGTAGTCGTTGGCGGAGTTGTGACCGCGTCGCCACTCCCTTCCGTGTCGGTGGTTGCCAGCGCGGTTGCCGGAAACAGCGAAAGAACCATCATCAGGCAAAGCATGATGCTGATGATCTTTGCGAATTTTGTAGACTTCTTCATGCGTCTTCCCTCGCGATCAAATTCGTGCCGTAGAAACTGGAATGACCCGTATAGAATCCTAGAATGATTGGCATCAGTATATACATGCCATATTACATTCTCGTTACTTTGTGATAAATTTAAGCCCGTTTTATTGGCCTTTTTGCGTTTTTTGCGCACTTTTTGCGGTTTTTCACGAAAAATTTGGGAACTATCAGTTTCTGTAACGAATTTTCAGGTTGAAAAGATGTATTTTCCCGGTAAACCCGCATAGAATCTGGGCTTTTAGACGAGTCGTTTTCTTTCGTAAAAAAATGAAACTCCGTTGTTCTGGTAGGAGGATGCTTTTCGTGTCAAAAAACGGTCTCCGGATGGTACCATGTGTGGTATTACATTTTTCATACATGCCTCTCCCGCTCCCGCTGACCATTTGCGTGTTTCATCGTAAGAAATGCATCGAAGCAGCTTTGGCGCAACAGCTCTCACGACCTGCCTGCGTAGAGCCATGGAGCGCAGGAATTAAACGTTCCAATCCATGCGTATTGAGCCACACATTCGCTGCCTAACGGTAAATAAGCACCCCTGTTTCTCGCGGAATACGACCTTCGGAGGCATTTTTCATTGGATTGTGTGATATTGTTACATGGAAACATCGAAAATTCCGCCTATTTTAGGGTTATATTTGTTTTTTTATATAGCCGCGCCTATAAATTAACATTTCAAAGCTTAACTGTTTATGATAATATAAACTCACAGCGATTCGTTGCTTCGTTGTTATTTTAATGAACGCAGCAGAAAGAAGACGTGTTATATGAGCACTGCAAATATACTTTTATTGATCGGACTGATCATCGTCGTTCTGTACCTATTGATGGGCATCGACGATTTCGTCTGGGATATCGCGGGTCTGTTCCGTCGCCGTTCCTATAAGGAGCAGCTGCTGGACCTGCACAAGCTGGATTCTACCCCGCCCAAGCTGCTGGCCATCGCCATCGCCGCCTGGCACGAGGACAACGTTCTGGGGGACGTGATCGACAATGTGCTGTCGTCCGTTCTATACCCCAAGTCGATGTACCACATCTTTCTTGGCGTATACCCGAACGATCCGGCAACCATTTCGGTTGCGGAGTCCCTTGCCGCACGGTATCCGAACGTGCATGTCGTCATCAACGATACGCCGGGACCGACCTCGAAGGCGCAGAACATCAACTACATCTACCGCTCGATTCGCCGTTTTGAAGAGGAGCGCGGCTGGCGATTTGCTTCCCTGAGCATTCACGACTCGGAGGATGTTGTGCATCCGTATGAGTTCAAGGTTACCAACTACCTGCTGGACACCCACAAAGCGATTCAGTTTCCGGTGTTTCCGCTGATGCCGATGCCGCGGTTTTCCAACTTCTTCCGCAACATCACCGCCTCGACCTATGCGGACGAATTCGCGGAGAACCACTTTACGACCATGGTCGGCCGCTACAGCAGCGGGGCGTTCGTACCCTCCGCCGGAACCGGATTTGTGCTTTCGCATGATGTGCTGGACCTGTTTGGAGACGGGGACATCCTGCCGCAGGACAGCCTGACCGAGGACTACCGCGTATCGCTGACGCTCTACGAAAAGGGCATTCAACTCTACTACGTGCTCGAGCAGATTCCCCGCGTCGGCAACGACAACCGCCTGCACTGGGACTTCATTGCGACGCGCAGCATGTTCCCAAACACCTTCAAGACCGCGGTGCGACAGAAGTCCCGCTGGATTCTCGGAATCACGATGCAGTCGTTCCGGTTCCGCGAAATCTTTGCGTCCAACGGCTTGCCCGTTTCCGCGCGCTACACGCTCTATAAAGACAGCAAGGCGAAGATTGCAAACCTGCTCGCAATGGTCGGCTATCCGCTGCTGGTGTACTTCATCGTCTCGCTGTTCGTGCCGCTGCTGCCGATCTACCCGATCTTTAGTCTCTCCTGGTGGCTCAGCGTGTTTGTGACGTTCATGATGCTGGAACGCCAGGCCTTCCGCATCGCCGCCATCTATCGGGTATACGGACTACGCAGCGTATTCTTCGGCTGTCTGCTGCCGCCGCTGATGCCGCTGCGCCTCATCTGGGGCAACATCATCAACCTTGCGGCAACCCTCCGTGCCTACCGGCAATACAACGCCGCAAGAAGAGGCGGCGCCAAACGGCAGACGCGCAAGGAGAAGAAAGCCGCTCCGGCGGAAGCGTCCGCACCAAAGAAGCTCGCCTGGTCCAAGACCGACCACCAGTTTCTGAGCAAGCAGGCGCTGCAGCGCTACCAGCGCAACCTCGGCGACATCCTGCTGGAAAAGGGCTATCTCTCCATTCGGGAGCTCTCGTCCGCGCTGCTGCGCGCTGCGCTAACCCGGCAAAAGATCGGCGCCTATCTGCGCGAGCACGGCCTGTTGAGTGAGGAGCAGCTGCTCGACGCGCTGTCCGCCGTCAAGCATATTCCGTTCGTGAAAGCGGCTGACCTTGGCGACTATGCACCCTGGCGCTATGCGGGGCAGTTTGAAGAATCCCTGTTGCGAAGCCAACTGGTGCTGCCGCTCTTAAAAACGAAGGAAGGCTTTGTCATCGCGTTTTGCGACCAAAGCCCGAACGACGCGCAGACGGCGCTTCGAACCGACTGCGGCTGCCCGATTCGCGCGGTCTTTGCCTCGCAGCAAACGATTGAAACGGGACTGAACCAGATGTTCCACAACGGCTCGAATGCCGCGCAGGCAAAGAGCCTCGCGGACACACTCTACGACACGGGCGCTATCACGGAAGAACAACTGCTGTTGTTCCACAGCTACCGGCATCGGACGGGCATGAACGAGCGGGATCTCCTCCTGCAAATGGGACTCGTCCGTTAAACAAGAAGCAACTCAAGACCGCGTGCAATTGTCCACGCGGTCTTTTTTTATCCAGTTTGAGGTGATTTCGCCGCACGCGTTATGCTATAATGAAGCAGAATAAACGATTACAGGCAACGGGGGTAGTTTCAATGAAGGTTGTCATTCTCGCCGGCGGATATGGCACGCGCATTTCGGAAGAAAGCCATCTGAAACCCAAACCGATGATTGAGATTGGCGACCAGCCGATTCTCTGGCACATCATGAAGAGCTATTCCTATTACGGCTACAATGATTTCATCATCTGCGCCGGATACAAGCAGCACGTGATTAAGGAGTATTTTGCGGATTATTACCTGCATCGCTCCGATATTACCTTCGATTTTTCACAGGACAATCTCATCGAAGTACACAACAACGTTGCCGAGCCCTGGCGGGTCACCGTTGTAGACACCGGGCTTTCCACCATGACGGGCGGGCGCATCAAGCGCATTCAAAAATTCGTCGGCAACGAGCCATTCATGCTCACCTATGGCGACGGCGTTTGCGACATCGATCTCAATGAGCTGGAAGCCTTCCACCGCAAGTGCAACACCTTCGCAACGCTGACTGCCATCCAACCCGGCGGGCGATTTGGCGTGCTGGGGTTAAGCGACAACAACGCCATTACCTCGTTTGTCGAGAAGAACAAGGCGGACGGCGGCTGGATCAACGGCGGATATATGGTGCTCGAGCCGCAGGTGTTCGACTACATTGCCGGAGATGAAACCATCTTTGAGCGCGACCCGCTCGAATGCCTCGCGCGGGACGGGCAGCTCTCCGCCTACACCTACGAGGGGTTCTGGCAGTGTATGGATACCCTGCGTGACAAACTCGCGCTCGAAGAGCTGATCGCAACAAAGAAAGCCCCCTGGGTGAGGTGGTAGCATGTCGGATCGCTCGTTTTATCGCGGCAAGCGCGTCTTCCTCACCGGGCATACCGGGTTCAAAGGCGCCTGGCTGTCGCTGCTGCTGCTGGAAGCCGGCGCGGAACTGACGGGCTATGCGCTCGCGTCGCAGGACGAACCAAACCTCTTTTCGCTCCTCCACTTGGACAAGGAGATGCACTCCATCCTTGGCGATGTTCGCGATTTCGCCGCGTTGAAGCGTGCGTTTGACGAAGCGAAGCCGGAGATTGTGCTGCATCTGGCGGCGCAGCCGATCGTTCGCGAGAGCTACCGCGCGCCGGTGGAAACGTTTGATACCAACGTGATGGGCACCGTGCATTTGCTCGAATGTGTTCGGCAGTCGAATATGGTAAAGAGCCTCGTCAACGTGACGACCGACAAGGTCTATCGAAACAACGAGACAAACGACGCCTTTCGAGAGAATGACCCGCTCGGCGGGTACGATCCGTATTCCTCGTCGAAGGCCTGCTCGGAAATCGTGACCGAGAGCTACCAAAACAGTTTTCTGCGTGCTTCGGGCGTCGCGGTTTCCACCGCGCGCGCGGGCAACGTGATTGGCGGCGGCGACTTCGCACGCGACCGCATCTTGCCGGACTGTATCCGCGCGGCGTATCGGAAGGAGCCCATCGTCGTGCGCAACCCCAACTCCATTCGTCCGTATCAGCATGTGCTCGACCCGCTGGACGCGTACCTCACGATTGCCCGTCGGCAGTACGAATCGCCTTCGGCAGCGGATCACTACAACATCGGCCCCGACATGGAGGACTGCGTGACGACCGGCGCGCTGACCACGCTGTTCTGCGACGCATGGGGCGAAGGCCAGCGCTGGGAGCACCGGCCGGACGGCGGGCCGCACGAGGCCACCTTTCTCCGCCTCAACTGTGAGAAGATTGCCGAGCGTCTCGGGTGGACGCCACGCTGGCACATTGCCGAAGCGGTTTCCAACACGGTGGACTGGGCAAAGGCCTATCGCGACGGCGCGGATCTTCGCGCCTGTATGCTCAAGCAGGTTCGCGCGTTTGACCGCGCATCATTCTAATACGCGCATCATTCTAATAATAGAAACAGGAGTATTGCATGCCGAAACAACAGACCGAACGCGAGGCGCGCGAAGAGATTCTAACCCTCGTTGCCAAATATTGCGAAACCTACCAGCAGCCCAAGCCCTACACGCCCGGCGGGCGGATTCCTTACGCCTCGCGCGTGTTCGACGCGGAAGAGATGACCGCGCTCGTCGACAGTTCGCTGGATTTCTGGCTGACCGCGGGGCGCTATGCCGACCAGTTTGAGCGGGAGTTCGCCGCGTTTCTCGGCGTGAAGTTCGCCTGTCTGGTCAACTCCGGCTCGTCCGCCAATCTGCTGGCGTTTATGGCGCTGACCTCCCCGCTGCTCAAGGAACGGCGGATTCTTCCGGGGGACGAGGTCATTACGGTTGCGGCCGGGTTCCCGACCACCGTCGCGCCGATGATTCAATACGGCGCGGTACCCGTGTTCGTGGACGTCACGATTCCGCAGTACAACCTCGACACTACTCAGCTCGAAGCCGCGCTCTCGCCGAAGACGCGCGCGGTTATGGCGGCGCATACGCTCGGCAATCCCTTCGACCTAACCGCCGTCAAGGCATTTTGCGAACAGCACAACCTATGGCTCATTGAGGACAACTGCGACGCGCTCGGTTCGCGCTATACCTTCAACGGCGAAGAACGCTACACCGGCACAATCGGGGACATTGGCACCTCCAGCTTCTACCCGCCGCATCATATGACGATGGGCGAAGGCGGCGCGGTGTATACGAACGACCGCCTGCTCGAAAAGATTGTCCGTTCGCTGCGCGACTGGGGACGCGATTGCGTTTGCCCCTCTGGCAAGGACAACTTCTGCGGCCACCGGTTCGACCGCCAGTATGGCGAGCTGCCGCTGGGCTACGACCACAAATACGTCTATTCGCACTTTGGTTATAACCTCAAGGCGACGGATATGCAGGCGGCCATCGGCTGCGCGCAGCTTAAAAAACTGCCCTCGTTCATCGAGCGGCGGCGGGAACACTTCGATTTTCTCAAGCGCGAGCTTGCATCCGTCTCCGACCGGCTGATTTTGCCGGAGGCCTGCCCGAACAGCAAGCCAAGCTGGTTTGGGTTCATGATGACCTGTCAGAACGGGCTCTCCCGCGCAACAGTCGTCTCCGCGCTGGAGTCGCGCAACATTCAAACGCGCATGCTCTTTGCCGGAAACCTGATCAAGCACCCCTGCTTCGACGAACTGCGCGCCTTAAAAACCGGCTACCGCGCCATCGGCGAATTGCCGAACACGGACCGAATCATGAACGACTCCTTCTGGGTCGGCGTGTATCCGGGTCTCACGGAGGAGATGCTCGGCGAGATTGCGCGGGTCATTCGCTCCGCCGCAGAATAAAATACACAAGCACACATCAAAAACGACCTCGATTCGCATCGAAGCCGTTTTTTTGTATTCACTTTGTTTTCTATTCCGATTCGTCTTCCAGCAGCGTTCGCCCCTGCTCCGTCTGCGCCTGCGCCCAGTCCACAAACTGTCTGGCGGCGCGCGGCGTTCGTCCGCCGCTTCGCAGCGCCCACTGTGCGGCGGCGCGTTCGAGCGTCTTCAACGGAACGCCCAGTCCGCGATCCGACGCGAGCGAACGGGCAATTGCGAAATACTGCGCCTGATTCGGCGCGAAAAAGCTGATGGTCTGGTCAAACCGGTCGGCGAGGGAGAGCTTTTCCTGCATCGTATCCCCGGCGTGGACGTCGTCCGCGTTTCGCTCGGAAAATGTTTCCTTCACGAGGTGCCTGCGGTTGGAGGTTGCGTAGACGCGGCAGTTCTCCGGTCGCGCAACAACGCCGCCCTCGAGCACCGACTTTAAGGAGGAGAACGATTCGTCGTCCGCTGAAAAACTCACGTCGTCCAGAAACAGCAAAAACTTCAGCGGAACCGATCGCAGCGTCTCAATGACCGCCGGAAGCTCCGGCAGGCGGTTCAACGGAATCTCCACGATGCGCAGGCCCCTGTCGCGATATTCGTTTGCCAACGCTTTGACGGTGGAACTCTTTCCCGTACCGCGGTCGCCGTAGAGCAGCAGATTGCCGCCGCCGCGATCCTCCAGAAAATCCAGCGTGTTGGAAACGACCAGCCCACGCTCGTATTCATATTCCTTCAGGTCACGTAGCCGCACCGGGTCCGCGTTGGAAACGCCGACCAGCTCGCCCGACCAGCGAAACGCGTCAAATTCGGCAAATCGGCCAAAGCCGCACTTTTTGTAAAACCACTCCAAATCGTGGATCATTTCGAAACAGTTCTGCGTGAAAAACAAGCCCTTCTCATCCGTATCATACTCCGGCAGCGCGGCGATTGCCTCATTTTGCGCCCCGTCGGCGGCAGTTTTCAGATCGTTTGCGGAGAAACTGGCGAGTGTTGCAATGGCCGCGAGGTCATATTCCGCGGCCTTGCGCAGCAGGTTGTATACCTTTCCTTGTTCCCCGCTCGCCGCCGCGCGGCTAAACGCGTTTTCGTCCAGCCGAACAAGCCGCTCCAGCAAATCCGCAAGGTTCAGCCCCATCTCCCGACTCGATAGTGAATAGAAGAACTCGCCGTACGCCGCGCAAAACGAAGCGGCGTCTCCGCCCTCCGCCGCCGTGAGGAGGCGAAGAAAGCGGGACACCGTTTCGTCGGAAAGCAGATTTCGGTAGACCGTCAGCGAGTCGAAGGCCGACCGCGCCTTGGATAAATCACCCATAGTTCCTGCTTCTGTCTATTTTTTGAGGAAGGTCATCTGGCTTCTGAGCTGCTGGCCGACCTTGACTAGCTGGGTCTCGGCGTTCTGGCGCTTCATCGCGTTGAAATGCGGGCGGCCGACGCGGTTCTCGAGGATCCAGTCGCGGGCAAAGGTGCCGTCCTGAATCTCGGTCAGCACGCGCTTCATCTCCTTGCGCGTTTCCTCGGTGATGATGCGCTTGCCGGTGACGTAATCGCCGTACTCCGCCGTGTCGCTGATGGAATAGCGCATGCGCTCGAAGCCGCCCGCGTAGATGAGGTCGACGATGAGCTTCATCTCGTGGATGCACTCGAAGTAGGCGTTCTCCGGCGCGTAACCCGCCTCAACCAGCGTTTCAAACCCGGCGAGCATGAGCTCCGTCACGCCGCCGCAGAGCACGGCCTGTTCGCCGAAGAGGTCGGTCTCCGTCTCCTCGCGGAAGGTGGTTTCCAGAATGCCCGCGCGCGCCGCGCCAATGCCCGCGGCATACGCCAGCGCGGTTTCCTTTGCCTTACCGGTGTAGTCCTGCTGCATGGCAATCAGCGCCGGAACGCCCGCGCCGCGCTGATATTCGCTGCGGACGGTGTGACCGGGGCCCTTGGGCGCGACCATGATCACGTCCACATTCGTGGGCGTAACGATCTGGCCGAAGTGAATGTTGAACCCGTGCGCAAACACGAGCGTGTTTCCTTCGGAAAGTCCGGCCTCAATGCTCTCATAGTAGAGCGCGGACTGCTTCTCGTCGTTGACGAGGATCATGACCACGTCCGCCTTCTTGGCGGCGTCCTTCGCGGTTGCGACCTTCAGCCCCGCTTCCTCTGCGAGCTTCCAGCTCTTGCTGCCCTCGTAGAGGCCAACGATCACGTTCACGCCGCTCTCCTTGAGGTTCAGCGCGTGCGCGTGCCCCTGGCTGCCGTAGCCAATGACCGCGACGGTCTTGTTCTTGAGGTGCGCGAGGTTGCAGTCCGCCTCGTAATACATCTTCGCCATATTTTTCTTCCTCCAATTAATAATCTATTCGGCAAATGCCGTTTTACCCTATTTATTTCCCGCCATCACGTGCGCGTTTTCGATGGCGATGGTTCCGGTTCGAACCGTCTCCTGAATACCGTAGCGCTCCAGCATTGCCTCGAGCCGCCGCACCTGGTCGGACGTGTCGGCGTATTCGACAATCAGCATCTCATGCGACACGTCGATGACCTTCGCGCCGAAGATCTTCGTAATCTGAAGCAAATCCGAGCGGTTTTCGGACGTCGCGCTGACCTTGAGCAGAATCAGCTCGCGGTTGATAAACTCACCCTCGGTCAAAATCTTGACTTCGATGACGTCAATCAGCTTGCAGAGCTGCTTTTCCACCTGCTCAAAGATGTCCTCGTCGCCGTCGACCACAATCGTCATGCGCGAAATCGCGGGATCGCTCGTCGTGCCGACCGCGAGGCTATGGATGTTGTACGCGCGGCGCGAGAACAGGCCGACGACCTTGTAGAGGATGCCCGCGTGGTTCTTCACCAGCACGGACATGGTCAACTTCATGGGTCTTCCTTCCATAATACCATACCCTCCTTACGCCGTCTCGATCAAACGGCAAACAATATCGCCCATTTCATGCGTGCCGACGGATGGTTTGCCCGCAGCGATGTCCGCCGTGCGCCAGCCCTCTTCGAGCGCCCGCTGCACCGCCCGCTCAATCGCGCTTGCCGCCTCCGGCTGGTTCAGCGAGTACCTTAGCAGCATCGCCGCCGACAGAATCGTTGCCAGCGGGTTTGCCGCGCCCGTTCCGGCGATGTCCGGCGCGGAACCGTGAATCGGCTCATACAGCCCCAGCGTACCCTTGCCGAGCGACGCGGAGGGCAGCATGCCGATGGAACCGGTAATCATGCTCGCTTCGTCCGAGAGGATGTCGCCAAACATGTTGCTGGTAACCACCACGTCGAAGCGCGCGGGGTTTCGAACGAGCTGCATGGCGCAATTGTCAACGAGCATGTCGTCGTACGCCACGTCGGGATATTCCTTCGCGAGCTTATGCATCGTCTCCCGCCAGAGGCGCGAGCTTTCCAGCACGTTTGCTTTGTCCACGCTCGTGAGCTTCTTGCCGCGTTTGCGCGCGGCCTCGAACCCGATGCGACCGATGCGCTCAACCTCCAGCACCGAGTAACGCTCGGTGTCGTAGGCCTCCTCGCCGTGCTCGCCCGTGCTTCTGCCGCGCTCGCCAAAGTAGATTCCGCCGGTGAGCTCGCGCACCATCAAGAGATCCAGCCCGTTGGCAACGATCTCCGGCTTGAGCGGACAGGCGTCCTTGAGTGGATCAAACAGCACCGCCGGGCGCAGGTTTGCATAGAGTCCCAACGCGGCGCGAATGCCGAGTAACCCCGCCTCCGGGCGCAGATGCCCCGGCAGCGTTTCCCACTTCGGCCCGCCAACCGCGCCGAGCAGCACCGCGTCGCTGGCTTTGCAGGTGCTGATTGTGTCCTGCGGCAGCGGCGTGCCATGCTCGTCGATGGCGCAGCCGCCCATGAGCACCTCGGAGTAGTTCAACGCAAAACCGTAGCGTTTGGCCGCGGCATTGAGCGCGCGGATGCCTTCTTCGACAATTTCGGGGCCGATGCCGTCCCCGCGGATGACCGCAATGTTGTACTTCATGCGTTCCATCCTCCCTTACAGCGTTCCGGTCTTGATTGCGTTCATCAGCCCGCCCGCGGCGATGATCCCCTGAATGAACGGCGGAAACGGTTCGCCCTGATAGGTTTCGTTTCGCGTGTGGTTCGTAATCACGCCCGTGTCGAAGTCGACGCTGACCCGATCCCCCGCCTGAATCTTCGCACTCGCCTCCGCGCACTCCACAATCGGCAGGCCGATGTTGATCGCGTTGCGGTAAAAAATTCGCGCAAACGTCGCCGCAATCACGCAGGAGATGCCGCTTTCCTTAATCGCGATGGGCGCGTGCTCACGGGAGGAGCCGCAGCCGAAGTTCGATCCGCCAACCATGATGTCGCCGGGTTTCACCCGCGCGGCAAAGTCCTTGTCGATGTCCTCCATGCAGTGACTCGCGAGCTCCTTGGGGTCGGTCGTGGTCAGGTACCGCGCGGGGATGATCACGTCCGTATCGATGTTATCGCCATACTTGATGGCTGTTCCAGTTGCGTTCATGCGATGCCTCCTAACACGGTCTCCGGGGAAACAAGTTTTCCAGCGATGGCGGACGCGGCGGCGACGGCGGGCGAAGCCAGATAGACCTCGGAACCCGTATGCCCCATGCGCCCGACAAAGTTGCGGTTCGTCGTGGCAACCGCGCGCTCGCCCTTGGCAAGAATGCCCATGTGCCCGCCGAGGCACGGCCCGCAGGTAGGAGTGCTGACCGCGCAGCCCGCGTCGATAAATGTCTTAACGAGACCTTCCTCCATCGCCTGGAGCATGATCTTTTGCGTCGCGGGAATCACGATACAGCGGACGCCCTCGTGAACTTGCCTGCCCTCGAATATCTTCGCCGCCGCGCGCAAATCCTCAATGCGCCCGTTTGTGCAGCTGCCGATGACCGCCTGATCAATCGTGATGTCCCCCACTTCGGAGATGGGTTTCGCGTTGTCCGGCAGGTGCGGCAGGGAGACGGTCGGCGCAATGCTGGAAAGATCAATTTCGTAGGTCGCGGTGTATTCCGCGTCCGCGTCGGCCTTGTAGACCGTCCAGTCCTTGCAGCCGTGGTCGGTTGCGTACTTTTCGGTCTGCTCGTCGTATTCGAACACACCGTTCTTCGCGCCCGCTTCAATCGCCATGTTCGCCATGCAGAGGCGATCCTCCATCGTGAGGCTCTTGAGTCCCTCGCCGGTGAACTCCATGGACTGGTACAGCGCGCCGTCCACGCCGATTTTACCGATGATGTGCAAAATCACGTCCTTGCCGCTGACCCAGGGCTTGAGCTTGCCCGTGAGTACGAAACGAATCGCGGTTGGCACCTTGAGCCAGCAAGCGCCGGTCGCCATACCCGCCGCCATGTCTGTGCTGCCGACGCCGGTGGAAAACGCGGCGAGCGCGCCGTAGGTGCAGGTGTGCGAGTCCGCGCCAATCACGAGGTCGCCCGGCTTAACCAAACCCAGCTCCGGCAGCAGCGCGTGCTCCACGCCGACCTTGCCGACGTCGAAGAAGTTTTTGATTGCGTGCTGTTTTGCAAACTCGCGTACGACCTTGCACTGCTCTGCGGCCTTGATGTCCTTGTTTGGCGTAAAGTGATCCATCACGAGCGCGATCTTCTCGCGGTCAAACACGCGCTCGATGCCCGCTTTTTCGAATTCCTTAATCGCGACCGGCGCCGTGATGTCGTTGCCCAGCACCAGATCGACCTTCGCCTTGATTAGTTGTCCGGCGCTTACCGTGGGTAAGCCCGCGTGCGCGGCGAGAATCTTTTGCGTCATTGTCATGCCCATATTGTGTTTACTCCTCCCGCGCGCTCTCGTAAAAGAGATTGTTGATTGCGTTGATGTAGGCGAGAATGCTCGCCTCGATGACGTCCGTACTTAAGCCGTAACCCTTGGCGATGGCACCCTCGCAGGTGATCTTTACGCTGACCTCGCCCTGCGCGTCCCGTCCTTCCGTAACCGCGTCGATCGTGTACTCTTCCAGCCGGATCTGCTTGCCGACGATCTTGTTGATCGCGTTGAACGAGGCGTCCACGGGACCAAATCCCTTGGCGACCTTTTCCGTAACCTCGCTGCCGCTCGTGAGCGCGATGTTCGAGGTCGGCGTAATCGTGTTGCCGGAGTTGATGACGTAGCGCTGCAGCTCGTAGGTCTTCGGAATCTCCGAAACGAGGATGCTGCGCACCAGTGCCTCAATGTCCCGGTCGCTGACGGTCTTTTTCTTATCCGCCAAGTCCTTAAAGCTCTTAAAGAGCGTGTTCGAGATATCGAGATCGACATTGTAGCCGAGGTCGTGCACCCGCTCGTTGAACGCATGCCGCCCGCTGTGCTTGCCGAGCACCATCTTGTTCTTCGAAAGCCCGATGGATTCCGGGCTCATGATCTCGTAGGTCGCCTTGTTGGCGAGCACGCCGTGCTGATGGATTCCGCTCTCGTGCGCAAAAGCATTTTCGCCGATGATCGCCTTGTTCGGCTGCACCTTTACGCCCGTAATGCTACTTAGCAGGCGGCTCGTTTTGTAGATCTGCGTCGTGTCGATGCCGCAGTCCGCGCCGTAGTAGTCCGCGCGGGTCTTGAGGTTCATCACGATCTCTTCGAGCGCCGCGTTGCCCGCCCGCTCGCCAATGCCGTTGATCGTGCACTCCACCTGATCCGCGCCCGCCTTGATCGCAGCCAGCGAGTTTGCAACCGCCATGCCGAGGTCGTCGTGGCAATGCGTCGCAATCTGCGCCTTGTGAATGCCCTTTACGTGCTCTTTCAGGTAGCCGATCAGCTTGGCGAGCTCCTCCGGCGTGGTGTAGCCAACCGTATCCGGAATGTTGAGCACGGTTGCGCCCGCTTCGAGCGCCGTTTCGCAGACCTGAGCGAGAAACGCGGGATCGCTGCGCGTCGCGTCCTCGGCGGAGAACTCCACGTCCTCGCAGAGCTTCTTTGCGTAGCGAACCATTTCGCTCGTCTGCTCCAGCACCTCTTCGCGCGTCTTTTTGAGCTTGTACTCCATATGGATGTCCGAAGTGGCGATAAACACATGGATGCGCGGGTACTTCGCGTAGCGAATCGCTTCCCAGGAGCTATCGATGTCCTTCGCCAGCGCGCGGGAAAGGCTCGCGACCCGTGTCTTTTGCAGTTCTTTGGCTACCGCGCGCACGGCGTTGAAGTCCCCCTGCGACGCGGCGGCAAATCCCGCCTCGATCACATCCACGCCCAGCGCTTCAAGCTGGCGCGCCATGTCGATCTTTTCCTTTATATTCATGCTGCACCCCGGGGACTGTTCGCCGTCCCGCAGGGTGGTATCAAAAATCTGAATTCGTCTCATATCCTTCTCCTGTTCTTTGCTTTGACTCTACTTAACCACCGCTCCTTCCGAAGCGGAGGAGACCATTCTCGCGTACCGCGCCAGATACCCCGTTTTCACTCTGGGTTCGGGCGGCTGCCAGCTTTTTCTGCGTTCGTCCAGCTCCGCGCCGGATAGTCGAACGTTGAGCGTGCCCGCCGGAATGTCAATCTCAATCACGTCCCCCGTACGAAGCAGGCCGATGTTGCCGCCGCTCGCCGCCTCCGGCGAAACGTGGCCAATCGCCGCCCCGCGCGACGCGCCGGAGAAGCGCCCGTCCGTAATCAGCGCAACCGTGCTGTCCAGCCCCATACCCGCAATCGCGGAGGTCGGCCCCAGCATTTCGCGCATGCCCGGGCCGCCCTTCGGCCCTTCGTAACGGATGACGACCACGTCGCCCGACTGAATCTGCATGCCGTAGATCGCGGTGATCGCTTCTTCCTCGGAGTCAAACACCTTTGCGGTGCCCGTGTGGCGCATCATGCTTTCCAGCACCGCCGCGCGCTTGACCACCGCGCCGTCGGGGGCAATGTTCCCCTTGAGAATCGCGATTCCGCCGGTCTTACTGTACGGCTCCTTGCAGGAGTGAATCACGGTACTGTTTCGAATCTTCGCATCCTTGACCGCCTCTTCCATCGAAACGCCGAGTACGGTTGGATTCGATCCGTCGTAATAGCCGTTTTCGATCAACTCGTGAATCACCGCCGAAACGCCGCCCGCGCGGTAGAGATCCTCCACGTGGAACGGGCCGGAGGGCGCGAGCCGACAGAGATTTGGCACCTTCGCGCTGATCTCGTTGATCAGATCGAGGTTGAGCTCTACCCCCGCCTCGCGCGCAATCGCGGTGAGGTGCAGCACGGAGTTCGTTGAGCAGCCGAGCGCCATATCGACGGCGAGCGCATTGGCAAACGCCGTTTTCGTGAGAATCTGGGAGGGGCGAATGTCGCGGCGAACGAGCTCGACCGCCTGCATGCCCGCGTGTTTTGCCAGGCGCACGCGCTCGGCGTAGACCGCCGGAATCGTGCCGTTGCCGGGCAGCGCCATGCCGATTGCCTCGCTGAGGCACGCCATGGAGTTTGCCGTAAACATCCCGCTGCAGGAACCGCAACCGGGGCAGGCGTTGTCCTCGCAATAGCTCAGCTCCGCCTCGGTCGCCTTGCCCGCCTTGTAGGCGCCAACCGCCTCGAACACGCTGTTGAGGTCGAGGTGCTTTCCGTCGTCCGTCGGGTAAGAGAGCATCGGTCCGCCGGTAATGACCACGGCGGGCAAGTCGAGCCGCGCCGCAGCCATCAGCATGCCGGGGATGATCTTGTCGCAACCCGGCAGAAACACCATGCCGTCGAAACGATGTGCCTCGGCCATGATTTCGCACTCGTCCGCAATGATCTCACGGCTCGCGAGCGAATAGCGCATGCCCGCGTGACCCATTGCGATGCCGTCGCAAACGCCGATGGTACCGAATTCAATCGGCGTGCCGCCCGCCAGCCGGATGCCGGCCTTGACCGCCTCCGCAAGCTGATTTAGATGAAAGTGCCCGGGCACGATCTCACTTCTGGGATTCGCAATCCCGATCAGGGGACGATCCAGCTCCTCCTTGGTGTACCCCATCGCCCGAAACAGCGAGCGGTGCGGGGCGCGTTCCGCGTTTTGTTTCACTTCGTCGCTTCGCATACTGTTTGATCCCCCTCTCAGTCCTGCGTGTCGTGGTGTTCGTGCAGGATAAATTCGGTAATCGGTTTCCCCGGCGCAACCATTGGGGTCACCGTTTCGTCGCATCCGATTCGGCAGTCGATGACCGCCGGTTTATGGGAGGCCAGCGCCTCGCCAAACGCTTCGTTGAACTGCTCCAGCGAGCAAACGCGTGTGCCGGAGATTCCGTACGCCTCCGCGAGCTTCGCAAAATCCGGCCCGCGGTCGAGATTCGTCTGCGAATAGCGCTTCTGGTAAAACACGGTTTGCCACTGGCGAACCATGCCGAGCACGCCGTTGTTCATGACGAGCACGATGACCGGAATCCCGTAGTGTTCCATTGTCGCGAGCTCGTTGCAGTTCATTCGAAAACTGCCGTCGCCGGAGATGAGCACGACCGTTCGATCCGGCTTGGCCAGCGCCGCGCCCATCGATGCGCCTGCACCATACCCCATTGTACCAAATCCGCCGGAGGAGATAAACGTGCCCGGCAGATCATAGTCAAAATACCGCGCCGCCCAGAGTTGGTGCTGTCCCACGTCGGTGACGAGAATCGTGTCCTTCGGCGCCAACTCGTAGACCGCACCAAGCACCGCCTTGGGCGAAAAGCCCTCGTTGCGCGCCGCGCGCTGGGGAAGCTTCAAGGCTTGGAGCGAACCAAGCCATTGTTCCCTCTCTTTTGTATCAATTGCCTCTGCGTCCAACTCTTTGAGCAAACGCGAGAGCACAAGTTTGACGTCGCCGAGCACATGGTGCGCGGTGCGAACGTTCTTGTTGATCTCCGCGGGATCGATGTCGATATGGACGATCTTCGCGTTCCGGCCAAACTTCGCCGTATCGCCGGTGACGCGGTCGTTAAACCGGCTGCCGAGCGCCACAAACAGCTCGCTTTGGGAAATCGCGGTGTTCGCCGCACGCGTGCCATGCATGCCGACGAGCCCAACAAAGTTCTCGTGCGTACTCGGAAACGCGCCAACGCCCATCAGCGTCGTGCCGACCGGAGCCTTCAGGCGGTTTGCCAGTTGCAGCAGTTCTTCCGAAGCGCCGCTTTTGAGCACGCCGCCGCCCGCGAGCAGAAACACCTTGTCGTGCGAGCGGATCATCTGCGCCAGCTCGCTAATCGCCTTCTCGGTTTCCTCGTTCAAGGGGGTCGCCTCCGCCGGTTTCGGCTGCTGCGGTTCGTAGTCCGCCGTCTCGGCGGTTACGTTCTTCGGGATGTCCACGAGCACCGGGCCCGGACGCCCACTCTGCGCAATGGCAAACGCCTCGCGGAGGATGCCCGCGAGCTCTCCAACGTCTTTAACGATGTAGTTATGCTTCGTAATCGGCGTGGTGATGCCGGTGATGTCCGCCTCCTGAAAGCTGTCCTTGCCGATCAGGTTCACGTTGACGTTGCCCGTGATAAACACGACGGGAACGCTGTCGAGGTAAGCCGTGGCGATGCCGGTGACGAGGTTCGTCGCTCCCGGGCCGGAGGTTGCGATGCAGACGCCGACCTTGCCGCTTGCGCGCGCGTAGCCGTCCGCAGCGTGCGCCGCGCCCTGCTCATGCGAGGTCAGGATGTGGCGAATGCGGTCGCTGCTTTTGTAGAGTTCGTCGTAGATATTGAGCACGGCGCCGCCGGGGTAGCCAAACACGGTGTCGACCCCCTGCTCCACCAGACATTCCATCAGGATTTGCGCTCCGGTTAATTTCATATGAGAAAACTCCTTTCCGAAGTCCGTTGTGTTGTTAAGCGGTTTCGGTTTGATGCGCGGTTCGTTCCGCGAGCCGCTGGGACTTGAGCAGTTTGTAGTCAATGGAGTCCATCAGCGCCCGGCAGCTTGCCTCCATGATGTCCACCGCGACGCCGACCGTCGTCCAGTACTCCCGCCCGTCCGTGGATTCAATCAGCACGCGAACCCTTGCGGCGGTCGCGCTCTCGCTGTCGAGCACGCGTACCTTGTAGTCCGTCAACCGGATCTCTCCGATTTCGGGATAAAAAACCTCCAGCGCTTTTCTGAGCGCACCGTCGATTGCGTTCACCGGGCCTGCGCCCTCCGCCGCCGTGATCTCCAGCTGGTCTCCAACGAGCACCTTGATCGTCGCGCACGCGGGTTTTCCCTTTCGGTCGCTCTGCGGCTCGTCCACGACGCTGAGCATCTGCAGTTCAAAGAACTTTGGCCGCGTGCCCAACAGGTTACGAACCTCCAGTTCAAAGGACGACTCCGCGCCTTCAAACTGGTACCCCTGATGCTCCATCTGCTTGACCATGTCGATGATTCGCGCCGCTTCGGGCGATTCCCGCTGAATATCGGGGTAAAACGCGCGCACCTTTTCGAGGATTGCGCTGCGCCCAGCGACTTCGCTCATGAGGATCTTGCGGCTGTTGCCAACCTGTTCCGGCGGGACGTGCTCAAACGTGGTGGAGTTTTTCACCACGCCGTCCACATGCATACCGCCCTTGTGGGAAAACGCGTTTTGCCCGACATATGGCATGCCGCGGTGGATGCTGATGTTCGAAATTTCGGCCACCTCATGGACTGTACTGGTAAGTCGTTCCATCGATTTTTTCGGAATGCAATCGTAGCCGCGCTTGA
>CAZDXW010000019.1:0-20269 GCA_964509485.1 uncultured Christensenella sp.
CCAAAAATCAAAAGCACCTACTGTTACGTAGATGCTTTTGATTGGGATGGGATGGGAGGTAATATTGGGGGTCTGTCTGTGTCCTTGCTCTGAAGATAATGTACTACCCGCTTGTGGATTGGCAATGGATAGAAAGTGAACTTCCTGTTACATGCAGGCCACGTCAAATTCTCGGAAAAATAACGTAAAAACACGCGGAAATCCTGGCAAAAAATCAGCAAAACGAAGCGTCTATTTACGTCGAAAATTGGAAACCGGTTCGCTTTTGATTATACTTCAGGGTGGGCGAAGAACCGTCATCTGTCAAACTTCTGTATGATTCCAATTCGAAAATGAGAAAAAACGTCTTGCTTTTTAATCGCCCATGTGTATAATAATATTTGCACTCGGGGTTATAGCTCAGCTGGTCAGAGCGCTACGTTGACATCGTAGAGGTCGTTGGTTCGATCCCAACTAATCCCACCACCTTGAAAATTGAGAATCCTGCGGTGTGCGTTACGTTTTCGGTTATAAACCCACAGAGTGACTTCGGGAGCGTTTCGTTGAGAAGACAAGATCAGGCCCGCTACGCGTGGGAAGATCGCGGCGATCACGGCGTACCCACCTGCCGAGAGGCGGGTGTTATAGCAAAGACGAACGGCACCTCGGGATACTCTAACCCAACTGCATATAGCGGAATTGTGTAATGGTAGCACCTACGACTCTGACTCGTATTGTCTAGGTTCGAATCCTAGTTCCGCTGCCAGAAAAGCCCAGATACGGGGCTTTTTTTTGTGGAATGCAAAAGGACAAAAGGATCAGAACGTACATGCCAACTGATCAGTTTCGTTGTTCGCCCCTTCTCCGCTTTTCCCAAGCATCGAAGGCAAACAAATTCTATAGGTGTTAGTCTATAGCCGATGATGACGGGAGTTTTTACACAGGTCAGATGTAAAATAAGCAAGAAACAACTCGACAAAACACGGGCAAGGGAACATGGTGATGTGCGTAATGAAAGGCACACTGCCAGGCGAAGGGTGGAACGATCCTGAAATGTAAAGGTTCGACAGATCGAGTTATAACAGTTTTGCAACGAATTTTGAATGTCAATCAACTGGTATATATGTTATAATCTCGATGATGTAGCTGAGAGAAAGTTGATTTCAAATCGATATCAACCAGGAATTCGCAACATCTGCGAATCCACAAAATGGATTCGCAAATATGTCGAGTGGGGTTTATTTTGCTCGACCGTATTGCTAAGCGGGCACAGAGATCGGATTTGGCATGTTAAGATATTATAGAGGAAATTCAAAACGATATGGCGCATATTATACGCGATAGAGTTTTGAGAAATGTGTATGGTGAAGAAAAGAAGTGATTTGCTCTCCAATATCGGCGTTTACACGGTCGGAATTTTTGCATACTACTTTTTACAATGGTACACGACGGTAGCAATTGTCCGTTTCTCCGGTTATTCGGATGCGGGCATATTGTCCATAGTCATCTCGTTTTGCAATATCTTTGGTTTTATCGCGCTCTTTGGCCTTCGCAACTACCAAATCTGTGACGTGGAAGAGCACTACTCTAATGGGGAGTATTTCAGTAGCCGACTTTTAACGGTGGGTTTGTCCCTGCTTTGCTTTACAGCCGTACTGCTGCAGAGAAACTATGACCCGCAGACCGCGCTTTGCTGCATCGCATATATGGTATTTAAAACCTTGGAAGCCTTTAGCGATGTGTTCTTTGGCGTCATGCAGAGGCGAAACCGATACAGCCAGATTGCGGTATCCTATTTACTAAAAGGATTGCTGCCTACAGCAGCCTTTGTACTCCTGCTCGTGCTGAAGAAGGGTCTGCTCTTTGCGATTCTTGGCATGACGGCTGCTTATTTGATTGTTGTATTAACGTATGACGTTTATAAGCTCAAGGGGACGCAAACATTTCGATTCAAGTTCAATCGGATTGTACCGCTGCTGAAAGCCTGCTTTCCGCTGATGCTTTGCATCGTATTTTCTGCTGTGATGGTCTACGCACCGAAGGAGGCGGTGAATCGAGCCCTCGGAATGGAAGCTGCCGGCTATTTTGGAACAATCTCCATTCTGATCGTCGTGTTCTCTACTCTGGCAACCTCGGTCTGGGGCGTTGTTATTCCCAGAATCAGCGGATTGTTCATTGAGCGAAGGAAGAGAGATTTTCAACGGTTGATCAAATATCTCGTTTTTGGATATATTCTGTTAAGTATCGCCGTATTAACGCTGGGGAATCTGTTTGGCCCGTGGGCGCTATCGCTGATTTATGGCAAGCAAATTCTCAACTATATCCGCTTATTGACGCCGGTTCTCATCAACTCAATGCTGCTGATGGGGGTATCGTTCTTTGATGGGTTGTTCACAGCGTTAAATAAACGATTTTCGCTGTTGATATGCAATCTGGCCGGCCTGCTCGTCTGCATCCTTCTGGTTCAACCATGGACGCAGAGCAGCGGAATGGATGGCGCAAACTACGCGATGATGATGGGATATGGAGCGCGGCTAATCCTCTTGATCTTTCTTAGTTTTGTTTACGTGCGTCAAGCGTTTAACGAGAAAACAGAGAATATTTCTGAAACGAAAGAGGCCAATTGTGGAGAGTAAGAAGAAAATTACCATCTTAAGCGCATGTTACAATGAGCAGGAGAATATACGCCCGCTCTATGAGACAGTCAAAAGCATTATGGCTGGTTTTCCGCAGTTTGATTACGAGCAGATATTTGCGGACAACTGCTCGATGGATCGTTCGGCGGAAATTATGGAAGAGATCGCCGCGCAGGACAAGAATATCAAGGTGGTTCTCAACCTGAGAAATTACGGCCCGAACCGCTCCGGATTAAACATCCTTCGCTTGGCTTCCGGCGATGCCGTCATCAGCATGGCGAGCGATTTTCAGGACCCGCCCGAAATGATTGGAAAGTTCGTCGAAAAATGGGCAGAAGGAAACAAGATCGTTTGGGGTCAGAGAACCAACAACAATGGCAAGCGCGGGCTCGGATGGCTACGTAAGCTCTATTATCGGCTGATCAGAATGATATCCGAAAGCGAAGAGTATGCTGGGTGCACTGGGTTCGGAATCTACGACAAGGAGGTCGTCGATTGGATTCGTTGGATGGACGATCCGGAGCCGTACGTGCGAAACGAAGTGACTGCGCTTGGTTACCGACCGGTGCTGATTCCGTTTGAGCAGCAGAAGCGAAGGGCGGGCAAGAGCAGCTACAATTTCATGCGCTATTTCGACGAAGCGGTGATCAGCATGGTCGCTTCTTCGCGTAAGCCGTTGCGGTTTGTGACTTACCTTGGCTTATTCTCTGCCGTCATTAGCATCGTTGTGGCGGCGATTTACTTGATCCTCAAGCTGAGCAACTGGTACAATTTTAACGCTGGTATGGCACCTTTGGTGATCGGTCTTTTCTTCCTGGGCGCGGTTCAGCTCATTTGTCTCGGCGTCGTGGGTGAATATGTCGGCGCAATTCTGCTCCGGGTGAAGAAACGGCCGATTGTCATCGCAAGAAAAATGATCAACTTCGATTCGGATCAACGCAAATGAAAGTGATGTTAACGGGCGGTTCTGGATTTATCGGACGAAACATACTGCCAATCCTAAAGGAACGGTACGACGTGGTCGCGCCGAATCGAAGCGCGCTCTCGTTAAATAATGCAGACGAAGTGTGCGTTTATCTTATGAAGCATCATTTTGATGCTGTTGTTCATTGCGCGAATCCGAATGCCGTAAAGAATCCGGTCGATCTACGCGAATGTGCGGTGGAAGACAGCTTAAGGCTCTTTCTGAATCTGTATTCGGCCCGGGATTGTTACGGGAAACTGCTTTACATCGGTTCGGGCGCAGAATATGATAAATCAAGGGATATCTCCTTCGTGCGCGAAGAGGAGTTTGGCCGCTCTGTTCCAAAGGACGGGTACGGACTGGCGAAGTACATTATGAATGATCTGGCGCAGCACGGGGGGAATGTCTATGACCTGTGCGTATTTGCCTGTTATGGCCCGGGCGATCATTCGAGCAAGTTTATTACGCACTGCATTCATAGCTGCCTTCGCAACCAAGCCGTTACCATTCGCCAGGATTGCTGGTTTGATTACCTGCATGTGGAAGATCTTGGGCATGCAATTGCATGGTTTGTGGAGAACAAACCCGCACATACCATGTATAATATGAGCAGCGGACGGCGAATCCTTCTGTCGCAGATTGCCGCTGAGGTTTGCAGGCAGATGGGAAACACGCAGCCCATCCAGATTCTTCAACCTGCGCTCAACCTGGAATACACGGCGGACAACAGTCGCTTTACCCGCGAAAGCGGGATAACCCCAAGGATTTCGCTTGAACAGGGAATTGCCATGCAAATTGCCTGGGAGAAGCAAAACTGGCTGGAATTGTAGAATAACTCGTTCGAAAAAACGAGAAACAGAATAACGCACCGGAGGAGATCAATCGATTCATGAAGAAACGCGTCGCGGACATCGTATGGGAAACCGTATTTGAAAGGGGCATTCAGCAGTGCTTTGCCGTCGTGGGCGGCGGAGCAATGCATTTGGATAATGCACTTGGGCTCAATTCCAATATTCAAAAAGTATTTAACCATCACGAACAGGCATGTACCATGGCGGCGGAGTCCTATGCGCGCATCAGCGGTGACCTTGCTGTTGCTTGCGTTACAAGCGGCCCGGGCGGTACAAATGCCATCACCGGCGTCATGGGCGCTTGGCAGGACAGCCTGCCGATTCTGGTCATCTCCGGGCAGGTTCGGTATACCATCTCAATCCCGGCGTCGGGATTGCCGCTGCGAACCCGCGGAATACAGGAATTTGATATTCTTGGCTCCGTTGGGAACATGACGAAATACGCCAAGATGGTCATCGACCCGCTTTCCATCCGGATGGAAGTGAACAAAGCGATCGACATCGCGCTCTCCGGCAGACGCGGGCCGGTCTGGCTGGATATTCCAATGGACGTGCAGAGTGCGGTTGTGGAAGAGAACGATCTTTATCCGAATGAAGCACCGCCGACTGTTCCGCAGGCCAGCACGGCGGAGGTTCGCGCGGTACTCGAGAGCCTTCGCAACGCGAAACGGCCTGTTCTGCTCTGCGGCAACGGCATTGCAAACTCCAATACACTATCGGCATTTCGGCAATTTGCCGAGCGGCTGGGCACACCGGTCATTGGCGCTTGCATTGCCGCCGATGCCATGTATGCGGATTATGATCGGTATTATGGCATGTCGGGCTCAATCGGCCCGCGACCGGGCAACTTTATCGTGCAGAATGCGGATGTGATTCTGTCCTTGGGGTGCAGCCTTGGGTATAAAATGACGGGATTTGCGCAGGAGGCATTTGCACCGCACGCCGAGATCATCTCCGTCGATATTGACGAGAACGAAATGAAGAAGCCGGGTGTTCGGATCAACCGGTTGGTTCGTTGCGATTTAGCCTCATTCTTCGACACGGCGAAACCGCTTCTCGAACGGATGCCAACCGATCCATCCTGGATTCAATACTGCGACAAACTCAAAGCACGCTTCTCGCCCTTTGAGCCAGGAGAAGGGTTGCCTGCGCAGGAGCGCGTCTGCATGTATACGTTCTGGAAGGCCTTCGCGCAGCATGAGCCGGAGGACAGTATTTGTGTGCTTGGGAATAATACGTTGAACAGCGCAAAGCTGCAGATTGGCATTCAGAAGCCGGCGCAGCGGATTGTTGCGAACAATAATTGCGGTTCCATGGGAGCGGATCTGCCGGAGGCGATTGGTGCGGCGGTGGCAACTGGGAAAACGATCTATTGCATCACCGGTGACGGCAGCATCATGATGAATCTGCAGGAATTGCAGACCATTCGGCAATACGACCTGCCGATAAAAATTGTGGTTTGTTCCAACGATGGCTATAATGCCATTTGCCAGACGTCAAAGAACTTCTTCAATGGATATAATGTAGGCTGTACGCCGGAAACAGGCGTGTCGTTCCCGCCGTTTTCCAAAGTGGCGGAAACGTTCGGGTTTGAGCATCGCTATTGCCGCAACAACGCAGAGCTGGATGAAGCGCTCGAATGGTTTTTCACGTCGAAAGGCCGCGTCATTCTGGAGCTCTTGCAACGGCTGGACGATCCGATTAACCCGAAGGTGATGTCGCGTATGCTGCCGGATGGCAGCTTCGCAACGCCAGCCCTACAGGATATGGCGCCGTTTCTGGACAGAGACGAGTATGACAGCTACATGCTTTGGAATCGATAGGCAAGGAGAACAAAACTACCTATGAAAAAAGTACTAGTCACCGGAGCGGACGGATTCATCGGCAGCCACCTGACGGAAGAACTCGTTAAAAACGGCGCAGAAGTGCGCGCGTTTGCCATGTATAATTCATTCAACACCTGGGGTTGGCTGGATTCGCTCCCCTCGGAGGTGATGCGCCACGTTGAGGTATTCTCGGGCGATATTCGCGACCCGAATGGTGTTCGTGAGGCAATGCGAGACGTTGACACCGTATTTCATCTTGCGGCGCTCATCGCCATACCCTTTAGCTATCATTCGCCGGACGCCTACGTCGACACAAACGTAAAAGGAACACTAAACGTATTGCAGGCAGCCCGAGCGCTTCATACGACCCGCGTTTTGGTTACGTCCACATCGGAAGTGTATGGAACGGCAAAGTACGTGCCCATTGACGAGAATCACCCTTATCAGGGGCAATCTCCATACTCGGCAACAAAGATTGCAGCGGATCGGTTGGCCGAATCGTTCTATCGCAGCTTCGATTTGCCAGTAACGATTGTTCGCCCGTTCAATACTTACGGGCCGCGCCAATCGGCGAGGGCGGTGATTCCGACTGTGATATCACAGCTTCTATCCGGCGCACAGGAAATCAAGCTTGGGGCGCTAACACCAACGCGAGATTTCAACTATGTAAAGGACACGGTGGCGGGATTTCTGGCGATTGCCCGTGAGAGCAGCACCATCGGTGAAGAGATCAATATCGCGACACAGCAGGAGATCTCAATCGGTGAACTGGCGGCCGAACTTATTCGACAAATTGCACCGGATGTGAAAATCGTATGTGACGAGCAGCGGTTACGCCCGGAGAACAGCGAAGTGAATCGCTTGCTCGGATGCAACGAAAAGATTATGCGCCTGACGGGTTGGAAACCGCGCTATACACTCGCACAAGGCCTCAGCGAGACCATTGGCTGGATGCGGGAGAACATGAAAAACTATAAACCAGGGATCTATAACCTGTAGGTGGATGAAGAAAATGGATAGATTAATACCGTTATCCGTTCCAAATTTTCAAGGAAATGAACTCCAGTATGTAACCGACGCGGTCAGCGCAGGATGGGTTTCTACCGGCGGTACCTACGTGAGTCGTTTTGAAAAAGACATTGCGTCGTATCTGCATACGCCGGGGGCGGTTGCCTGCCAATCCGGTACGGCAGCGCTGCACATCAGCCTGCTGCTTTGCGGCGTAACGCGGGAGGATGCGGTGCTCGTTCCCGCGCTTACGTTTATCGCTGCGGTGAATCCGGTGGCATATATCGGAGCGGAACCAATCTTTATGGATTGCGATGCGCATCTGTGCATGGATCCCATTAAGCTGGAGGCGTTTTGTCGCGAGGAGTGCCGCTTTGAAAACGGACATTTGTATGAAAACGCTACCGGGCGATGCGTAAAGGCGTTGGTGGTCGTTCATGTGTTCGGTGATATGGCGGACATGGACGCCTTGATGCGTGTTGCCGAAGCATACAACATTCTAGTGATCGAAGACGCGACCGAAGCAATCGGAACCTACTATACACAGGGGCGCTATGCCGGAAAATTCGCGGGAACGATCGGAACAATCGGTGCGCTCTCCTTCAACGGGAACAAAATCGTTACGACCGGCGGCGGCGGCATGATCCTCTCGATGGACGAGTCCTTGCTTGCGCACGCAAAGCACCTGACCACACAGGCCAAGGCGGATGAATTGTATTACATTCATGATGAAATCGGTTATAATTACAGAATGACCAATGTTCAGGCGGCGCTCGGCGTAGCGCAGATGGAACAGCTGGATACCTTTATTGAAACGAAATGGCGCAACTATGCGCAGTATCGTCAGGCGATTTCCGAAATACCAGGTCTTCGCTTGCTGGATGTCCGCGAGAGCACAAGAAGCAACCGCTGGTTTTATGCGCTCTATCTTGAGGACGATTATCCGTTGGATCGTGACGAACTGATTCAACAATTCTCCAAAGAACAGATACAAGCCCGCCCGATATGGGGGCTCATCTGCGATCAAAAGCCTTATCGGTCCTGCCGACAGTATAGGATTGAGACGGCAAGAGACTATTACAAGCATGTGGTAAACCTTCCATGCAGCACGGACCTCAAAACGGAGGATGTTGCGCGTGTAGTTCTTTGTTTGAAAGGACGATAGGATGCAGTATCAAGATCTGCTCGTACCAGAGAATGCAACGCTTTTGGAAGTTCTGGACGCACTGAATCGCTGCCCGGAACGGACGTTTATGGTCGAACGCAGCGGGAAGCTGGTTGCTATGATAACAGACGGAGATATCCGTCGCTGGATTCTGCAGCACCGTTCTCTCGACGCCAGCGTGCGTGACTTTGCTAATTATCGGCCGAAAACTCTGTTGGATTCCGAGTATGATGCAACGAAGGATTACACGCGCCTTCTCGGCTATCGCGTCATACCGGTGGTAGACCGGGAGATGAATATTGTCAATGTGATTCGATCCGGTCATGAGCAGGTTGTTTTGCAGAACGGGTGTGCCGATCTGCAGGTTGTGATCAACGCTGGCGGAAAAGGGACGCGGCTGTATCCCTATACCAAAATTCTGCCCAAACCACTGATTCCGATCGGCGAAGAGCCCATCACGGAGATCATCATAAACCGGTTCTTTCGGCTGGGCTGCCGGAATTTCCATATGATAGTAAATCACAAGAAAAATATGATCAAATCATATTTCAGTGAGATTGAGAAGCCATACAGCCTGAGCTTTGCCGAGGAAGATGTTCCGCTTGGTACGGGCGGGGGTTTAACGCTTTTGCGTGGCAAGCTGAAGGATACGTTTGTCTTTACAAACTGCGATACGATCATTGATGAAGACTTCCAAACCATCCTTTGCGCCCATAAAAAACGCGGGAATCTGGTCACGATGATCTGCTCCCTAAAGGACTTTCAGTTTCCCTATGGCGTTGTTACAGCGAGCGAGGACGGTGGGATTGAAGCGTTCTCGGAGAAGCCGCGTATGTCCTATTTTGTCAATACGGGCTGCTATATCGTTGAGCCGACGGTGCTGGATTTCATGACCGCGGGCGAAGAGATTGGCTTTCCAACCGTCATCGACCGGCTTCGTTCAAAAGGCGAGCCCGTCGGGATCTATCCAATCGGTTCGGAATCCTGGCTCGACATGGGTCAGTTTGACACACTGGAAGAAATGCGAATCCGGCTAGGAGGCTGACCATGCACAATCATGGAATACTTTTAATCGGCGGCGGGGGGCACTGCGTTTCGGTTCTTTGCGCTCTAAAACGCAATGGTACCTATCAGAAAATTGGAATCGTAACACTGGAAGTTAAGAGCGTTTTTGATGTTCCGGTCGTCGGAACGGACGACGACTTACCGCGATTGATTTCAGAAGGCTACGATAGCGCGTTTCTCAGCATTGGCGGAGTGGGTAGCGCTTCTCTGCGCAGAGCGTTATATCAAAAATTGAAGCAGATCGGTTATCATGTGCCGAATATCATTGATCCGAGCGCTGTGATTGGCGAACATGTTTCCTTTGGCGAAGGGATTTTCATTGGAAAGAACGCGGTGATCAATGCGGGCAGCCGGATAGACTGCGGGGCAATCATCAACACCGGCGCGATAGTTGAACACGAATGCGTGATTGAAGAGTATGCGCATGTTGCGCCGGGAAGCGTGATTTGCGGGGCAGTGCGAATCGGGAAAGACGCCTACATTGGCGCAAACAGCACCGTGATTCATTGCTTGCAGATCGGCGAGAATACGGTGGTTGGCGCGGGTAGTGTTGTGGTGCGCAATCTCCCGTCAAATGTGGTTGCATATGGGAACCCCTGCATGGAAAGAAGAAGTATATGAATCCGATCGTCATCATCGCAGAAGCGGGCGTCAACCATAACGGACAACTTTCGCTGGCAAAGAAACTGGCGGACGCGGCCGCTGCGGCGGGGGCGGACTACGTAAAGTTCCAAACGTTTGAGCCGGAACAGCTGGTGTCTCGCTTTGCGCAAAAGGCGGACTATCAAAAGAAAGCGACGGGTGAAGAGGAAGCGCAACTTGCCATGCTCAACAAGCTTGCGCTCACGAAAGAGGAGTTTGTTTCGCTCAAGGCGTATTGCACTGAAATCGGCATTTCGTTTCTATCGACGCCGTTCGATCTTGGCAGCATTGACTTTCTGTTTGAACTAGGCATCCCATTTTGGAAAGTACCGTCGGGTGAACTCACGAATCTGCCATATCTGCGGAAAATCGCAAAAACTGGCATGCCCGTGGTGCTCTCGAGCGGCATGTGCGATCTGGCGGAGATTGACGCGGCGCTCCATGTTCTTTCGGAAAACGGGTCGGGGGAAGTCACACTTCTGCACTGCAACACGGAATATCCAACCCCCTATAAGGACGTGAATCTACGCGCGATGCTGGAAATGCGCAAGCGCTTTTCGCTGCCGGTTGGATATTCCGACCATACGTTGGGCATTGCGGTGCCGATTGCAGCGGCGGCTCTTGGCGCCTGTGTCATCGAAAAACACTTCACGCTTGATCAAACGATGGATGGGCCGGACCATCAAGCGAGCCTGTCGCCGCAGGAGCTTGCCCAAATGGTTCGAGCGATTCGCACGGTGGAAGTTGCACTGGGCTCCGACGTGAAAGCCTGTTCTCCCTCGGAAAGGAAAAACCGGGACGTCGCCAGAAAAAGCATTGTTGCCGCGCGGGATATAGAGGCAGGCGAAGTGTTTAGCGAAGCGAATCTCACATCCAAACGACCCGGCAACGGCATCAGCCCAATGCGCTGGGATGAGGTGATTGGGAAACGGGCGAAGAGAAGCTTCCTGAAAGATGAGTTGATCGAGCTATGAAGAAGAAAGTTTGTGTTGTCACCTCCACGAGAGCAGATTATGGCATTCTGGTGCCGCTGTTGCGCAGAATTGCGGATGACGATGGGCTTTTGCTGCAGCTCGTGGTAACCGGGACGCATCTGTCTTCGTCGTTCGGTCATACGGTGGATGAAATCGAACGGGATGGCTTTGAAATTGCCAGAAGGATTCCGATTATAAAAGAGGAAGATACCGCGCGGGGAACATCCGAAACAATGGCGGAGATGCTGATCGGCTTTTCCGCCTTTTTGTGTGAGGATCGTCCGGATATTGCAATATTACTCGGAGACCGATATGAGATTTTTGCTGCGGCTGCAGCGCTGGTTAACGCGCGCGTACCAATCGCACATCTGCATGGCGGCGAAACAACCGAGGGCGCGATTGACGAATGCTTCCGCCACGGAATCACGAAGATGGCATATCTGCATTTCGTCAGTTGCGAAACCTATCGCAAGCGCGTGATTCAACTGGGTGAAAACCCCAAGCGGGTATATAACGTGGGTGCGTTGGGAATCGAGAACATTTTGCATACAAAGTTTCTTTCTATTGGCGAGCTAGAAGCGGCGCTGGCGTTTCCACTCACGAAGAACCCATATGCGGTGGTGACGTTCCATCCGGTGACAATGGAGGAAGACACGGCGGCGGAGCAGATCGAAGAGCTGCTTTCAGCACTCTCCGCCTGCACGGATCTAAACTTTCTCATCACAAAGGCAAATGCGGACGCAGGGGGGCAGCTCATCAATGCGCGTCTGGATACCTATGCGCTGGAGAATCCGCATTGCAAAGTGGTTAGTTCGCTCGGCATGCAAAAGTACCTGAGCGCACTTCGTTTCGCTTGCTGTGCAGTTGGAAACTCGTCCAGCGGAATCATCGAAGTGCCCGCATTCGGAATTCCGACGGTGAACATAGGAGATCGTCAGCGGGGAAGGCTGCAGGCGGACAGCGTGATCAACTGTTCTCCGACGAAAGAAGATATTTTACAGGCGATCCATTTGGCGACTTCACCAGCGTTTGCAAAACGCGCACGGAAAGCGGAGAGCTTATTTGGCGATGGGCGTACTTCCGAGCGGATTCACAAAATTTTGCGCGATTTCCTGTTTTCGGATCGGATCGATTTAAAAAAGACATTTTACGATGTTGACTTTGAGGAGAAGATATGATTTTTAATACGCTGGAACAGGCTGACACGCAATATATTCATAGTGAGGGACTCAAGAAAGCGTTTCGTTTTTTACGCGAAAATGATCTTTCTCGCTATCCTCTGGGTAAGACGCAAATTTTTGACGATGAAATCTATGTCAACAGAATGACGTATCATACAGCGGATGCGCAAAATCGAATTTGGGAAGCGCACCAACGTTATATCGATATTCATGTGGTACTTGCGGGCGAAGAAACCGTGCATGTAAGCAGCCTTTCACGCATGACCTGCGAGACTGCGTATGATTCGGAAACGGATGCCGCGCTCTATCAAGGCGAGGCGGATGCTGTTGTCCGGTTACGGGCGGGGGATTTTTTAGTCTGTTTTCCCGAAGATGTCCATAAAACCGGCGTTCGGCTGGAAAAAGAGAGCGAGGTGCAGAAGCTGGTATGCAAAGTTCGGCTGTAAAGATTACAAGAGTCGCCGTACTTGGATTGGGCTCAATGGGAAAACGCAGGCTGCGCTTGCTCTCCGCCTTGCTGCCGGACGGCGTTTTTGCCGGGATCGACGCGCGTGAGGATCGAAGAGCCGAGGCTTCCGAGCGTTTCGGAGCCCAGGTGTTTTCCTCGCTCGAGGAAGCAATGTGCATTTGCCCGCAGGCTATCTTTATCTGTACACCGCCAATGACGCACGCGGCGGTCATTCGAGAATGTCTAAACCGGGGGCTGCACGTGTTTACCGAAATCAACCTTGTAGACACGGCCTATTCGGAGAACCAAAAACTGGCTGAGCAGCAGGGGCTGACACTGTTTCTATCATCCACTCCGCTTTATCGAAAAGAACCGACTTATCTGATCGAACAGGCGTCGAAGTACGATGGCGCGATGAGCTATCAATACCATGTAGGTCAGTATTTACCGGACTGGCATCCATGGGAAAGCTACCGCGATTTCTTTATTAGCGACACGCGTACCAACGGCTGCCGAGAAATATTCGCGATCAATCTTCCTTGGGTGTTAAGCGCGTTTGGGCCGGTGGAGGAGGTCTTCGCCGTTTCGGCTCGATCTACTGAGCTTCATATTGCATATCCGGATAGCAGGATCGCAATGTTTCGGCATAAAAACGGGACGATTGGTACGTTTACAGCCGATCTGGTCGCGCGCGAGCCGATACATCGCATGCGTATCCAAAGCGAGCAGCTGCTCCTGCAGTGGGACGGCACACCGCAGAGCTTGCGATACTTCAATATGGAGCAGAAAACCTGGCGGCAGGTGTGCCTTTACGAAGATGTCGATCAGCTCAGCGGCTATAGCGCGAACATCATTGAGGATGCGTATGCTGCGGAGGTCTCCGCGTTCTTCTTAGCAATAGAGCAGGGGAAACGTCCGATTTATAGCTTCAAAGAGGATCAGGAAACACTCTCGCTGATTGATCGAATCGAGGAACAGCGCACATGAAGATCTGCATGGTGGGGCTCGGATCGATCGGCGTCCGGCATTTGCGCAACCTGACAAGCATTCTGAACGCGCGTGGGATTTCGTTTTCGGTGGATGCATTACGCTCTACGCAAAAGCAATTATCAAACGAGACAATTACGCTGCTGAATCACGAATACACAAGAGCGTGCGATCTGCCGGAAGATTACGATGTCGCTTTTATCTGCAATCCGACCGCGTTGCACTATGATGCGATTCTAGGCATGGCAAAGAAAGCAAAGCATCTTTTCATTGAGAAGCCTTTATTTGATCAGCTCAATTATGATATTTCCGCGTTGAATTCGAAGGATGGCGTTTTCTATGTTGCCTGTCCGCTTCGCTATACCCGCGTGATTCAATACTTGAAAGCATGGATTCCAGAACACCGTGTTTACTCTGCGCGAGCGATTTGTTCGACGTTTTTGCCGGACTGGCGTCCGGGTGTTGACTACCGGAAGACATACAGCGCGGATCGAAAGCTGGGCGGTGGTGTATCGATCGATCTGATTCATGAGTGGGACTATTTAACATATCTCTTTGGCGCGCCGCAATCGGTGGTAAACGCAACAGGCACCTATTCGGAACTGGGACTTAACAGTGACGACCTTTCTCTTTATATAGGAAATTATCCGGACAAACTGGTCAGTTTACATCTGGACTATTTTGGCCGGGCGGAACGCAGAGAGATTGAATTGTACACGCGGGACGACACGATTGTAGGCGACATTCGGAAACAGGAGATTCGTTGGCTCAAGAGCGGCGAACGCCTTGCGCTGACGGAGGAACGAGACGATTATCAAAAACGCGAAATCGAAGCTTTTCTAGATATGACGGAAGGAAAGTCTGAGAATCACAACCCGCCGTCGGTGGCCTACAGGACGCTGAGCATCGCGTTAGCACAAGATGTGAATCATTTTATTGAGACGCTTTAAAGAAAGACAGTACAGCAAAAGGGAGCTGATCGGGTTCGATCCAGCTCCCTTTGTTATGCAACATACACTGATCATACGATCTTGAAGGAAGATTACGAAAATTCTTTCCTCGGGGCATTCAATGAACTAGTTGTTCGGAACCGCGGTAGCCGTATTCTCTATTATCGGGGACAGCTTAACAACAAGGCAACCATCCATCATCACAATAGACCCCTTCGCCGGATAAACTGGCATTGCTGAAACCTCTTGCGAGCTGGAAATGCGGGCGCTCGTTTCGGCGTCTGCATAATGAATGGAAACGCCAATCCAGTTTCGGAGTAAGAAGGTGAGCCGGTTGTTGTCTATGATCGATAGGTTGATTCCCGTATAGCCAATGCCGGACTCGGAGGTAATCTGATTATAATCACCGGTCACATACTGAAAAGCCTCCGGCGCGCCGCTGCCCACCAGGACGACGGGTGTGTCCGCTTGATAACCGTCTACTTCGCGCATATCATCGACCAGCATGATTCCGGCAGAATAAGCGTTCGCATCGGCGGATCGCAGGTACTCATATCCTTGATTGGTGGTAAAGTACCACTGGCGAATCAACAATAGACTCACGACTAACGCAGCGATTGCGCCTAGACGAATACTAGCTTTTGTAAACTTCTTGAGAGAACCTGCGGATTGCGGTTCTTTCAACTGGCACTCGACGCGATCGACGCATGCGAGCATGTACACGTAGACCAAAACAAATGGATAGATCATGATCCAGTGCGTATAGGAGTTTTGACCCAGAATACCGATTGCGTGAATTGCCAGAGGGAACAGAAAGGCAAGTATTCCGGTGAGCACTATTCGCGGAAGGCTTTTCAAAATCCCGTTACGAATACCCAGCACAATAGACGCACCCGCCGCGAGAATGAGCGTCGCCCAATTCATTATGCGAAACATTGGTTCAATATGAAAACTACTGCGATACAAGTGAATGCCATAGATAAAGAAATAGAGAACCTTACGATAGGATTCTACTGTTACAGAGTACAGGGAAGCAAGTGAAAAGCGCCCCATTTGGTTTATACCGCGATAGTCCATCAGGGAAATATGTGAAATCTTAAGAGAAATCTGCAATATGGCATAATACAAAGCAACGGAGGCTAACAGGACGAGAATGTACTTCAACCCAGTTAACAAAATCTCTTTGACCGGTTGTTTGCCCTCCAATAATGCAATGATTTCCAACATCAAAAACAGCCCCGCGGCATACCCGATGTAGACGGAGTATGTTCCACAGGAGAGCGTTAAGAACACGATGCCCAGCCAGAATCCATGTTTGTGCTTTGCAGTGAAGTACACGGCAAGCGTGGCCAGCAACAGCGCGGTAAAAAAGGGCGCGGTGGATAGATAGGCATTGGTGCTCATCACCGATGGAAACAGAACCAACAAGCTGCCGATCACGGCTGCCCAGAGCTTCGACTTGATTTTTAGAATCGAAACCGTAAATGCGGCTGTGACCGCGAGAATCAGCAGCCCTACAACGAGTATAATAGCGGGGGAATAAATATTCCCTTGCGTTAACAAACCGGCAGACAGATTGAACCATTTGCCTTGCTGCAATCCAAACGTACTGTGCGAGTCCACCAATGTGCCTAAGATGGAGTCGTGATTATACAACCGGTTGGTAACTGCCGTAATATGCGCGACAAACCCAACAATGGCTGAAGTGAAGAAAGTGATCTTTACTTGCGTAGAGATTCTGCGCCAGCGTTGCCCGAAGTAATCCGCAAGCGATTCCATTCGTTTCTTACCCTCCAAATTTGCTATGTGTATCATACGAATATATTCCCGCTTTGTCAATCAAACCGCCCGGTTTCGGGAATGGGTTGCACCGGTATCCTCTTGTGCTCGCTGGTACTGTTTCGATTTATTTGCGAGTTTTCGTTTGGGCAGAAAGAATACGAAGAACGAGATAATATTCGCCGCGTTTCGGATTGAAACAGACTGCTATCGTTGCTATAATTACATTAATAGTTTACTGAGGGAGGCTGCATGAGCGAACGAAACCATGAAATCGACTTCTTTCGGCTGGTGTTTGCATTGTTTATCATGGGGCACCACGCGTCGGCACTGCTCGGTTGGAATCATTGCAAAGACGGGGCAATCGGCGTGGAGTTTTTCTTTGTTGTCGCCGGTGTATTCTTTGCGCGGTCCATTAAAAAAGTTGCGTGTGATACGGACCTGACTCCGTCGAAATCGATCTACCGCGATTCGGTTCGGTTTATCTTCCATAAGATCAGCATTTTCTATCCGTATTTTCTGTTTTCCTGTATCGTTGGTTTTATCATTCATCAAATCACCCCCGGCATCCAGCTTTGGAGTATTCTGGAAAACGGCGTCGGATCCATTTGGGAATTGCTGCTGCTACAGACCGCGGGATTTGTCGGGTACTGGCCGACCGGTACGGGCTGGTATCTCTCCGCGCTGATTCTCGCGCAGTGGATTCTCTACCCTCTGGCGCGTAAGAATTATCATCGCTTTATCTATTGGTTCTCACCGCTTGCTGTGATTCTACTCAACGGTATCTTCAACGAGAATTACCCGAGCATTCATGGCACGGTCGATCTGTTCCTCGGGTTTGCGTCCCACGGGATTCTGCGCGCGATCAACGAAATCTGCCTTGGCTCGATTGCGTTTGAGGTCGCTACGTGGCTTGGAAAGCTCAGTTTAACGAAATTGGCGCGCGGACTGCTAACGATGCTGGAAGTGCTTTGCTATGGCGCGACCATTGCAAGCGCCTGGTATATGCCGATTTCCCAGTATGATTATGTGCTGCTGTTGTTGATTGCCATCGCCGTCACCATTACGATCAGCGGGCAGGGACTAATTGGCTCGTGGTTCCGCGGAAGGCTGCCGCTGGCGCAATACAGTCTCGTGCTCTTTATGAATCACTTCTACTGGGCGCTGGCCATCCAGACCTGGTTGCCCAATTGGAGTGCTAACCAGAAAACACTGCTGTTCTTCGGAATTTCGTTCCTCACCTCGTTTATTTGCCTCGTGGTGGTGGATGCGATTAAAAAGAACTTCAAGCCGGAGACTTGGAAGAAGCGCCTCATAAAAGAAGAAGCCGTTTAATCAGCTTGAGTTGGTACAGTATATATTAAAAGAGATCGGTATACATTCCGGTCTCTTTCTTGTTTGCTATTTCAATTTACCGATTGCGAGGCTCGCATGTTGTCCGACAAGGTTTCCGGACACCCAAATGGGGCCAATCGAAATGGCGTAATTACGCACCCCACCCATCCGGATACAGAGCCAGCATGATTGCGCTGAGCAGCAGCACGACACAGGCGGCGACCAGCGGCCAGATACGTCGGTTGTTGACCTTGGCAAGCGCTGCGCCGAGCGCAAACAACAGCAGCCCGGGAATCAAAAACGTCAACGATGCGAGACCGATGTCGCTCGCACTCCAATAACCAATCAGTGAAACAATGAGCGAGGCGACTCCACAGCCGCTCGCTTTTTTTGATTTGTTTCTGTTTTGCTCTTGCTCGACTTCGACGATCGTTTTGCCTTCACCCGCGCGGATGGCGTACGCCTCGTATGGAATGTCCTTGTTTAGCGGCGGCACGTTTCGCAGGTTCGCCCCGCAGTCCGGGCAGCGCGGATCAAACGTATGCCGTCCGCAGTTGGGGCAAACACGCTCGCGGCTTTCGCGCAGCACGCCGCATTGCGGACAGCGTAGTGACGCAAACTGCGATCCGCAGTTCTCACAGCGATAAACAAATGAGTCGGACCCGCAGACGTTGCAGCGCGAAAGGCTGGAGACGCCCTGCGCTCCGCAGGCGGTGCAAAACTTCATATGGCCTCCGTCGGTCGAAACTTGTTGGAAGGGGAAAGATCAGTCGATGTGGTCGTTTAGGTTGAGCACGTCGAGCGGCGTTTCCTCCGGTGGAGTATCCGGCGTCCAGAGCCCGCGCGCCATGTACCAGTCGATGGATTCCCGCAGAAATTCCACGCTGACGTTGAGCGTAAACGCGATTTCGTAAATATCGTCCGTGTTGCGCGCGGCGGTACGGATCGCTTCCGGCGAGAGCAGGCGGTCGTGCGCCCATTTGCGCGCCTTAGCCTCCGCGCGCCAGTCGTCCGCGGCGGTGTAGTGCAGCCGTCGGTCGGAGCCGGTGTAGTGATGCCCCAGCTCCTCCGCTAGCCAGCAGGCGCGCTCAGCCTGCGTGCCGTCCTGCCGGATCACGATATGCTCGCCGGTTTCGGTTTTAATATAGGCGGCGGACATGCCGGGCACGGGAATCTCCCGCTGATGCACGTCAATGCCGAGCTCGCCGGCTTCGTCGCAGAGTTCTTCGATTCGATCCATATCGTTGCGCCTCTTCGCATTGGGTTGGTTTGCGTGTTGTTGAACAGTTTATTGAGCTGGAGCGATGAATTACGTTTTGTAGATAGGGCAGAAACAGAGGATCAGACGTTCTCTTTCGTGAATTTCTCCGCGAGGAATTCAATGTATTCCTCGTAGCGCTCGCGCCCCTCCGGCGTGAGTTTGTCCGGATCAAAATGTCCCGCGGAGGCGAGGATCTGCGCTTGTGGTTCGCTGACGCTGTCGTCCGCCAGATAGTCGAGCGAAACGTTCAGGCAGCGGGCGAGCGATAGCAGCGTGGAACGCTTGGCGTTGTCCGCGCCTTTTTCGTATAAGCTCGCAATTGTCGTATAGGGCACGCCGGAGAGCGCGGAAAGCTGGGACTTGTTCAGCCCGCGTTCCCGCAGCAGTTGATCCAGCTTATCGGTCAACGTCAAAACCATCACCTCATGTTGATTATATTGCAGAACTTACGACGTGTCAATAAACGGCTACGACAGAGCGTAGAAATACGAAGTTTGGAACGTAAAAAATGTAAGAATTCTTGCGAATGATACACAATAACCATTGTGTGTTTTGTGACTCCTTTGTGAACCCCGACCGGCTTGCATTGACAATTGTGGCAGATTGGAGTACGATGCGAGTGTATTAGTAAGACTAGTACACTAAGTGCGGCAAAAGAAAGCCGTGGGGGGGGCATACCAAGTGAATTTGAAACGAATCAGCATCAAACTTCTGGCCGGGCTATTCAGCGTACTGCTGCTGGTCTCCGTGCTGCCGCAGACGGCGCATGCGGAAACCGCGCTCGCAACCGGCTACGTCAACACCACAAAGCTCAACATGCGCAGCGGCGCAGGCACCAAGAACGCAATCGTCGCCACGCTGAACAAGAACGACGCGGTGAATGTTTACGAGGTATCCGGCACGTGGCTGCGCATCGACGTTCCGTCGATCAACAAGTCCGGCTACGTAAGCGGAAAATACATCTCGATCAATTCGGCCAGCCTGTCGGCCTACGCCATTGGCGTGACCACCGGACGGGTGAACCTGCGCAAGGACGCGAGTTCGAAGAGCGAAAGCCTTGCAGTGGTCGACTCCAAGGCGGGCGTTACGGTGTATTCCGCCGACAAGACGACCGGCTGGTATAAGGTGAAGGTGCACTCGACGGGCAAGGAGGGGTACATCTCTCCGAAATACGTCACCATCATCGCCAAGGTGGTTGGCGCTTCCAGCTCCACCTCC
>CAZDXW010000019.1:20369-42812 GCA_964509485.1 uncultured Christensenella sp.
GGCATTCTTTCGAAGAACACCGCGGTCAACGTTCTGGAAAAGTCCGGCACGTGGGTGAAGGTTACGATCACGTCCACCGGCAAGACGGGCTATGTCTTCGGCAAATACGTGACGATGAACCCGGCGACGCCGACGCCGAGCGGAACGCCAACCCCGAAACCAACCGTGACGCCGACCGTGGTGCCAACGGCGGTACCGACCGTTACACCGACGCCGACGCCAACGCCGACGCCCACGCCGACACCAACGTCAGTACCAACGCCAACCACGGTGCCGACCATAAAACCGTAAAATAAAGCCATACCATACAAAATGCGCTCGCCACTCATCCGGCGGGCGCTTCTTTGTTTCCTTGAGTACGAGGATAGAGCCCCGGTGATGCGGGAGTATTCGTTTTGGTTTCGATGAAACTGTGATATAATAAACAAAAAAGCGGGTTAATGTATAGCATATACAAATGGGGAAAGAAAGATCGATGAACATGAACTACGAGATTTGCGACTGCCATGACATCCTGAGCGATCTTCGCGAAGGATTGTATTTTGTCGATAAAGACAGAGGGATTACCTTCTGGAATAAGGGCGCGCAGCGCATCACCGGGTTCACCGCGGAGGAGATGGTCGGGCATTTCTGCTTCGACAATCTGCTGCAGCATGTGGACGCACAGGGCCGCGCGCTCTGCCTGGATGGCTGCCCGCTGCACGAAACGTTGCAGGACGGCCTGCCGCGTTGCGCGCAGGTGTATCTGCACCACAAGAACGGACACCGCGTCCGCGTGGAGATTCAAATTAAGCCGCTGCTCTACAACGGAGAGATTGTTGGCGCGGCGGAGTCGTTTTCCGACGCCATCCTCGACGACGAACCGGACCTGAGCGTCAAGGAACTGGAGTTCCTCGCACTGTTCGACCAGCTCACCGAGCTGCCGAACCGGCGCTATATCGACACATATCTGGAGAATCAGTTTCGCGACTTTGAAGTGCTCGGTATTCCGTTTGGGGTGATGATGTTGGATCTGGATCTGTTTAAGCGAATCAACGACGACTATGGCCACAGCGCTGGCGACGACGTGCTGCAGATGGTGTCCAGAACGTTTCAAAGCGCATTACGGCGAAACGATTTTGTCGGCCGCTGGGGCGGAGAGGAGTTCCTTGCCATTCTGCGCGGCGGAAACGAGGAAGAGCTTTTAGCGGTTGCCGAGAAGGTACGCGCGGTGACTGCGAAATCCGAGCTGAACCGAGAAGGCACTCCATTGAGCGTAACCATTTCCATTGGCGCGACGATGGTGCGCAAGGGGGACAACGCGGCGTCCATCGTTCAGCGGGCGGATGAGGCGCTCTACCGGAGCAAACACGAGGGACGCGACCGGGTCACGCTGCTGTAGGCGGCGAAGCGTTGAGTAATGGTCAACCGAAAGAATACAAGCTACAAAGAAAGACTGACCGGAGATACCCGGCCAGTCTTTTGTTTTCCTGTGCTTGTTTTGCGAGAACTACTCGCGTTCCCACCAGTCCGAAATTGCGTTGAGCTGGCTCGTGACGGTCTTGATTTCGCGGTTGCTGCGCCCTTTGCCCGTGCGAATGAGCTCCGTGAGCCGATCCAGCGCGGCAAGCAGCGTGCGGTACGGCGAGTCCGGCTGCTCCGGACGACGTTCCTGCGTGCCGCGCTCTGCCGTGCCGTGCTCTGCCGTGCCGTGCTCCCGCACATGCTCACGCTCGGCAAGCGGCTGCGGTTTCGTCTCTAGAACGTACTCGTTCTGAACGAGATCGTAGATTGATCCGCTGAAGGGCGAGGTGGCGTTGAGCCCGAACTCGTCGATCAGGCGCTTGGTAAAGATATCGCAAACCTCGGAATCCCCGTGGTTGACAAAGACGCGGCGCGGCTTTGGCGAAAAATGCGTGGCCCACTTGATGAGCATGTTTGCGTCGCCATGCCCGCTGATGCCGGGCAACTGCAAAATCTCGGCGTTGACGCGGATGGTCTCGCCAAAGAGCTTCACCTTCTCCGCGCCTTCAATCAGAGATCGCCCGAGCGTGCCCGGCGCCTGAAAACCGACGAACAGAATCGTGTTCTTGGCGGCCCAGAGGTTGTGCTTGAGGTGGTGCTTGATGCGCCCCGCCTCGCACATGCCGCTTGCGGAAAGAATCACCTTGGGGCGCGTATCCGAGTTGATCGCAATGGAATCCTGACTGGTCTCCGTAATGTTCAGGCCGGGGAACTCCAGCGGGTTGATGCCCTTGTCGACGAAGGCCTTTGCCTCCGCGTCAAAGCAGAACTCCGCGTTTTCGACGAAGATGCGCGTTGCCGCGTTGGCCAGCGGGCTGTCGACGAACACGGGAAAGCTCTCGTGCCCGCGCAGCATGTGCTCCGCCTTGATGCGGCGAATGAAGTACAAAAGTTCCTGCGTGCGCCCGATGGCAAACGACGGAATCACCACGTTGCCGCCGCGGTCAAACGTCTTTTGCAGCACGTCCGCCAGCGCCCTTGCATAGTCCGGCGGCGCTTCGTGCACGCGGTCGCCATAGGTGGACTCGACCATGATGAAGTCCGCTTCGTCCACGAGTGACGGATCGCGCAGCAGGGGCTGGTTCACATTGCCGATGTCGCCGGAGAAGACGATCTTGCGCTGCTCGCCGTTTTCGTTGACCCAAACCTCAATGTACGAGGAGCCCAGCAGATGCCCCGCATCCGTAAAGCGGACGTCAATTCCGTCGTAGAGCGAAAACTTCTCGTCGTAGGAATGCGGAACAAAGAGCTTGAGCGCACCCTGCGCATCCTCCATGGTATAGAGCGGAACATAGGGGGCTTCGCCGCTGCGCGCGCCCTTGCGATTGCGCCATTCCGCTTCAAACTCCTGAATGTGCGCGCTGTCGCGGAGCATGATGTCGCAGAGGTTACAGGTGGCCTTCGTTGCGTGAATGGGCCCGCGAAAGCCGTTCTTGTAGAGCAGCGGCAGCAGTCCGGAGTGATCCATGTGCGCGTGGGTCAGCAACACCGCGTCGATCTCGGTCGGCAGTTCGGGCAGGGGGGCGTTCTGGTAGAAGTCCCGGCCCTGCTCCATGCCGTAGTCAACGAGAACGTGCTTGCCGCAGATGTCGAGATGCGTACAACTGCCGGTGACTTCGTGATCCGCACCAATAAACGTAAGTTTCATGCGTTAGCCTTTCATGTACTAATCTATTTTTTTATTCTTTTTAAGAAAAGAATAGGGGCGCGCCAATAAACGTAAGTTTCAGTTGTGTGTCTTTCGCAAGCCAATCTATTTCATACTATATCCAATCCTTTGTTTCTTTTGAAAAAAGAAAATGATAATCCCTCTATTTCATTGGGTAAGTTGCGAGGGCCTGTAAGATTGCGTCGTGTATCTTGGTGTTCTCATAAAACCCCTCAAAAAACTCCGACCCGACGCCGAGCGCATAGACGGAAACCGCCTGGCTCGTATGCCCACCGGAGCCAAAGTGCACCCCCGCGCGTGTGGCGACGATGCTCGCGCAGGCGGAGGTCATCGGCTCGTAGACGCCGTATTCCTCGTTTGCCTTGCTGCTGGAAAGATCGCCCTTGAGTGTATGCGCGTAGGCCTTCTCCAGCGCGGCGGTTTCCTCCGGCGTAAGGTTTTCCAGCCCGAATGCCTTGGCAAAGAGCGGCAGCGCTTCGGCAAACCGTGTCTTCGCGCTCACACACTCGGCAACCAGCGTGTCGTCGCAGGTGTCGCAGGAGATGGTCTGCCTCAGCAGCGCACTGCGGTCGCCGCTCGTCAGCGAGACGTCGCCCGTTTCGTGATCCGCAGTCACGAGAATCAGCGTTTCGGTCGGATGCGCCGCGTAGAACGCGAGCGCCGCGCCGACGGCTTCGTTCATGTCGATCAGCTCGGCGACGAACGAACCCGCGTCGTTGTAGTGGCAAAAATAGTCGATGCGCCCGCCCTCAACCATCATGAAGAAGCCTTTGGGATTATCGAGCCGCGAGATCGCGAGCGCGGTGCTGTCCTTGAGCCAGCCGCGGCGCGCACCGCCGTCGATGGCGGGGGACACGCCGTAATCCCCGAAGGTGAGGCTGGAGGAGAGAATGATCTTCTCGTCCGCGCTCGCCGTTTCGGAGGGCGAGGAGAGAATCGCGTAACCGTTTTCGGCGGCATGCTCGGCGGAATCCGTCGTTTCGTGGAACCGCCCGCCCGCGAAGAAGTCAAACCCGCTGGCAAACAGATCGTCCGCAATGCTGTCGTAGGTGCGGCGGGAGTCCACGTGCGCATAGAACCCCGCGGGGGTCGCATGGTCGAGCGAAACCGTGGTCAGAATCCCGATTCTAAACCCGCTGTCGCGCAGCAGCTCGGAGATTGCGGTCACGCGGTTTTTGTTTTCGTCCAGTCCAAGATAGCCGTTTATGGTTTTCTTTCCGCTCGCAATCGCCGTTGCGGCGGCGGCGGAATCCGTCGTTTCGTTCTCTATATTGTTCGTATGCGCGCTGCCGATCACGGGGAAATTGAGAAACAGCAGCTGGCTGCGGTTGTCCGCCAGTAACGCTTCGTTTGCGGCCTGCACCTGATTTTGCCCCATACCATCGCCAATAAAGAGGAAGATGTACTTCAGCGCAGGCGCCGGAATCGGCGTCGGCGACGGCTCGGCGGACGGAGCAACAATCGTAACCGGCTCCTCCGAAGGGGCAGGCGAGGCGGCCGGCGGTGCAACCTTACCACACCCGGCCGTTGCAGCGAGCAACAGCACGGCAAACAGCAGGAGCGTTCGATTCCAGATTTTTAGTATGGACATAGGTCAATTCTAGCACGATTTTCCCCCGCGTACAACTGGACGCGATGACCCGCAGATGATAAGATAATGGCAACCGTACGCCGTTGTGTCGGCGTAATAATGATGTAGAAAGACGATACGATTGCATGACGAAATGGCACCGCCTGTTGCTCACCGGACTTTTAACCACCGCACTGCTGCTCTTGATTGGCTGCGCTGTTGCCGCGCCGCAAACCGCCGCTCCGGAACCGACCGCTCCGGCGGCGAGCGAAGCGCCGGAAGCGACGCCGGAACCAACGCCGATCGCGACGCCCGAACCGACGCCGTTCTCGTTTGCCTGGATGAGCGACACGCAGGAATACGCCGCCAACCGCAGCGACATCTTCAACGGCATGATGCAGTGGATTACGGATTCGCAGGCGGAGTATAACACGATTCTGACCATCCACACCGGGGACATGATCCGTGGGTCGTATAAGGACTACCAGTGGGACAACATGAAGGCGGCGTTTGCGCTGCTGCCCAAGGATATGCGGATTCTGACCGTGGGCGGCAATCACGACCTCGAGAGCTTCTGGGATCAGTACACGCCCTATCTTGAGCATCGGCCGGATACGGATCTCGACAAGAGCGGCTTTTTCGACGAGGACGGCTATGCGCGCTACACGACGTTTGAAGCGGGCGGCGTCAAGTTTCTCGTCTTCTCGATCTCCTATGGCTACGAGCGTGAGGCGGAGAGCTGGATCAACGAAACCTGCCAGAAATACGCGGATCACTTCGCGATTCTCTGCTTCCATAGCTACCTCGATCCGGGCGGCTATTCCTCGGTAGGAAGGTACCTGCTGGACAGCGTCGTCGGCGCGAACCCGAACATTCGCATGGTGCTCTGCGGACACGAACCGGGCACGGCCTATCTGCCGGTGGAGTTCGACGACAACAAGGACGGCGTGATGGATCGCACCGTGTTCCAGATGATGTTTAACCTTCAGCACGAGAAAGACGGCGGCGGCGGATACCTGCGCATTCTTCGGTTTGACCCGAAGCAGGATACGATTGAGGTCATTACCTATTCGCCGTATCTGGACAAGTTTGGCTGCGAACAGAACTTTGGGGACGGTTTTGGCGAGAGCAAGCTTCTCGAACATGCAGGCTTACAGGCGTTTGATCAGAAATAACGGAATATTATCGTGAATCGTTGGAGGAAAAAGAAATGAGCCCAGCAAACAGACCCGGCGGAAGAGAACGCAGAACCGTATCCGGCGGAGGGAACGTCTATCGTCGCGGCAGCGGATTGGGTGGCGGCGGCGTTGGCGGCGGCGGACACATCGGCGGGGGAGGCTCCTCCGGCGGCGGTGGCGATCGTGGCTTTGGCAGCGGCGGCGGCGGGCTGCTCGCGGTGATTCTCGCGCTGCTGATTGGCGGCGCGAGCAACAACAACGGAAACGGCGGATCGAACCGCAGCGGATGCCTCAAGCGCATTCTGATTCTCGCGGTGCTGATTGTCGTTGGCGTATTTTTGTTCCGCTCGTGTTCCGGCAGTTCGTCCGGCGGCGTGCTGGACAGCCTGTTTGGAGACTTGACCACCACGACGGATTCCGGCGGTTCCAGTTTGTCCAGCGTAGACGAAAGCACGGATACGACGACAACCGACACCTCGGTTTCGGATATGCTCGGTTCGCTGCTTGGCAGTGGCGCGACGAGCGGGCAGATTTCGCCCGTCTCCGCGACGGAAGCGGTATATTCGGCGCATGAGCCGGATACCTCGGTGAGCTCGTCTGCGCGCGAAAAATATGTGGACGTTGCGGCGGCAAAAACCGTTACCGTCATGGTCTACATGTGCGGAACCGACCTCGAGAGCGAAGGCGGCATGGCAACTTCGGACATTGAGGAGATGGCAAACGCTACGTTGAGCGACAACGTCCGCGTGATCCTGGAAACCGGTGGCACGTCCCGCTGGCAAAACGACCTGATCAAAAGCAACACAAACCAGCGCTTCCGCATCAAGCAGGGCGGATTACAGACGCTCGATAAAAACCTCGGACAGCAGTCCATGGTCGAGCCGGAAACGCTCGCAAGCTTCATTCAATTCTGCAAGAGCGAGTATCCGGCGGATCGCTACATCCTCGTTCTCTGGGATCACGGCGGCGGCTCGCTCACGGGCTATGGCTACGACGAAATCTTCCCCGGGGACAGCATGAGCCTGGACGAGATCAACGCGGCGCTCAAGAGCGGCGGGGTCCAATTTGACGCAATCGGGTTCGACGCGTGCCTGATGGCCACGCTGGAGACCGCGCTGGTCACCGAGCAGTACGCCGACTACCTGATCGCCTCCGAAGCGGTGGAGCCGGGCACGGGCTGGTACTATACGAACTGGCTTTCCTCGCTGAGCGCCGATCCGGCGATTCCGACGCTGGATCTTGGCAAGGAGATCATCGACGACTACGTGAAGCAGAGCGGGTCGAGCCAGACGACGCTCTCGATGATGGATCTCGCGGAGCTCAATGGAACGGTGCCCGCCGCGTTTACGGCGTTTGCCTCTTCTACGAGCGACCTGATTTCGAACAACGAGTTTACGAAGGTTGCCGACGCGCGCAGCGGCTCGAAGGACTTCTCCACGAGCAGCAAGATCAACCAGATCGACCTGATTCACTTTGCGCAGAATCTGGCGACTCCGGAAGCGACCGCATTGGCGGACGCACTGACCGGCTGCGTCAAGTACAACCGGAACTCGACGAATATTTCGCACGCCAACGGCGTGTCGATCTATTTCCCGTATCAGTCGCTCAGCAAGGTCAGCACCGCGGTGAAAACCTACGACGCCATCGGACTGGACGAGAGCTATTCTAAGTGCATCAAGAGCTTTGCCTCCGTCGCCGCGGGCGGACAGGTCGCGAGCGGATCGAGCGAGAACCCGTTGGGCACGCTGCTCGGCGACAACTCCGGCAGCCTGCTCGGCACGCTGCTGGGCGGCACGACCTCGAGCGAGGACACCGCCGCCGCTTCGAGCGACACAGTATCGCAGCTGATCGACCTCTTCCTCTCGAACCGCAGCGTGGTCACGGGCGATAAGGATTCCAGCTGGGTGGACGAAACGCTCGTTCGCGGCTCAATTGACACCTATCAGGCGAACAACGCGGGCTTTGCGAACCTGATGCTCACCTACAAGGGCGACACGCCGACGCTGGTGCTGACAGAGGATCAGTGGAGCAAGGTTGTCACGCTGGAGCAGAACGTGTATGTGGACGACGGAACGGGGTACATTGACCTCGGCCTCGACAACGTTGCGGACTACGACGCGGACAACGATTTGCTAATGACTTACGACGGCACCTGGATGTCCCTCAACGGGCAGGTGGTTGCGTACTACCTCGTCAGCGAGGATCAGGTGGGCGAGGATTACACAATTCTCGGCCGCGTGCCCGCGCTGCTGAACGGAACGCGCGTGAACATCATTCTCGAATTCACGAGCGCAAATCCTTACGGAGCCGTTCTCGGCGCGCAGACGGACTATCAGGCAGCGACGACGGACACGATCCGCAAGGGTCTGGTCGAGATCAAGGCGGGGGACAAGATCGACTTCCTCTGCGACTACTACAACTACGACGGAACGTTCAGCGACTCCTACTACCTCGGCGAGCAGATGACCGCCACGGGTGACTGGACGGTTGGCAACGCGCCGCTCGGCGACGGGGTCAACTGGCAGATGAGTTATCGCCTGACGGACGTCTACGGCGGACAATACTGGACACCGGCGGTGAAGAACTACTAACAAAAGAGCGAATCGGGAGGGCGCTGGAATATGGTTGCAGTGTACGTATTGACGGGCCTCGTTGTGGTCGGGCTCTTATTCGGCGCTGTGGCACAACTCATCGAAAGCATCCCGAAAATTCGGTTGCGTCGCTTTGAGAGAATGCTAATGAAGCGTTCACAAGACGAACGGATCGAGCTTGCGTTACGTCTCGACAAGGATCGCATCTTTGCGGACGCGCTTGCGGCGCAGATATCCGATTCCGATGTGCTGTTGCAAATCGGGCGCGACGCGCAGAGTGATTCCATGCAGGCGGCGGCGAAGGCACGGCATTGCCTGCTCTTCGGGCACCGGCTCAGCGACAAGTGCGTTTGCAGCGTCTGCAAGCAGGAAGCGCACGATTTTCGCAATCCGCAGGGTAAAACTCCGGCGGAATCATCCGAGTATGGAGAATATGCCTGCACGCATTGTCCTGCCGTGTTCAGCCGCGAATATGTGCCCGGATGTAAGGAGACATGCACCTTTATGGAATGCTGCTGTGGAGACGGAGAAATTCCACGATACTCCAGTTTGAGTGGCGAGGGAGGCTGCTGGTACGAAACTTGCGAGCGTTACGTTCCCTCCGAAGTTCAAGAAAGCGTCCGTAATGCACAATCGTAAAAATCTCTAGAGACAGGAACTCATATGAAGGTTATTTCACTACCAAAGACCGAAGCAAAGCAGGCTGCCGCCGTGGTGGCGCGCGCGTTTTTCAACTACCCGTCGCTCATGGCCTATTTTCCGGACGAGCGGCGGCGCACGAAGAACCTGCCCTGGTATATGGAGCGGACGCTGCGAAGCGCGCTGGCCTACGGCGAGGTTTGGACAACGGAGGATCGCGCAGGCGTGCTCTTTCTGCTCCCGCCGGGGCATACGCGGCTGACGGATTGGGACTATGTGCGCTGCGGCTTTCTCGCCGCGCCGCTGAAGGTTGGCCTCCGGCACTATCCTATGGTGAACGCCTGCGAAAACACGCTGGCCGAAACGCAGGAGCGCCTATTGGGTCAGCGACCGCATTACTATCTCTGGGGGCTGGCCGTCGATCCCGCGCGGCAGCGCAGCGGCGCAGGAACCGCACTGCTGCAAGAGCTCTTTTTGCGGGCAGATCGGGAACAGATGCCAATTTACCTCGAGACGCATAAGTTTGAAAACGTGGCGTATTACGAAACGCGCGGCTTTCGCCTGCTCCATACCGGGGACATGCCAGACCATTCTCCGTTCTGGTGTATGCTGCGCGAGCCGCAGAGCAAGTCCGAGGAATCCTAATAAAACGAACCGCACGAAAAAACGCGCCGTCTTGTTGACGGCGCGTTTTGTGTTACGATTTTTTTTATTCCGATTCGCGCAGGTAGCGGTTCCAGACCGCGGGCAACTTCTGTTGCACAAACCGCGCATATGGGTTGTCGGGCTCGTGCTCACGGCAGGCGTCGCGCAACTCTTCAAGAATGACCTCGTGCCAGAGGGAGAGCGCCTCCTGCGTAAAACCGGCAAAGCGCTGGATTGTGAGTCGGCCTTCCTTTTCGCGTTGCAGGAACCAGTCGTGCAGGTTTTCAATCCGCTCGCAGCGCGTTACCACGACGGGTTCGGTCGACATCCGCGTGTTCCGGTTGGAGGCGAAGCGAAGAAGCTTTTTTTCGTCCAGCTCGCAGGCGTAGAGGTACCCCGGTTTATTCTGGTATACCTCGGCAAGTGCGTTGGGGTAGAGCTCCGAGTAGAACGGCTTGCCGTTTGGATCGTACCCATAGGGAAACCAGTAGTAGGGACGCTCGACGACGCTCGCGGCGTAGAATCCCGCGGAAACCTCGTCCGTCGTCAGGTACACATAGGGTTTACCGTGATCCGCTGTGAACGGTTGGAGCACGCGCAGATCGCCCAAGGAAGAACCGTGGTAGAACAGCATGCGATATGTCCCCCTGAGATGAATAAAAAAGAAGGGCTTCCTCTTGATTTTAACACGCTCTTATGCCAATAATAAAGAACAAAGATACGAAAAACATCTACTTCTGAACAAATTTTCGTAAAACACACCGTCAACAAGTTTCATCTGTAACCGTATGAACTGATTCGCGTAGCAAACACGAATTCCCATTTTGCATAATCTCGCGAAACGCCACGGAAAATTCATATTTCGTCACACGAATGCAAAAATCGGTATGCTATAATAAAACCGTTAGGCAGGAAAAGGCAATGAAAACGAAAGTTCGCACGTTCGGCGGTCTTCCGATTGAGGAACCGGTCTTGGACGACGAGGGACAGCGTCGGCAGAAGCAACTCTCCGATCTGGTTTTAAAAGAATATGAAGAATCCGGAACGTTGACCGGGCGAAAGCTCAACGAACAGGTAACCGCCTACGAAACGGACATTGCCGAACATGTGCTGGAGGAGTAGGCGCTCTTTACTGCGCACGAAATTGACAGTATAAACATCCATTCTTCGCAAAGAATACTTTTTTCGAAAGGAGATCCGAAGTTTGTCGTATAACAGCATTACAAAAGCGCTCGCAAGCGGCTTTTCGCAGATCTCCGTTCTGGATATTCTCGATATCATCATCATTGCCGTACTAATTTACAATCTCATCATCTGGACAAGGGAAACGCGCGCCTACGAAGTGCTCAAAGGCATCGGGCTGCTATTTCTCGTTTCCATTGCGAGCCAGCTGCTTTCACTGACCACGTTGAGCTGGCTGTTGGATTCTGTGCTCACGTCCGGGTCCATCATCATCGTTCTGATCATTCTGTTTCAGCCGGAGCTGCGCCGCGTGCTCGAAAAGCTGGGTCGCAGCGGCAAGCGCCTGGGCAAGGAGTGGTTTGACGCGTCGTCCATGAAAAGCAACGACCTCGTGCGGGACATGCACGCGGCCATTCTTTCGCTCTCGCATCGGCGCGTCGGCGCGCTGATCGTCTTTGAACAGAAGACGGGCCTGGGCGACATTGTCGGCACGGGTACGCGCATCGACGGCATACTCTCCGGCGCTCTGATTGAAAACATCTTTGAGCCGAACACGCCGCTGCACGACGGCGCGGTGATCGTTCGTGGTTCGGCCATTCTCGCGGCGGGCTGCTTTCTGCCGCTGTCGGACGATTTGAGCGTCTCCCGCGAGCTGGGCACGCGCCACCGCGCGGCGCTCGGCGTGTCCACCGTTTCGGACTGCGTGACCATCATCGTTTCCGAAGAGACGGGGGCAATCTCCATCGCGCGGGACGGCAAGCTAGTTCGCTACATCGACGCCAAGGCGCTGAACAACATCCTCGAGAGCCTGTTCTTGCAAACGGGCAACACCGCCGCGTTCGGCTGGAGCAAGCGGAAGCCAACGGGAGGGTCGCATGAAAATTCCAAAGCTTAACAAACAGGCGATTCTTTCCGGAATCCGGAGCTTTTTTACCAAGAACATGGCGATCAAGGTGATTGCACTCGTGTTCGCCGTGCTGCTCTGGGGCTATGTGCTCACGGATCAAAAGCCGGTGCGCACCAAGATCATTCCCGAAGTAACCACGAGTTTCGAAGGCGAAGCGGAGCTGATTGCGCAGGGATTCTGCGTCCGCGGCGACCGAAACGAGATTTTGCAGAAGGTTTCCGCGACGGTGCGCGCGCAGATTACAAACTACGCTTACATCAACGCCAGCTCGATCAACGCCACCGTGAGCCTGCGCAACATTAGTGAGGCGCGCGAATACGAACTGCCCATACAGGCGACGGTGTCCGGCGGCCTCGGCACGGTTCAGTCCGTTTCTCCCGCGACGGTGAAGCTGGAGATCGATACCCTCGTGACCAAGACGATTCCCATTACCACCTCGTTTACCGGCGAATTGCCGGAGGGGTACTGGGCGGATATGGACGCGCTGACCACGACCACTCGCCTCGATATTACGGGGCCGAAGACCGATATTTCGAACATTACGCATGCGGAGTGCATTGTCGATCTGAAGGATCGAACCAGTACGATATACAGCACGTTTGACGTAACGTTTTACGACAAGAGCAACACCCCCGTATCGGCGGACATCATCGTCGGCACGCTGCCGAGCTCGACCGTCCGATTGCCGATCTACCCGATTAAGAATGTTCCGGTGGACGTGGAGAGCGCGCTGGTGGGTGCGGACAATCTCGCGGCGAACCATGAGATCATCAAGGCGGTGTCCACGCCCGCGACCATTCGCCTCGTAGGTGATCAGGATGTTCTGGATAAGATCACCAGTATTCAAATTGAACCGATTGCGGTCAACGGACTGGGTACGACGAAAACCGTTACCGGAAAGCTGATTCTGCCGGAGAATGTCCGCCTGCTGGATTCGGACACGATCTCCATTCTGCTGGAAGTCCGCGAAATGGTCGTCAGCAAAACCTTTGAGCAACTGGAGGTATTCGTTCTTGGCGGGCAAGGCAAGCCGAAGGTTGTGTTGAGCCCGGCGAATGTGGACTTGACCGTGGAAGGCCGCTACAGCCTGGTCAACATGCTCTCGCGCGGAGACGTCAGCATCACCGTGGACGTCACCGGCTTGGCACCTGGAACCTACACACTGCCGATTTCACTGCTGGTGCGCGACGAAAAGGCGACCTCGGAACTGACGTCCACCCTCTCCGCGACGGAGGTAACCGTAACCATTCCGAACCCATAAGACAACCCAACACAAACTTCACGCGGCGGAGCAGAACACTCCGCCGCTGTTTTTCCGAAAAAGCTTTTACAACACAACTGGGAGAACGCGATATGAAGCTCTGGGTACAAAACATCAAACAGCCGATTTCGGAAGGGGACGAGCTGCTGATAAAGCGCGTTGCCGCGAGCCTTGGCACGGATGCGGGCAACATCCGGAGCGCCCGCATCACGCGGCGCGCGCTGGATGCACGCAAAAAGCAGGAGATTCACTTTCTGTTGCGTGTGCTCGTGGACCTTGACGACGTGGCGGCAAACACGATTCTCAAGCGCGGCAATCCAAGCGTGGAGCCGTATCAGCCGGAGACGGCGGAACCGCTCCAGCGCGGAACACAAGCGCTGCGCGGGCGCGTTGTCGTTGCGGGGCTCGGCCCGGCGGGATTGTTTGCCGCATACTTACTCGCGCGGGAAGGCTACGCGCCGCTCGTGCTCGAACGTGGCGACGCCATCGAAGCGCGCTCGCAGGCGGTAGGGCGCTACTGGAGCGAAGGCAAGCTCGACGAAGAGAGCAACGTGATGTTCGGCGAGGGCGGCGCGGGTACCTTTTCGGACGGAAAGCTGACCTCGCGCAGTAAGGATGCGCGCGGGGACGCGGTGCTCGAAACGCTCGTTGCGTTTGGTGCACCAGAGGAGATCGCCGTTTTGAGCAAGCCGCACATCGGCACCGACCGGCTCAGAACCGTGGTTTCGAACCTGCGGCGTGAGATTGAACGGCTCGGCGGCGAGGTGCGCTTTCGCGCAACGCTGGTTGGGTTGGAATGCGAAAACGGACGCATTTCACACGTGCGCATTCGCCAAAATGGCACGGAAGAGCGACTCGACTGCGCGTCGCTCGTGCTCGCAATCGGGCAGGGCGCGCGGGACACCTACGAGATGCTGCTGGACTCCGGTATTGCGCTCGCGCCAAAGCCGTTTGCCGTCGGCGTTCGAATTGAGCACCCGCAGAGTATGATCAACGAGACGCAGTTCGGCGCGATGGCTGGGCACCCGCGGCTGGGCGCGGCGGAATATCGCCTGACCGGTCAGAGCGGGGAACGCGGCGTGTATACGTTTTGCATGTGCCCCGGCGGCAGCGTAATTGCCAGCGCGTCGCGCGCGGACGAGGTCGTGGTCAACGGCATGAGCAACTTTGCACGTAGCGCGACAAACGCAAACGCCGCGATCGTCGTTCAGGTCCGAACGGACGATTTTCCCGCCGAACCGCTCGGAGGCGTCCGGTTCCAGCGGGAGATGGAACAAGCCGCGTTTCGCGCGGGCGGGGGCAATGCGTTTGCCCCGGCGAGCAACGTCGGCGCGTTTCTGCGAAGGGAAGCGCCGCGCGGATTTGGCGGAGTTTCGCCTTCCTATCGCCCCGGCGTGACGCCGACCGATCTTTGGCAGGTGCTTCCGCCGTTCGTCGCGGCGGGCGTTCGGGACGGAATCGCCGCGTTCGGCCGCCAGCTCAAGGGCTTTGACCGGGAGGACGCGGTGCTCACGGGCGTGGAGACGCGAACGAGCGCGCCGCTGCGAATTTTGCGCGGTGAGGACATGGAGAGCGTTTCCTGCGCGGGGCTGTATCCCGTTGGCGAAGGGGCGGGGTATGCGGGCGGCATTGTCTCCGCCGCAATCGACGGCATGAAGGCCGCAGAGATGGTGATTCAGCGATTCGCGCCTCCTGAGAGAATGGTGTAAACAAAACAACCGACGGAGTTGCATCCGCCGGTTGTTTATATGCAGTTGTTATTCTTTACCTCGCAACGCGAGCGCAAGATCGGGCTTGTTGCTGATAATCGAGAAGATGTTTGGTTGGCTGAGCAGGTAGCGGATGTCCGCCTCGTTGTCGACCGTCCACGGGCTCGTCTTAACGCCTGCGAGCTCATACTTCTCGAGCTCCGTATCGTTTAAAAACCGATAGTCCGGGTGCAGAAACTCCATGCCGAGTTTACGTGCATAGTCCTGCGGCTCGGCGATGCGGCACTCGTAGAGCAGGCCGCAGGGGAGTTCCGGCGCAATCGCCTTGCAGCGCAGAAGCGTGTAGTGGTTGAACGACGAAAGGATTACGCGGTCGCTTAGACTATATTGACGGACGAGGTCGACCACCATCTGCTCGATTCCGTCGTATTCGAAGATAGCGGTCTTGAGTTCGATGTTGCTCAAAAAGCTGTAATCGCGCACGAGTGTAAAATACTCCTCCAGCGTCGGAATTCGCTGGACGGGGCACTCGCCTTTGAAACGATAGGAGATGTCGAAGCGCTGCAATTCCGCCAGCGTCAGATCCTTCACGAGCGCGTCCGTACCCGTGATGCGAACCAGATTCTCGTCATGAAACACGACCGGAACGCCGTCCTTCGAAATCTGCACGTCAAACTCCGCGCCGTCCGCGCCGATGGCAAGCGCCCGCTCAAACGCGAGCATTGAGTTTTCGGGATAACGCGAGGAAAACCCACGGTGCGCCAATATTTTGGTCAAAAGAAACGCCTTCTTTCTGATAAACAGGTGTTAGGAACTACTTTTTTTGGCTTTCTGTTTGGACTTTTGTTTGGATGTCGGTTCCGATTTCTGCTCTTCGGGCTGCTCGGCGGCAGCAACAGGTGTGTCCGTTTCGGATTCCGGTTCCGGATCGTCGCTGAGTTTATACAGATGAATTGCGCCCTGCTTGTTGAGCGCGTGCAGCAGCGCAACGGTGATTGGCAAGCCCAGCAGCCCGATTCCGCCGAAGAGATAGGTGCCAAGCACCATGCTCAACAGCGTCACAAGCGGATGCAGGCCGACGCGGTCGCCAACAATCTTCGGTTCCATGATCTGGCGGACGACGATTACGACGACGTAGAGCACCGCAAGTCCGATTCCGGTTGGCAGATTGCCGGAAAACAGCGTAAAGATTGTCCAGGGCAGCAACACGATGCCGCTGCCGACGACGGGGAGAATATCGAATAGCGCGATGAGAATCGCAATGCCAAAAGCGTTGTTCACGCCGATGATCAAGAGTCCCACGGCGATTTCGAGGAACGTCATGGTGAGAATGATCGCATAGGAACGGGTGTAGCTCCAGAGCGTCCGCCCCAGCTGGACGCGCGCGTTGTGCAGCAGGTCGCAGATGCGAACGGGGAGCTGGCGCATCACAAACGCCTTGATTCGCGGGAAATCGGCGGTCAAAAACATTGTCGCGATGACCGTGATCAGGAGCTTGAGCAGGAAGCCCGGCGTCTTCAGCGTTAGATTCGTGACCCAGCCGACCACGCCTTTGGAGATATTGACCACCGCTTGGCCTAGCGACGTATTGATGTTGGAGGCAACGGCGTTGTAAGCGGCAGTCGTGCTGGGATCGAGCTTTTCCGCAAACGCCTGCAACGAGACGAACAGGTGATCAAACCACGGCGCAATCGTATTGGTATACAACGACGGCAGCAGCAGGAAAAACGATTTTGCCGCCGCAAAGAGCTGCACGCCGATGACGATCAGCAAGAATCCAACCAGCGCGTAGAAGAGCACAACGAGCACAATGCCCGCGATGCTGCGCGGAATCTTGAATTTCTCGTTGAAGAAAGCGACGGCGGGTTTGAGCAGCAACGAGACCAGAAGCGCAACGATAAACGGCATCAGCACGCCGAGCGCATAGCGCGTCAACAAAACCACCACGCCGAGAATGATGGCGAAATACAGGAAATTCACGATGAATTGTTTGCGTTTTTCGAGCTTCATAATTACCTCGCTTCTGAAAAATACTCTATCATGGTGGGGAAAACTTGTAAAGCAAAGACGCCGCGATTATAATTAAGCGCATGAGTCTTTTCGAAACGGCGCAGGGGGAGGACGAAACGTGCACGCGGAATCCTACGAATCCGTAGAACAACTCAACGATTTGCTGGACCAATCCGACGAACCGGTGACCACGCTGGCAAACGCAAGTGCGTTTCTCTACGCGCTACTGAACGACGTGAACTGGGTCGGGTTCTACCTGCTGCGTGGGGAAGAGCTGTATCTCGGCCCGTTTCAGGGCAAGCCTGCCTGCACGCGCATTCAGGCTGGCAAGGGCGTTTGCGGAACGGCGGTTGCCGAGGCAAAAACCCAGCGAGTGGACGACGTGCACGCCTTCCCTGGGCACATTGCCTGCGACAGCGCTTCCAACAGCGAGCTCGTCGTACTGCTGCGCAAGGAAGACGGCGCGATTGTTGGCCTGCTGGACATCGACAGTCCGCTGCCTGCGCGCTTTTCCGAGCGGGACGCGGCCGAGATGGAACGCGCGGCCGAGATCGTTTCCCAATCGATTGACTGGTCACGAATGCGCTGAACCAGCAGAATCATAAATCTGGATTATTATAAGGGTATGAACGGAACATGACATTTGTTGAACTTCTTTTAACGGCGGTAGCACTCTCCATGGATGCGTTTGCGGTCTCAACCTGTAAGGGGTTGAGCATGCGAACTCTCAATAAAAAGCACGCGCTGATCATCGGCCTGTTCTTTGGCGGATTCCAGGCGCTCATGCCGCTGATTGGGTGGTTGCTTGGCACACAGTTTGAACGGTTGATTACGAACATCGACCACTGGATCGTGTTTGCACTGCTGGCGATGATTGGCGGAAAGATGATTTTCGACTCGCTCAAGGGCGGCGAAGAGGAGGACTGCGGCTGCGAGGATAAGCTCGACATCAAGGAGCTGATCGGCCTGTCGTTTGCAACCAGCATCGATGCGCTCGCGGTCGGCATCTCGTTTGCGTTTCTCAAGGTGCAGATTCTGCCGTCCGTGGCCTGCATTGGGGTCACGACCTGCCTGCTTTCAATTGGCGGGGTTTGGATGGGGCAGAAGTTCGGCGCGAAGTACAAGGACAAGGCGACACTGGCGGGCGGAATTGTGCTGGTGCTGATTGGCCTGCGCATTCTGCTGGAACATCTTGGCGTGTTCGCATAAGTTTGGTTGCGTCTAGAAGCGCTTCGAGTCATTTCGAGGCGCTTTTTCTGTTTTTGGCCTTGACAGGTGAACCGGAAAGGCGTATAACATACACGGAATGAAAAGTAAGAAAAGTTATACTTGTTATACGAAGGGCGAACAGTATGGGTGGACCAAAGGGGAAACATCTATTTGGAACGGTTCGCGTCGGCGAAAAGGGACAGATCGTGATACCGAAGCAGGCGCGTGATATCTTCGGCATTCAGCCGGGAGATCAGCTTGTTGTAATGGGCGACGAGGCAACGGGGCTTGCGCTAATGAAGAACGACGAGTTTCTGGCGATGATTTCGGACGCAATCTTTCACCAAAAGCGCGCGCCGGAAACGACAGAGGGCGAGGTACCGATGTCCGGCGAGGCGGCGTTTGAGGAAATCCGGTCTCTCGCGCAAAAACCGGCGGATGAACCAACCGAGGATAATTAGAGGGGGAAACAACAAATCTATGGCAAACGCGATTGAAGCCATTCAACTCACAAAACTTTACGGCGCAAAAACCGCCGTCAACGCGCTCGACCTATCGGTCGCGCCGGGCGAGCTCTTTGCGCTGCTCGGCGTAAACGGCGCGGGCAAAACGACGACGATCAAAATGCTCGCGGGGCTGACCCAGCCGACCAGCGGGGACGCGCTGCTGCTCGGCGACAGCATTCTCAAAGATCCGCAGCGGGCGAAGGAACACAACGGCATTTCGCCGCAGGAGACGGCCGTAGCGCCGAATTTGAACGTCGCCGAGAACCTCGCGCTCATGGCGCGGGTCTACGGCGCAGGCGCCGCCGAAGCGCGCGAGAAGGCAACGAAGATGATGGAGACGCTCGGACTGACCGAAACCGCCAAGGCGAAGGCAAAGACGCTCTCCGGCGGCATGCAGCGGAGGCTGAGCATCGGCATGGCGCTCATCAGCGAGCCGAAGATTCTGTTTCTCGACGAGCCGACGCTGGGGTTGGACGTGATTGCCCGCCGCGAGCTCTGGACAGTGGTTCGAAAGCTCAAGGGAAACGTAACCATCATTCTGACCACGCACTACCTCGAAGAGGTAGAGGCGCTGTCCGATCGTGTTGGCGTGATGGCAAAGGGAAATCTGGTTGCCGTTGGAACCGTGGAAGAACTCGTTCGGCAGACGGGCGCAAAGACGTTTGAGGACGCGTTTATCGCACTGGCAACGGAAACGGCCGCGGAACAGGGGGCGATTGCATGAACGCAAGAAACGCATTTGCAGTTCGAAACACGAAGGAGATACTCCGCGACCCGCTCACGCTCGCGTTTGGGCTTGGGTTTCCGGTGGTGCTGTTGCTGTTGCTCACCGCGATACAGCGAAACATTCCCGTGAGCCTGTTTGAACTCGACCAACTGACGCCGGGCATCGCGGTGTTTGGGCTGTCGTTCGTCTCGCTGTTTTCGGCGACGCTGATCAGCAAGGACCGGACGACGTCGTTTTTGATGCGCCTGTTTGCGTCGCCCATGCGCGCGTCGGACTATATTCTCGGCTATACGCTGCCGCTGCTTCCGATGGCGCTGCTGCAAACGATTCTCTGTTACGCTACGGCGATGCTGCTGGGGCTCAAGTTCACGCCGAATATCCTGCTGGCCATCGTGGTTGCGCTGCCTGCCGCGCTGCTGTTTATCGGCCTCGGTCTGCTCTGCGGCAGCGTGTTTACCGACAAGCAGGTGGGCGGCATCTGCGGCGCGCTGCTGACCAACGTTTCCGCCTGGCTCAGCGGCACGTGGTTTGACCTCAACCTCGTAGGCGGCGCGTTCAAAGCAATCTCCTATGCGCTGCCGTTTGCGCGCGCGGTGGACGCGGGGCGCGCGGCGATGTCGGGGGACTTTGGCGTGATTCTGCCGCATCTTTGGTGGGTGCTGGGGTATGCGCTCGTGGTGCTTGCGTTCGCGGTGCTGGCGTTTCGCCGTAAGATGCACCGGGATAACGTATAATCGCATATTCAAACAGCAAAACGGCGCGGATGGTTCCGCGCCGTTTTTGCGTTGGGTTGCGTTATTTCTTCGCCGCGCAGTAGACGGCGATTGCGTTGGACAGCAGCTTTGCGGTGCCTGCCCCGAACTGGTCGAGGTTTTTCGTAAAGCGCTCGTCGGCGACGTACATCTGCCCGAGGCATTCGAGGATCTCCGGCGTGCAGGTGTAGTAGCTCTCGCTGATGAGCGCCTGCCAGCGCTGCACCAGAGCCTGCACCCTTTCGTCCGCCGGATTGCTGCCGCCCAGCGCGGCGAACTCGCGAAACAGCGCGTTGGACTGCTCCTGAATGCGGGCAAAGTCCTCGCTCGTGTATTTCGCGGTGCGCCAGGCGCTCTCGCGGTATGCCTCCGTATTGCCCCAGCGCGCTTTCGCTTCCTCGGCGTACTGCTCGCGCAGCGCGTCGATTTCGCTGGTATCGAACGGTTTGAACTCCATGGTGGTTTCTCCTTTCAGTGCATTGGAAACGAGCGAAATCAGCCGGTCGAGCCGTTCACGTTTGCGCTCCAGCAGGGCCCTATGCTCAAGCAGCGCGCGTTCGCGGTTGAAATCCGGCGAGGAGAGAATCTCCGCGATGTCCCGAAGAGGCACATCCAGTTCCCGATAGAACAGAATCTGCCAGAGCCGCTCCACCGCCGCATCGTCGTAGTACCGGTAACCGGACTCGGCAATCTCGCTGGGTTGCAGCAGACCGATCTGGTCGTAATGATGCAGCGCGCGGATGGAAACACCGGACATCCGGCTCAGTGCTCCAATGGACAGTCGCATACGTTCGCTCACCTCCTGATGCAATCATAAACCATGACGTAACGTCAGAGTCAAGACCTTTTTTCGCGTGATTTGAGATTGCGTGATGTTCAAGGAAAGCCGTTTGTGGTAAGATCGATGCAATGGAGCAAACCACGCAATACAGAGGATATAAGATGCAACATCGAGATCTACTGAACTTTTTAAACAAGCTGGAACGGCTCAAGACGAACGGACGGCACAGTGTGACGGCGGGCGGGGTGACCGAGAGCGTCGCCGCGCATGCCTGGCGGCTCTCCGTGCTTGCGCTGCTGCTGCTGCCGGAGTTTCCGGAGATTGACGGCGACAAACTGATTCGGATGTGCCTGATTCACGATTTCGGCGAGGCGGTGACCGGCGACATTCCGTCGTTTCAAAAGACGAAGGATCACGAACGGACGGAGGAGGACGCGGTTGCGGCGCTGGTGCGTGAATTGCCGGAACCGCAGCGGGGCGAACTGACCGCGCTGTTTGCCGAGATGGACGCGCTGATTACGCAGGAGGCGCGGCTGTATAAGGCGCTGGATAAGATGGAAGCGGTGATTCAGCACAACGAAAGCGACATCTCTACCTGGATTCCGCTGGAATACGACCTGCAGCAGACCTACGCCGTCGAAAACGCGGAGGAGTTTCCCTACTTAAAGGAACTGCGCGCGTTGATGCTGGAAGATACCAAGCAGAAGATCAAGCAAGAGCAGGAGCGCGTATCCGCGCTCGAGAATTCGAAATATAAGAAGGAACAAGCAAAGGAGAACCGCATATGAGCGACTATTTTGAACTGGTCAAACGGCGCGAGAGCTGCCGGAATTTCGATCCGAACCGTCCGGTCGAGCCGGAAAAGCTGCGGCGCTGCGCAGAGGCCGCCTGGCTCGCGCCCTCCGCCTGCAACGGTCAGCCCTGGAAATACCTGATCGTGACGAATCCGGAGCTCGCGGCGAAGCTTCGCCCGCTCATGCAGGGGCTTGGCATGAACAAGTTCCTCAACGAGTGCCCGGCGTTTGCCGTGGTCGTTCAGGAGCCGACGGTAATCAAGGTCTCTGCCTCGCAGCGGCTGAAGGATCAGGATTTCGCGCCAATCGACGTTGCGTTCTCCGCGTCCCAGTTTTGCTATGCGGCGACGGAGCAGGGGCTTTCCACCTGCATCATCGGCTGGCACAATGAGCCGAAGATTCGCGAGCTCTTCGGCCTCGCGGGCAACGAGCGCGTACGGATGGTGCTCGCCGTCGGCTACGCCAAGACGGACGCGCTGCGCGAGAAAAAGCGCAAGCCGATTGACGAAGTCGTCAAATATTACGAGTAAGAAACGAAACAAACTAGGCGCGCCGAACGGCGCGCCTTTTCTGCTGTTTAAAGCGGCTTGAGGTCAAGAAGTACCAGCTCCGGTGGGTTAAACACGCGGGGGAGCCAGAGCGGCTTTCGCGCGAGTCCACGGCTGATGATCAGCGTCGTGCTGCCCAGATCGTACCGCCCACCCGCATACTTGGGAAAGAAGCCCTGACCCGGCGCGTACAGCCCGTTGAGCAAGCCGGGGAGGATGATCTGGCCGCCGTGCGTATGGCCGGAGAGCATGAGGTCGAATC
>CAZDXW010000020.1:0-2522 GCA_964509485.1 uncultured Christensenella sp.
TGCACATGGCGAGCGACACGCAGTTCAACAAAAAATCGTTTACCACCGGGCACACAGGATTCGGCATGCCGTTTTCCACCTGGCCGGATCGCAGCGACGTGCCGAGAAGCGCGGCGCGTCCGCTTCGCTATATGGATCGCTACGTCACCGTCCGACAGGGCGAGGTGTTCTACACGACAGAACTGCTCGCGCGGCTGGAAGGCATCGAGCGCGGACCTGCGGGCAATACGAGCCTTGCCGCGGCGATTTCGATTGCGCAGGAACTGCCGGAAGACGCGGTTGTCGTCGTCCAGGAGACGGAGTATACCGGCGCGGGCAAGCACGGCAGCGCGCAGCTTTCGTTTGCGCGGCAGAACGGCATTCGCGTTTCGCTTGGCGACCCAAAGGACGAGGTGCCCGGCGAGAGCATCGTGCTCCCCGCGCATCCGTCGCTGCTGCGCGCGGAGGAAGTCGATCTCGACCACATGCGCCGCTCGCTGATTACCCACGCGACGGAAACGGTTCGTCACGCGCCGACCGACGCGGACATCGCGTTTCTGGCGCAGGAAACGAATGCGACGGAAGCGTTCGTGCGCGAAGCGTTACAATAAGCAATTCTAGTCCACTCGAAATTCTTCGGGAGGTTCTGTTTTATATGATCAAACGGGAAGACGATTTTTCGGAACGGCGCGCGCATCTGGTAAACCTGAGCGACGACGAGCTCAAGTCGCGCTTTTGGGCGCTGACGGAACAGCTCGTCGATCCGCTCCTCGCCCTGGCGCAGGAGAACACCTCGCCCGCCATTGAGCGGAGCGTGCTGCTGCGCATGGGCTTTTCCTCGTTGGAAGCGAAGGCGATTGTCGACGGCTGCATGGAGCGCGGCCTGCTTGGACACGGAGCAGGCAACGTGATTTACCGCTACGCCAAGCAGAACAATCTGCCGATTCGCGATGCGGGGCTTGCGCTATTGAATCCGGCGAAGCTGGATGAAGCCGCGAAGCTGTTTGGAGGTGCAAGATGAGCGACTATCGCTTGCCGCCGGACGAAAACATCGACGTTTCGAAGATTCTCGAAGATCTGGAGCATTACCGTCCCCGCCGCCGTGGTTGGACTTGGCGCGAGCCCGCGCCGAACCTGACGATGGGGCCGTTTACCTACCGCGATTGCAGCAAACCCCTCAAGGATGGCGTGCCGCTGCCGCCCGCGCACTATTTCGAAAACGTCGATCCGCAGCCGATGCCGGTGATCACGACCGAAATCGCGAGCGGGCGCTTTGAGGACGACATTCGTCGCATGCGCATGGCCGCGCACCATGGCGCGGATCACATCATGGTGATTCGCACCTCCGGCCAGAGCCACTTTGACGGACTGATCGAGGGAACCCCGCAGGGCAGCGGTGGCGTGCCGATTTCGCGCAAGCAGGTGCGCGCGCAGCGAAAAGCGCTCGATCTCATCGAGGACGAGGTCGGCCGCCCGATCAACTACCACAGCTACGTCAGCGGCGTGGCCGGGCCGGACATTGCGGTCATGTTCGCGGAGGAGGGCGTCAACGGTTGCCATCAGGACCCGCAGTACAACGTGATCTACCGCAACATCAACATGGTGCGTTCGTTTGTGGACGCAGCGGAGAGCAAGCAGCTCATCAAATGGGCAAACATGGCGCAGATCGACGGCGCGCACAACGCAAACGCGACCGCGCGGGACGCCTGGAAGGTCATGCCGGAATTGATGGTGCAGCACGCGATCAACGCGCTCTATAGCAGCAAGGTCGGCGTGCCGAAGGGGAACATCTGCCTCTCTACCGTGCCGCCGACGGCAACGCCTGGGCCCTGCGTCTATATGGATCTGCCGTATGCGGTTGCGCTGCGCAGGCTCTTTACGGGCTACCGCATGCGCGCGCAGATGAACACGAAGTACATCGAGTCCAGCACGCGCGAGGCAACGGTGACGCACGTGCTCAACATGGTGGTCAGCAAGCTGACAAGCGCGGACATCCAGTCCACGATTACGCCGGACGAGGGGCGAAACGTCCCCTGGCATATGTACAACATCGAAGCCTGCGACACCGCCAAGCAGACGCTGGTCGGCCTCGACGGGCTGATGGACATGGTCGAACTCAAACAGGACGGCTATCTGGAAGAGAAAGCGCGGGAGTTGACCGAGCGTGCCGTGCTGTTTCTGGAAGAGATGGTCGGGCAGGGAGGCTATTTTGCCGCGGTCGAGCGGGGCATGTTCGTAGACAGCGGGCTGTTTCCCGAACGAAACGGGGACGGCATCGCCCGTAAAATCGAGGGCGGCATTGGCGCGGGCACGGTGATCAAGCGCGAACCGGACTACATGGCGCCCGTCACCGCGCACTTTGGGCGCAACAACGTTGCCCAATACGGCGGCGACCCCGCCAATCCCAGCGCGCTGATCGGTGGCTGCACGCTCGAATGCCCGGAGAAGATCGCCTACATCGACGAGCTGGACGAGGACGACAACGTTTATCTGCGCATGGACGCGGTCAAGGACTACGCGCAGCCGAACGCGAAGAAGCTCAA
>CAZDXW010000020.1:2622-28722 GCA_964509485.1 uncultured Christensenella sp.
ATCTGCGCATGGACGCGGTCAAGGACTACGCGCAGCCGAACGCGAAGAAGCTCAAACCGGAGATGGAGTGGCTTGCGGACGGCACGGTCATGCTCACGCTCTGCTTCCCGGCGGAGCAAAAGATCGCCGAAGCCGCGGCGGTGGAGTGCGCTAAGCGCATGGGTTTAAAAGACGTCGCGGTCATATCCCGCGAGGTGTTACACCGCGCAGAGGGGACACGCATTGAACTCAAGGGCAAGGTGGATTTCGACATCGACGTTGCGTCGCTTGTGATTCCGGAAGAACCGGTACTGCTCAGCGAGGAAGCGCTTCGCACCGCAATCGAGCAAAAGCCGATGCGCGTGGTCTGCGGAACCATTGGCGAGGACGAGCACTCGGTGGGCTTGCGGGAGATCATCGACATCAAGCACGGCGGCATCGAGAAGTACGGCATTGAGGTGCACTATCTCGGCACGTCCGTTCCGCCGGAGAAACTCGTCGGTGCGGCAATTGAGCTCAACGCGGATGCGATTCTTGCGTCCATGATCATTTCACATGACGACATCCATTATAAAAATATCGCCCGCATCGACCGCATCGCGCGGGAGATGGGCGTTCGCGACAAGCTGATCTTTGTCGCGGGCGGAACGCAGGTGGAGCACGAGGCGGCGAAGGCCGCGGGCGCGGACGCGGGCTTTGGCCGGGGAACGCACGGAAACCACGTGGCGACCTTCCTCGTGCAAGAGCGTGAACGCCGAGGCGAGTAAAGCAATGCATGCCGACGTCTTGATTGCGGAAATCGGCTCAACGACCACGCTGGTCAGCGCGTTCGACCTGAATTCTGCGCTCCGCTTTCTGGGGCAGGGGCAGGCGGCGACGACCGTGCTGGAGGGCGACGTTCGCGTTGGCCTCACGCGCGCAATCGAACAATGCAAACGGAATCTTCACGCCGAATCACTCCAATTCGACGAGCTGCTGGCGTCGTCCTCCGCCGCGGGCGGGCTAAAAATGTGTGTCCACGGGTTGGTCTATGACATGACCGTTCGCGCGGCAAAGGCGGCGGCGCTCGGCGCAGGCGCGGTTGTACGCCAGACCACGGCGGGAAAACTGACCCAGAGCGACATGACAGAGCAGAGGGCGATTCGTCCGAACCTGATTCTGCTCGCGGGCGGAACGGACGGCGGCGAACGCGAAACCGCGCTCTACAACGCCGAGCTTCTCGCAAAGCATGGAACGGGCGCGCCCGTACTCTACGCGGGCAATGCGCAGAATCAAAGCGCGATGAAAACCATCTTTGGAAACGCGGGCGTTCCCGTTTATTTCGCGGAAAACGTCTATCCTCGGCTGGACGTGCTGAACATTGAACCCGTTCGAAAGCAGATTCACGCCGCGTTCGAGCGGCACATCGTCTCCGCACCGGGCATGGAGCACATTCGCGATCTGGTCGGCGGCACGATTCTGCCGACGCCGGGCGCGGTGATGGAAGCGGCGATGCTGCTCTACGAGGAGATTGGCGACCTACTGGTGCTGGACATCGGCGGCGCGACGACGGATGTGCACTCCGTGACCAACGGGTCGGAGGAGATTGCGCGGCTGCTGACCACGCCGGAGCCGTTTAACAAGCGCACGGTCGAGGGCGATTTGGGGCTCTACGTCAACGCGCATTATCTCGTGGAGCAGATTGGCGAGCAGAAGCTCGCGCACGAGCTGGGCATCCGTATGCCGGAAGTGATGCAGCGGTATTGCCCGATACCGGAAACCTATGAGCAGTTTTTATTGACCTCGCGGCTCTGCCTCGAAGCGGGGCTGACCGCGATCTCCCGCCATGCGGGGCGACTGCGGCACTACTACACGCCGCAAGGACGCGCAACCGCCGCCGAAGGGAAGGATCTCTCGCTCGTGAAGACAATCGTCGGTACGGGCGGCGCGCTGACGCGCCTGCCGGAACGGGAGCGCATTCTGCGCCAGCTTGCGGACTGCAACGCGGGCGGGGTGATGCTTTACCCGAAACCCGGAACCATGCGGCTCGCATTTGACGAGCAGTATATCATGGCATCACTGGGCGTTCTTGCAAAAACGTGTCCGTATGCCGCCAAGGAACTCCTGATGAAATCATTGCGCTTTATTTAAGCGTGCTCTGTTGAAAGGTTAACCCTATGGCGAACTACCCGCAGATTTGCGCCGACCTAAAGAAAATCAAACACAATGTTGATGCGCTCTGCACGCTATGCGCGGAGTATGGCGTTTCCGTTGCGGCGGTGACGAAGGTTGTCTGCGCGGACGAGCGAATTGTCCGCGTGCTTGAACACAGCTCGGCAACCATGCTGGCCGACGCGCGAACGGAAAACCTCGCGAAGTTGAATACAAAAAAACCGAAGCTCCTGCTGCGCGCGCCCTCGCCGGAGGAGGCGGAGGAAACGGTGGAACTCGCCGAGATCAGCCTTGTTTCGGAAATCGAGACCATTTGCTCACTGGGAAGCGCCGCTCGTTTGGCGGGAAAAGTCCACAAGATTATATTGATGATCGATCTGGGCGATCTGCGGGAAGGGCTGTTGTTTCTCAACCGCGAGCAGATCTACGCGGCGGCGGACGCGGCGGCGGCGGAAACCGGGATTGAACTCTACGGAATTGGAACGAACCTGACCTGTTATGGCGCGATCATTCCGGACGAAACAAACCTCGGCGTGCTCTGTGACATAGCGGATGAGCTTCGCCTGCGAACCGGCCTGCCGATTCCAATTGTCTCCGGCGGAAACAGCAGCTCCATTGGGCTGCTCAAGCGCGGACTGGTACCGGACTGCGTGAATCACCTGCGGCTTGGCGAGTCGATTCTTCTGGGCAACGATACCGCCGCCTGCCGCGTGCTCAACGGTCTCTATGGCGACGCGTTTACGCTTTCGACCCAGCTCATCGAGGTGCAGCGCAAGCCCTCCGTGCCGATTGGCGAGAGCGGGGCAAACGCCTTTGGCGAGCACCCGACGTTCGAGAGCCGTGGCGAGCAGATTCGCGGCATCTGCAAGATCGGCCGTCAGGATACGGTTGCGGACGGGCTGACGCCAAGGGACGAGCAGATCAAGATCATTGGCGCGAGTTCCGACCATTTGATTGTTGATCTCACACGCGCAAAGCCATACCGCGTGGGGGACGTTCTGGACTTTACGCCGGACTATGGCGCGCTGCTCCGGGCATATACGAGTCCCTATGTGAAGCGAACCTACATCGAATAATCGAAAATAGCGCAAGAAGAAACGGACAGCTTGATCGGCTGTCCGTTTGTGTTTCTTGCGCTCAATTTGAGGTAAAGTGTCTTAATTTGAGGAAAGTGCGGCGCAGATCCGGTTGAGCCCCTCCTTGAGCACGCTTCTCGGGCAGGCGGCGTTGACGCGCATGTGGCAATTTCCGTTGTCCACAAAGTCCTCGCCAAATTGAACGAACACGCCCGCGCGGGAGATGCGCTCCTTGAGCGCTTGCTCGTCGTCGCAGTAGGCGCGAAGATCGACAAACGCGAGATACGTTCCCTCCGGAACGCAGAATGCGGCGTTCGGCAGCTTGTCCGCAAGCAGCGCGCGCATCATCGCGAAGTTGCCGTCCAGATAGGCGCGTAGCTCCTCCAGCCAGTCCTCGGACTCGTCGTAGGCGGCCATGCTCGCGTCAATCGAAAGTGCGCCGGGGTGCCCGCAGTAGGCGCTATGTGAAATCTCCGCTCGAATGCGCGCGTCGGGAACGATGATGTGCGCGTGGTTGTTACCGGCGATGTTGAAGGTCTTGCTGGGGCTCGTGCAGGTCAAAAAGCGCTGCACGTCGGGGAACAGCATGGCGATGGGGAGATGTGCCTGACCAACGCGGGTTAAATCCGCGTGAATTTCGTCGCTCACGAGAAACACATCGTACTTTTGGCAGAGCTCGCCAATCTTGAGCTGTTCGTCCCGCGTAAACACGCGCCCCGTCGGGTTATGCGGGCTGCAATGCAGAAACATCGTGCAGTCCTCGCGCGAGAGCTGTCGCTCCAAATCGTCAAAATCGATGGTCCAGTAGCCGTCCTGCTCTTGCATGCGCGAATAGATTGCCTGCCGGTTCTGGCGGCGCACCGCCGCGTCAAACGGACGGTAGGCGGGGGTGAGGAAGCAGACCGAGTCGCCGGGCTTCGTGAGCTGCTCTACAGCGGCGTACAGCGCGGCGACGACGCCCGCGGAGAAGATGACGGTCTCCGGCGAAACCGTCCAGCCAAAGCGACGCTGCATCCAACGAGAAACGCTCTGCTTGCAGTCGTCGCCGAAGATGGAGTAGCCGAGGATGCGCCGGTCGAGGCGCTTGCGCATGGCGGCGAGAATCGGCGGGGCGACGGCAAAGTCCATGTCCGCCACCCAAAGGGGGATGTGTTCTTCGGGCAGGAACGGGTTCACCGCAGCGCCTGCTTCGTATTTTAGACTGTGCGTATCCGCGCGGTCGATCAGCTCGTCAAAGTTGTATTTCGTCATACCCAATTCTCCAGTGCGTCTTCGTTCAATGGCGATTTCGCGCCTTTCTTAGTATAGTCAAATCGTGAAAGAATTGCAAAATCGTTTGTAATGTTATTAACGACGCTTGCAAAATTAAACCAGCTTGCTATAATGAAGTCGAATAGACCGTGAGGTGATGAACGTGAACAAAAGCGTATATTCGCTCGTGTTGGCGGACGAGATCGTTCAGGAGATCGACCGGCTGGCGTACGAAGCGGGCGCGAGCCGCTCGGCAATGGTGAACCAGATTCTGGCGGATCATGTTCGCTACACCACGCCGGAGAAGCGCATGCGCGAGGTGTTTTCGGCCATTGAGCAGATGCTCATGGGCAGCGTGTTTGAGCCGCAGTTGCAGCCTTCCGAGTCGATGTTTTCGCTGCGCAGCGCGCTCGACTACAAGTACAATCCGAGCGTGCGTTACAGCGTGGAGCTCTATCAAAACGCGCTGCCGATGCTCGGCGAACTGCGCGTCTCCATCCGGAGCCAGAACAGCGCGCTCGTGCTGGCGCTGCTCCAGTTCTTTAAACTCTGGACGCGCATCGAAACCGCCTACATCGGGCGCGTGGAATGCGCCATCGAGGACGGGCGCTATGTTCGAAAGCTCCGGCTTTCGGAAAACAGCCAGCCGACGAACGAGCAGATTGGCGAGGGAATCGCGGGGTATATCAACCTCCTGGATTCCGCCATGAAACTGTATTTTCAAAACAGCAACGACCCCGCCCTGGCGATGGCGAGCGTGGAAAAGCGCTATGTCAGCCACATTCGCGGTGGCGGGATGATACTCTAGAGGGGGAGGATTGATCGGTATGAACGTCAATCAGTTAACACAAAAAAGCATCGAGGCCGTACAGGCCGCGCAGCAGCTCGCCAGCGAACGCGGGAATACCGAGGTTGCGCAGGCGCATTTGGTATACGCCTTACTCGCCCAGCCGGATGGGTTGATCGGCAGCATTCTTTCTGCAACGGGCGTTGAGCTAAACCGCCTGCGTTCGGACGCGGAGCGGGAGGTCGGCGCGCTAGCAACGTACAGCATGGGGTCGAACCCGGATCAGGTGTATATTTCGCAGGATCTCAACAGCGCGCTCAACGAAGCGGAGAAGCGCGCCAAGGAGATGGGCGACCAGTATGTTTCGGTTGAGCACCTGTTCTTAGGCTTGATGAAAAAAGCGAACGCGGCGATGAAGAAGCTTTTCGAGACGTACTGCATCAACGAAAAAGCTTTTCTGGAGCAGCTGAAGGTCGTTCGCGGCAGCCGCAAGGTGGACTCGAACAATCCCGAAAGCACCTATGACGTGCTCAACAAATACGGGCAGGACCTTGTGGAGCTCGCTCGGAACCAGAAGCTCGACCCCGTCATCGGGCGGGACGACGAAATCCGCAGCGTGGTTCGCATTCTCTCCCGTAAGACGAAGAACAACCCCGTGCTCATCGGCGAGCCGGGCGTCGGCAAAACCGCCATTGCGGAAGGGCTCGCGCTGCGCATTGTACGCGGGGACGTGCCGGACAACCTGAAGGATCGAAAGGTCTTTGCGCTGGACATGGGTGCGCTGGTTGCGGGCGCAAAGTTCCGCGGCGAGTTTGAGGAGCGGCTCAAGTCCGTGCTCAACGAAATCAAGGAGAGCGACGGCAAGATCATTCTCTTCATCGACGAGCTGCACAACATCGTCGGCGCGGGCAAAACCGAGGGCGCGATGGACGCGGGCAACCTGCTCAAGCCCATGCTTGCGCGCGGCGAGTTGCACTGCATCGGCGCGACGACGCTGGACGAATACCGCCAGTACATTGAAAAGGACGCCGCGCTGGAGCGCCGGTTCCAGCCGGTACTGGTGGAAGAACCGACCGTTGAGGACACGATTTCGATTCTGCGCGGTCTCAAGGAACGCTATGAGGTGTTCCACGGCGTCAAGATTCAGGACGCGGCGCTGATCGCCGCCGCAACGCTGAGCCACCGCTATATTTCGGATCGATTCCTGCCGGACAAGGCGATTGACCTCGTCGACGAGGCCTGCGCGCTGATCAAGACCGAGCTGGACAGCATGCCCGCCGAGCTGGACGCGTCCAGTCGAAAGATCATGCAGCTCGAAATTGAGGAAGCCGCGCTGAAGAAGGAGACGGATAAGCTCAGCAAAGAGCATTTGGAAGAGATTCAGCGCGAACTCGCGGAACTGCGCGCGAGCTTCAACGAGATGAAGGCCAAGTGGGAAAACGAAAAATCCGCCATCGGCAAGGTGCAGAGCCTGCGCGAGGAGATTGAGCGTACGAACGCGGAGATCGCCAAGGCGGAGAGCGCCTACGACCTCAACAAGGCCGCCGAGCTGAAATACGGCAAACTGCCGCAGCTCACCGCCGAGTTGGAGCGCGAGGAAAAGCTCGCGGAGACCGGTGTGCACGAAACAACCTATCTGCACGACCGCGTGACGGAGGAGGAGATTGCCCGCATCGTCGCGCGCTGGACGGGGATTCCCGTCTCGCGCCTCATGGAAGGCGAGCGCGAAAAGCTGCTGCGCCTGCCGCAGATTCTGCATCAGCGCGTGATTGGGCAGGACGAAGCGGTGGATCGCGTCAGTGACGCAATCCTGCGCTCGCGCGCGGGTATTCAGGACCCGAACCGGCCGATCGGCTCGTTCCTGTTCCTTGGCCCGACGGGCGTTGGCAAAACCGAGCTGGCAAAGGCGCTGGCGCAGGCGCTCTTCGACGACGAAAAGAGCATGGTGCGCATCGACATGTCCGAGTACATGGAAAAATTCAGCGTCAGCCGTTTGATCGGCGCGCCTCCGGGGTACGTGGGGTATGACGAAGGCGGACAGCTCACGGAAGCGGTGCGGAGAAAACCGTACGCCGTCGTGCTGTTCGACGAGGTCGAAAAGGCGCATCCGGACGTGCTGAACGTGCTGTTGCAGGTGCTGGACGACGGGCGCATTACGGACGGACAGGGTCGCACGGTCGATTTTAAGAATTCGATTCTGATTTTGACGAGCAACCTCGGTTCGGACGTGATTCTGGAAGGGATTGACCGCGACGGCTGCATTTCGGACGAGGCGCGAAACCTCGTGCTGCAGATGCTCAAGCAGTCGTTCCGGCCGGAGTTTCTCAACCGGCTCGACGAGATCGTGTTCTACCGTCCGCTAACGAAGGTTGATCTTGTGCAGATTGTCGACCTGTTGATTGCCGACCTTGGCAAGCGGCTCGCCGCTCAGCAGCTCAAGGTCAGCGTGACCGACGCGGCGAAGGAGTATATCGTAGAATCCGGCAGCGACCCGCTCTATGGCGCGCGCCCGCTGAAGCGGTATATTCAGAGTAAGGTGGAAACCCTGCTCGCCAGAGCCATCATTGGCGGCGACATTGCGCCGGATAGCACGCTGACGATCGATAAAAACGAAAACGGCCTGTTCGTGCGCTGACGTGACAAAAAAGAAAAACGGCGTCCCGATTTGGGACGCCGTTTTTGCGTCGTTGCGATTAAAACGATTCCGGAAACTCCACTTCAGAATACAATAGGCTGATGGTCAGGTCGTCGTACACCAAGAACTCATAGTAGGCGGTGCCGTCCGCGTCGCTGTTCAGCCCGCTCCAGAGATCGGGGTGCGCGTAGTAGAGGCGAATGGTCGCGACGCCGGGGGTAACGCCGACAAATGCGTTTTCCAGCACGCCGGAAGCGCCCAAGAGCGCGTAGGTCTCGTCGTCCCGATAGGTCTGCGTCAGCGCGACCTTTCCGGTGTCTCCCGCATTCGAACGCGCAATCCAGGTGTAGCCGCTTGATTGGTTGCAGGGGAGCGTGTCCACAAAGTTTGGTTCCGGCGGTTTGCGGCAGCCGGAAAGACCGAGCAACAGAACAATCCCGAGAAGAAATCCCAGGCTCCAGTATCGTTTATTTCGAAGCAGACTTGCTTTCATGATAGCACCCTTTCGAGAACACAAAACGGAAGTACCAGTACACTGCGTCAACCATTTTGGATAAGCGTATTATCGCATATAACACACTCAAGTTCAACCTATCTATCGCTAATTCATCAATCGTTCGAAAATACGCAGAAAAAGATGGGGAAATATATAATTTCCACTTGACGGGTCAAAGAGGATCGTATATACTTCGCACCATAAGCTGTGAAGCGGAGATAACGAGCGAATACGACCTCTCAGAGAGCGGGAGCAAGGTGGAAGCCCCGCAGGAAACGATCGTTCAAATGGACCGCCGAGCGCGCAGGGGAAAATGAGTATCCTGCGACGGATCGTGACCGTTATATCGCGGGGAATGTGTTGGCATTTCCGCAAAGAGCCCGAAGAAATTCGGGAAACAAGGTGGCACCGCGAGAGCATCGTCCTTGTTTCGGCGTAAGCGTCGAAGCAAGGGCGTTTTTCGTTGCCGGAAAAGTATTCAAACGAAAATAATAAAGAGAAAGGACAGTCGTCCGCGGCCAACGGCGGGCAAGGAACAAAACCAATGATGACGTACAAAGATTTCACCAACTATGTCAAGCAGTACCCCGATGAAAACGGCCGCTTCGGCGAATACGGCGGAGCCTATCTGCCCCCGCAACTCGTGCCCGTGTTCCAGGAAATTGACGACGCCTACGAAACCATTTGCCACAGCGCGCAGTTCATCAGCGAACTTCGCCGCATCCGTAAGGAATTCCAGGGACGCCCGACACCCGTTTATCACGCAGAGCGCCTCTCCCGTAAACTGGGCAAGTGCCAGATCTACCTCAAGCGCGAAGACCTCAACCATACCGGCGCGCACAAACTCAACCATTGCATGGGCGAGGGCCTGCTCGCAAAGTTCCTCGGCAAGAAGAAGTTGATTGCGGAAACCGGCGCGGGTCAGCACGGCGTGGCTCTCGCCACCGCGGCGGCGTACTTTGGCCTCGAGTGCGACATCTACATGGGCGAGGTGGACATTGCCAAGCAGGCGCCGAACGTAACGCGCATGAAGATGCTCGGCGCGCGCGTCGTTCCCGTTTCGCACGGCCTCAAGACACTCAAGGAAGCGGTGGACGCGGCGTTCATGGCGTACCTCAACGAGTATGAGGACGCGATCTACTGCATCGGTTCCGTCGTTGGCCCGCATCCGTTCCCGAAGATGGTGCGCGACTTCCAGATGGTCGTCGGTATCGAAGCCAAGGAGCAGTTCCTCGAAATGACCGGCTTGCTGCCGGACATCGTCTGCGCGAGCGTTGGCGGCGGTTCCAACGCGGCGGGTCTGTTCACTACGTTCTATGAAGAGCCGGTCGAGATCGTCGGCGTCGAGCCCATGGGTCGCGGAACCAACATTGGCGACAACGCCGCTTCCATCACCTTTGGCAAAAAGGGCGTGCTCCACGGGTTTGAGAGCCTGCTGTTGCAGGACGACAAAGGCGAGCCGCTGCCCGTCTACAGCATCGCCAGCGGCCTCGACTATCCGTCCGTCGGGCCGGAGCATGCGTTTATGCACGACGTTGGTCGCGTGAAGTACACCAGCGTAACGGACGAAGAGGCCATGGAGGCGTTCTTCTTCCTGAGCCGCTACGAGGGAATCATTCCCGCCATCGAGAGCTCGCATGCGCTGGCCTATGCCATTCGCTTTGCCCGCGAGAACAACAAGGGCTCGATCCTCGTCAATCTTTCCGGCCGCGGCGATAAGGACATTGACTACGTGTTCGACCACTACGGCTGCGGCGAACGGTTCTTCGAATAAACGAAAATGCGGTTGACCGGCCTTTGGGTCGGGGTCGAGTAATGTATCGGACAATCCAATATTATGTATCCAACAATTATGAGCGGTACCAGAAATTGTGCCGCTCATAATGAAATTTAGCTTGACTGGTGCTACAAGGGTTTTGTATAATAGCCAAAGAATTTGGTTCGATAATGGGTGGGCGGTTGGCAGCTTGTTATCGAACCCTTCATTTTTGGCAAAGGGGGAATTCCAGCTAGATGTGTGGTATTGTCGGTTATACAGGCGAGAAAGACTGCGTTCCCGTACTCATGAACGGTCTGACCGCGTTGGCTTACCGCGGCTACGATTCCGCTGGTTTGGCGGTTTGGGAGGGCGACGATCTGACCCTTCGCAAGGCAAAGGGCAAGATTGAAAACCTGAAAACCCTCCTTCAAGAATCTCCCATCAGTGGAAAGAGCGGAATTGGTCACACGCGTTGGGCAACGCACGGAGAGCCTTCCGATATCAATGCGCACCCGCATACGGACAGCAAAAAGACGCTGGCCATTGTTCATAACGGAATCATTGAAAACTACTTAAAGATCAAAGAGATGCTCGTCGGCCACGGCTGCGAGTTTGTCTCCGCTACGGATACCGAGGTGGTTGCGCAGCTATTGGGCTATCTCTACCACGGCGATCCGTTTGAAGCGCTCAAGCAGGCGGTCAGCATGCTGGAAGGCTCGTTTGCGCTCGCCATTCTCTTTTCGGACGATCCGAAGACCATCTACTGCACCTGCAAGGACAGCCCGATGGTGCTGGGGCATGGCAACAACGAGAGCATCGTTGCTTCCGATATTCCGGCGCTTTTGGAGTACACGCGGGACGTCTGCTTCATGCAGGATCGTCAGATCGCCGTGCTTCGTCAGAGCGGAATTCGGTATTACGATGAATTCGGCGTGGAGATTCAGAAAACGCCGACGCATATCGACTGGGACGTGGAGTCCGCGAAAAAAGGCAACTACGAGCATTTCATGATCAAGGAGATCTGCGAGGAACCGGATACGTTCCGCAGAACCTTTGAGCAGTATGTCAATACAAAGGAATTCACGCTCAAGTCCGAGCGCTTCCCCTGGGACGAAGAAAGCGCGAAGAACTATGAGCGCCTGACCATCGTCAGCTGCGGCACGGCCTATCACGCGGGCATGCTCGGCAAGAAGTTCATTGAGCATATGGCGAAGCTCCGTGTGGACGTTGAAATCGCGAGCGAGTTTCGCTATGGCGACACGCTGCTCAAGAGCGGAGAACCGTTCCTCGTGATCAGCCAGTCCGGCGAAACGGCGGACACCATCGCCGCCATGCGCCGCGCCAAGGAACTCGGCTGCGAAACCATGGCCGTTTGCAACGTAACGGGCAGCACGATTTCGCGCGAGGTCAAGAGCGTGCTCTATACCTACGCGGGGCCGGAGATCGCCGTTGCGGCAACCAAGTCGTACCTCGCGCAGATCATCGTGATGTATCTCTGCGCGCTCGATCTGGCGCAAAAGCGCGGCGAAATGAACCAGCAGGCGGTCACCGAGCGGCTCAAGGAGATGAGCCGCGTGCCGCTCGCCATGCAGAAGGTGCTCGACAACAAGGAGCAGATTCAGTATTTCGCAAGCCGCTCGTTTGCGGTAAAGCACGTGTTCTTCATTGGCCGCGGGCTGGACTATGCGCTGGCCATGGAAGCGGCGCTCAAACTCAAGGAAATTTCGTATATCCACTCCGAGGCGTATGCCGCGGGTGAGTTAAAGCACGGCACCATCGCGCTGATTGAGGACGGTTCGCTTGTCGTCGCCCTCGCGACGCAGCCGGAGCTTCAGGCGAAGATGGCGAGCAATATGGAAGAGGTTCGCGTTCGCGGCGCGCATGTGCTCGCTGTAACAAACGGACACTGGGAAGGCGCCAAGGGACACTCCCACACGCAATGGGAAATCGACCAAATGGAGGACACGCTCGCGCCGCTCTGCGCGATTGTTTCCATGCAGCTGCTGGCGTACTACCTCGCGGTGCAGAAAGGTTGTCCGGTGGATCAACCGCGCAATCTAGCCAAAAGCGTTACGGTGGAATAGCCACCGCGTTGAGCGCCCCTTGAAATACAGGGGCGTTTCTTTTGTATTAAATAAGTTTCAAATCGTGTGAACACGAAACCTGTTTCAGAACAAGCGCATGAAACAAGGTTACTTTTCTGTTTTCTAGGGGCAGATGCTCCTGAGGATATCGAAATACTGTTTGAATTGAGAGAGACGGAGGAGAGAATGTATGGCGAAGTATATTTTTGTAACGGGCGGCGTTGTTTCGGGGTTGGGCAAGGGCATTACGGCGGCGTCGCTGGGGCGCCTGCTCAAGGCGCGCGGACTAAAGGTTGCCGCGCAGAAGCTGGACCCCTACATCAACGTTGACCCGGGCACTATGAGTCCGTTCCAGCACGGCGAGGTGTTCGTCACCGAGGACGGGGCGGAGACCGACCTCGACTTGGGACACTACGAGCGGTTCATCGACGAGGATTTAAACCGCTTCTCGAACCTGACCACCGGTAAGGTCTATTGGAACATCCTAACGAACGAGCGCGCGGGCGCATACCTCGGCGAGACCGTTCAGGTGATTCCGCATGTGACAAACGAGATCAAGCGCTTTATCTACAGCGTTGCGGACACGACCCATGCGGACGTGGTGATCACCGAAATCGGCGGCACGATCGGCGACATCGAGAGCCAGCCGTTTTTGGAGGCGATTCGCCAGGTTGGCCACGAGGTCGGCCCCAGCAACTGCCTGTACATTCACGTAACGCTCGTGCCCTATCTCTCGGGGTCGGACGAGCACAAGTCCAAGCCAACGCAGCACTCCGTCAAAGAACTCCAGTCCTCCGGTATTACACCAAACGTGATCGTCATGCGTGTCGACCGTCCCGTGGACGAGTCCATCAAGCGCAAGATCGGGCTGTTCTGCAACGTCAAGCCCGACTGCGTCATCGAGAACCTCACCGTCGAAACGCTCTACGAAGCACCAATCATGCTCGAACGCAGCAACTTCTCCGAGGTTGTCTGCCGTGAACTCCAGCTCGACCTGCCGCAGCCGAACCTGCGCGAGTGGAACGAAATGCTGGATCGCGTGAAGAACAGCACGCACCACGTCAAGATCGGCCTTGTCGGCAAGTACGTCAAGCTGCACGACGCTTACCTTTCCGTTGCGGAAGCCATGCGCCACGCGGGCTACGAAAACAGCGCCGTGGTCGAGATTGAATGGATCGACTCCGAAGCGATTGACGCAAAGAACGTTGCGGAGAAGCTCGCGGGGCTGGACGGCATCGTGCTGCCGGGCGGATTCGGTGTTCGCGGCGTAGAGGGTATGATTCAAACCGCGAAATACGCGCGCGAAAATAAGATTCCATATTTGGGACTGTGCCTCGGCATGCAGATTGCCGTCATCGAATATGCGCGCAACGTCGCCGGGCTCTTCGGCGCAAACTCCGGCGAGTTCGACGAGAACAGCCCGCATAAGGTGATCGACTTCATGCCGGATCAGTACGCCGGCATTCAAATGGGTGGCACAATGCGCCTCGGCACTTATCCTTGCAAGGTAAAAGAAGGGTCTCTGCTCTACCAGTGCTATCAGCAGCCGCTGATTCACGAACGGCACCGCCATCGTTACGAGTTCAACAACGATTATCGCGATCGCCTGACCAGCGTCGGCCTCGCGCTTTCCGGAACCTCGCCGGACGACCGCATCATCGAGACCATCGAGCTGCCGGATCATCCGTTCTACATCGGCGTGCAGTTCCATCCCGAGTTCAAGAGCCGCCCGAACCGCGCGCATCCGCTCTTTAAGGGATTCGTCGCAGCAGCGCTCAAGAATTCCGGTAAATAGTTCGACATCGCCCACAATAAAAAGCCTGCCTTCGGGCAGGCTTTTTGGATACGCGCAGGATTGATTTGCAGTTTTCCGTGTTTTACGTTAAGATAAACGATAATGATTCCGAAAAACGAGGCAGACTGAAACATGCAAACAACCGGCAAAAAACTTTTTTCCGTATGGGAATTCTATCGAATCATGACGCTTGCGTTCCGCTCCGTTCCGCTTCTCAAACGCGCGAAGGCGGCGGGGGAGATGAACAAGGCATTTCTGGAGCGAATCATGCTCGCGGTGACGGAGGTCAACGGTTGCGCCATGTGCTCCTATTTTCACACAAGAGTCGCGCTGGAGTCCGGCTTTTCCAGCGAGGAGATTCGAAACATCCTCGGCGGCGAACTGGCGGACGTACCCGAACACGAGCTCGAAGGCGTTCTGTTTGCGCAACACTATGCGGATACGCGCGGCAACCCGTCGCGCGAGAGCTGGCAGCGCATTCTCGACACCTACGGCGAGACCGGTGCACGCGGTGTACTTGCGGTGACGCGAATGATCATGCTCGGCAACGCGGTCGGGATTCCGTCCGGATCGTTTCTCAATCGCTTTCGAAAACGGCCCGATCCGCGCAGCAATCTCGCCTATGAGCTCTTGATGATGCTGGCATCGGTCGTCTTTCTGCCGTTTGCCGGGCTAACGGCGCTGGTTTTAAGTATTGCGAAAGCGCCCATACTATCATTCAAATAAACAGCATTCAAACAAAAACAGGGGTACGGATGATCCGTATCCCTGTTTTGTGATTCGTTGAATTATCGTCCGCAGACGGGGCAGTTTGGTTTTCGGTCAATTGAGACAAATTCGGTGGTGAGCGACGCTCCATCGAACAGCATTAGCCGTCCGTCGGTCGGGTTTGGCAGGTCGAGCAGAACGTTTGCGGCGCTCTGCGCTTCCAACGCGGAGATGCAGGAAACCACCGGTGCGAAACTGGGAATCTTTTTCTTAGGAGGCTGCTTTTCGCCATACAGGCAGGCAAGACAGGCGGTCCTGCCCGGACGTACGGTCAGCAGCGTTCCGCGAAGGCCGTGAATGCCGCCGTCGATGAGCGGTTTACCCGCCTGTACACACGCGCGGTTGACCGTCAAACGCGCGGGGAGCGAGTCCACCGCGAGCACGACCACGTCGTAACGGGAGATAATCTCGACCGCGTTGTCCTCGGTCAGGAAGAAATCATAGGGCTCCAATGTGAGCTCCGGGGCGAACGCCGAGAGTTTTTCATAAGCGGACTGCGCTTTGTTGCGGCCGATGTCGGAAACGCAGTGCAGAAACTGGCGGTTGAGGTTGCTGCGGGAAACGACGTCCCCGTCGCAAAACCCGATTCGCCCAACGCCCATGCCGCAGAGACAGTAGAGCAGGGTGGAGCCAAGCCCGCCGCAGCCGACGACCAGCGCGGAGGAGGCGAGCAGCTTCCGTTGCCCTGCTTCGCCAATCTCCGGCAGCAGTGTTTGTCGTTCGTATCGCTCGTCCAGCATGCGTAGACTAGGCGCGAATGCGCGCAATCAGCGCCTGGAACTCCGGCTGATGCCAAAGGACAGGCACGGGGTAGATGGGGTTCGCTTCCTTCATGGCCCACTTGATCATCTGCGGCACATCCGCATCCTGAATGAAGTCGAACTTATCCTGAATCTTCATGTCCGCGTTCATGCGGCGGATTTCGCGGATAAACGCCTTTGCCTTCTCCTCGTCGTCCTTGCCCTGAATGTGAACGATGTCCGCCAGCTTGGCGAGCTTGTGGTAGACGGCGGGGCCGAACGCTTCCATCACATAGGGCAGAATCACCGCGTTCGCGAGGCCATGCGGCGTGCCGTAGAGGCCGCCGAGCGTATGCGCAACGCCGTGGACATATCCGACGCAGGCGCGCGTAAACGCGGCTCCGCCATAGAACGACGCGAGCTGCATGTTGTAGCGCGCGGCCAGATCGGTTCCATCCTTGTAGACCTTTTCCAGATTGTCAAAAATGAGCTGCACCGCCTGCTCTGCAAGGCGATCCGTACTCTTTGGCGCAAAGAGGTTCGTGTAGGCTTCCACGGCGTGCGTCAGCGCGTCCATGCCGGTGGTGCTCGTGATGTGCGGCGGCAGGCCGATGGTGAGTTCCGGGTCGAGCACGGCGTATCGCGGAATCAGGCAAAGATCCTGAATCGCGTATTTATGATGCGTCGCGCGGTCGGTGACCACGGCGGCAATCGTCGTTTCGGAGCCGGTACCGGCGGTGGTCGGCACGGCGAAAATCGTCGGGATTCGCTTGAGCACGCGCAGCGTGCCGCCCATCTGGGCGACGCTCTGGCGGGGCTTGGCTACGCGCGCGCCCGCGGCCTTTGCGCAGTCCATGGACGAACCGCCGCCGAACGCAATGATGCCCTGGCACTTGTTGTCGACATAGAGCTTGCGCGCGTCCTCGATGTTTTCGATCGAGGGGTTCGGTTCCGCGCCGTCGAAGAGCGTATAGGTCAACCCTGCTTCGTCGCAGGCGGCGAAGAGCGAGTTGAGCAGACCGATGCGGTGGAGCACGGCATCGGTAACGATCAAAACGTGGTTGATGCCTTTTTTGCGGATAAAGGAGGGGAGCTGCTTGATGCTGCCCGCGCCGGTGATGAGTTCCGGCTGGCGCCAGGGCATGAGGTACATGGCGGACGTGAGCACGAATTGAAAGACGCGATACCAGATTTTTTTCAGTGTCCAGAGCATACGCACAAACCTCCCGTTCAAAATTCAATCTAACGACAAACGTTGATTATCTGCTAAATATTCTATCATGCCCATAGAAAACAAGCAATCAAACGACGTGGAAAAAACACGTTCCGCAAAGCAAGGCAGACGAAATTCGACTGTTTTATACTATAGATATAGTTTTTATTATTTTGGACTGAAACATATTACAATAGTAAATATTTAAACTTAATTGCTAAATATTAACGCGTGATACTTGTCGAGAAGAAAGTTGATGTATATACATTAAATCGTAAAAACGCGAATAATGTAGTTTTATCTCGAAGAATAGCGGAACCATTGTATTTTCCTTTTTTGTAGATTAATGTCTGATTTAGGGCGAAAATCGACAGGGAGGAAACACGTGTGAATGCAAGGATCGATCAGGAACTACTAAGACTTGGTGCACCGACGGGGAGACTCGGCTATGTTCAGATGGCGATCGCGCTCGAGCTGATTATGCAGGAAGAACAGGTGACAAGCACAACACGAGTGCTCTACCCGAAGGTTGCGGAACGCTGCGGCACCAAACCCGCGCGTATCGAGCGGAACGTTCGCGAAGAGATCAAGGCCATCTGGAACTATGGCAACCAGAAGCGGCTGGATCAGCTCTTCATCAACCGCGGCAAGTACCCGCCGGGGAATAAGGAGTTCCTCTACACGGTTGCGCGTTATCTGCAACAGAGCAGCTGACCAAAGTAAAACAGCCGATGGATGGCACACGATAAAACGGAGCACAATGTCGTGCTCCGTTTGTGTGTTTTGGCGTGGAGTTCAAAAATCGCAAACGGGGGAAATCGTCTCCGAACGCGGATAGACGTATTCCATCTTGGGTGGCATGGAGTTGTAGACGCGCTCAATCTCCAGCGCGCCGCCGCTGTAGAGCCCTTTGACCAGCACGCTCTCCATCTTAAGGTTGAGGCAGAGAATCGAAACCTTCGCGCCGTCGGGAATCTGCCGAAGTGCGCGTCCAAAGGGGACGCCCGAGAGCGCAATGCGATCCGACCCCGCGCTGGTCGCCTGCACGACGGGCAGCAGCACCGCCTCGCCGGACGCGTCGTAATAGCAGAGAAACTTCAGCGAGTCCAGCTGGGAGAAGAGCGTTTGTCCAACGTAGGGCAGCGCGCCTTTCTCGCTCTTGCGAACGAACAGCGCTTTGATTCGGGATAACATTGCGCCGACGATGATCGCGCCCATCGGGAGCGGCTTGAGTGCGCTGATTCGCTCCAGATTCAAATAGAAGATGCGATAGAACCCCATATAGGAGTTGTAGCGAAAGAGCGGTTTGTTGTTGTAGAGGTCAAACTCCTTGCCGGTGTTTGCGCTGTGTGTATAAGTCGCGTTGCCACTTAGATATCGCTTGTCCGCGCTGAGCACGAGAAAGCCGACGCGCGGATGATCCAGAATCAGGCGCTTGCTCAACCCCGCGGAGAACTGACCGAAGGTGAGTGCCTGTTCGTTGAGCGCCTGAATGGAAGAGATGAACGACAGATGCGGATAGCCGCGCTCGTCCTCGGTGGCAAGCACGCCAACCTTGCTGTCGCAGTCCATCATTTTGATCGATGCGGGGTCGATGGTCGTAAAGTAGGAAGGCTTCATGTTACACTAATCCTCCTGTCGTAACGCGCCCGTCGCGCGGATGTCCTCGCTGGCGCGGGTGCTCTGCGCAACTGCGAGTAGTTCCTCCATGTGCTGTTTGGACACGAGCGGCGTATTCTGAAACGCCCAATCGATGTCCAGACGCTTGTACTTATCGATGCATAGGTTGTTAAACGCGCAGAGCTCCCAGCGTTCCGCCCCGCCAATGGCGGCGATGCGCTCACCGATGGCGCGGATGTTCTCCTCGGAGTCCGTCGCGCCGGGGATGATTGGCGTTCGAATCCAGAGCCGACCGTTTCCCTTTGCCCAGCGCGCCGCCGTGCCGAGGTTTCGCAAAATCAGCGCGTTGGAGCGGCCCGTCCAGCGCTGGTGCTCCGCGTCGTTCATCAGCTTGAGGTCGTAGAGCAAAATGTCCGTATACGGCAGCGCCGCTTCAAGCTGCTCGGCAAAGACCATTCCGCTGGTGTCGAGCGCGGTTTGAATGCCTTCCGCCTTGAGCAGGCGAAGGAGCTCAATTGCGCCCTCCTGAAGCAATGCCTCGCCGCCGGAGAGGGTTACACCGCCGTCACGCCCAAAATAGGCCTTATCCTTGACGAGCTCGTGACAGAGCGCCTCCGGCTCCGCATCGATCCCTTTGCATTCCAGCGCGAGGGCGGGGCAGGCGGAAACGCAATTGCAGCAGCCCGCGCAGAGCCTTCGGTCAATGTGTACGCCTTCCTCGTCGCGGCTGAGCGCGCAGTTTGGACAAACGTTGTCGCAGCTGCCGCAGCCGATGCAGCGGGCTGAGAGCCAGTGTACCTGAAACTTCTTTGCGATGCTTTCCGGGTTATGGCACCATGCGCAGGCGAGGGAGCAGCCCTTGAAAAAGATGGTGGTACGAAGGCCGGGGCCGTCCTCACTGGACATTCGCTGAATATCGAGGTAACGAATCATTGTCATATCAATACCGGTTGTGACTTTCCCTTGCGATAATTTCGTTTTGCAGTTCGCGGCCAATGCTCGTAAAATACGCGTTGTAGCCCGTGATGCGAACGAGAAGGTTGCGGTAGTTCTCCGGGTGCAGCTGCGCGTCCTTGAGCGTCTCCGCGTCGAGAATGTTGATCTGCAGCGCGGTGCCGCCGTTGTGAATATAGCCGCGTAAGAAGGCCTTGAGCTTTTCGCGCCGCTCCGCGTCCCGCATCAGCGAGGGCGAGAGCGTAATCGTGTGGCTCGCGCCGTTGGGCAGCAGATTCTTCACTTCGCCAAACTCGCTGCGCCCGCCGAGCGCCTTACCGACGGAGTTTGCGTTTCCGGTCGGGCCGTTTGTATCCGCGCCGTTGACCGGGCAGATGGCGTTGCTCAGGAACTGTCCGCGCGCGCGCCCGTCCGGCGTAGCGGGGAGGATGAAGCCGGAGCCGATCCAGTAGTTCCAGCTCAGCATGCCGGGGCGGAACTGCGCGTTGGTCGACTTCGTCTTGTAGCGCCAGACGATGTCCGACCAGTCCTGCATCAGGCGAAGCGCGAGCGCGTCCGCCGCGTCGTCATCCCGCCCGTATTTCGGCGCGCGGTTCTTCGCCTGCGCCTGTAAGATTTCGTAACCCTTCCAGTTTGCTTGCAGCGCTTTGATCAGGGTATCTGCGGTGCAGAGCTTTTGGTCATATACAAGATACCGAATCGCGAGCAGCGAGTCAACCGTCGTTGCGAAGGTAACGCCCTCGACGGTGACAAACGAAAGCTCCGCGCCGCCCTGTGTGCAGTCCTTCGCCTGCTCGGCGCAGCCGCGCACGAGACAGCTCAGATACGGCGTCGGCGCAAACTCCGCGCGCAGCGCGGTCGAGCGCTCATAGAGCGCCGCCATCCGGTCGATCACGTAGTTGAGCTGGGTTAAGAACGCCTGATAGAACGCCTCAAAGTCCGCAAACGTGCGCGGGTCGCCGGTCTTCGGCGCGCCGGTCTCGGCGGAATACGCCTTGCCCCAGAGCGCGTTCGTATACGTCACCAGATCCTGTCCGTTGCCGAGCGCGAGTTCGACGGCCTTTACGAGGTTCGGGTTGCAGTCCACGGTGGCGGAGCGGTCGTTGCCGCACATGGTGTTTTCAAGACAGCCGACGGAGGCATATTCAAATACGTTGTCCTCGTTGATGAGGTGTTCCACGTGCGCGCGTTTCGCCTCTTCGAGCATGCCCGCCATAGAGCGCTCGTCAAAGTTGAGCAGAAACGGCGCGCCCTGACTGGTCGAAATCATGTCGACCACCTTATCGAGCAGCTCGTTTGGCGAGTGCTCGTGCAGGCGAACGTTCGGTTTCGGTTCGAGGATCGGACTCATCTCGTCAATGACTTCGAGGAAAACCCAGGTCAGCTCGTTTGTCATGTCCGCGCCGTCCTTGCCGAGGCCGGAGAGGTTAAAGAGCTGGCCGTAGCCCGCCGTAATGCCCTGATTGCCGGTTTGAATCATCGCGTCGTAGGCAAAGTTGCAGTGCATCCAGAAGCACTTGAGAATCTCTTTGCCAAATTCGCGGCTCATGCCGTTTTTCATCGACTCCTGCCAGTAGGGCAGCAGGTATTGGTCGATCCGCCCAAACGAGACGCCCGCGCCGGGATAGTTCTCGTCCGTGAGTACGAGCATATGCGTCAGCCAGAGCGACTGCAGCGCTTCGTAGAAGTCGCGTGCGGGCAGGTTGGGCACGCGGAGCAGGTTTTCGCGCATGTCCAGCAGCTCCTGCCGGCGAACGACGTCGCTCTCCTCGTCCGCAAGCGTCTGACAGAGCGCGGCGTACTTGCTGGCGAGCTCAACGGGCATGCCGCAGCTTGCGATCATCGCGCGGAGCTGACCGCCTTTTTCGCCTTGTTGCTCAGCGGGGGTCAGGGCGTTGAGCTTTGCTTCGAGATCCGCCTTGACGCCGGAGAACCCGTCCTTTAGAATGCGTGGATAGTCGGGAATCAGGTGGCCGCTGGTCGCGCCGCAGTTGCCGTAGCCGCGATCCTGAAACTCGAATGTCGCTTTGCGAATACCCTCCTTGGAGAGCAGCAGCTCGTTTCGCCGCTTTGCTTCCTGCTTGGACCAGCAGCGCGAAGCCATCACATTGAACCGCCCGCCCGCGATCAGGTCGCCGGGCAATATCTCCTGCGGAACGCGGTTGACAATCGCTTCCTTCATCAGCCAGGCGCGCCGCTCGGCAATGCTGAGCGAATAAAAGCCCTTTGGCGGCTCAATCGTTCGCGCGGCCATTTGAAACGACCTGCGGAACGTTGGAAAGAACGAATACACCTCCGGCACGATCAGAAAACTGGTTTCGTCGAACACCTCGTCCCAAGGCTCGCCCGTGGTAAACGCGGAAAATTCGTTGTTCCAGTTGCGCTGATCGCCTTTGAAGTAATAGTTACGCAGCCATTCGATGCGTTTTGAGAGATTAAACGGTTGTTTTACGCCTGGTTTTTTGACGGCTTCCATTGCGATATGCTCCTTTCAGATCGGAACGATAAAAAGCAAGAACAGGTGACTTTTTGAAATGTATCGCACTTATTATACACCATTGCTTTTTCCCCGGCAATTGCCTGCAAGTCAACCGTATGTTAAAATAACGACCATGAGGATTCTACAGATCAATTCCGTCTGCACCGGAAGCACGGGGCGCATTGCCGCGGGCGTTTCGCGCGTGCTCCAAGAGTCCGGGCACGAGAGCCTGCTGCTGTTTGGCCGCGGGGAACCGGCCGCCGGGATTGCCTGCGAGCGAATCGAAAGCTCAGCCGACTTCTATGCGCATACGCTCTTTGCGCGGCTGGCCGACCGGCAAGGGTTCGCGTCCACGCTGGCGACGCGGCGGATGATTCGCCGAATCGAAGCGTTTCGACCGGACGTGATTCAGCTGCACAATCTGCATGGTTACTATCTGGACTGGCGCGTTCTCTTTGGCTATCTAAAGAAAGCGGATATTCCTGTCGTTTGGACGTTGCACGACTGCAACGCCTTTACGGGACACTGCGCGTTTTTTGACGCGGCGCACTGCGAACGCTGGCGAATCGGCTGCGGCAACTGCCCGCAGAAAAGCGCGTATCCCAGGAGCTGGTTTGCGGATCAGTCCGCGCGAAATTTCAGCGAAAAGCGTGCGCTGACGACCGGATTAAAAGGGCTGACCATCGTGTCGCCTTCTATCTGGCTTAAAGGGCTTGTTCAACAATCGTATCTTAAGGATTATCCCGTTCGTGTGCTCTACAATGGCATCGACCGAAACACGTTTCACCCCGTCGAGAGCGACCTAAGAGAACGGTACCAAATCGGCAATCAAAAGCTGGTACTCGGCGTGGCAAATGTTTGGGAGCCGCGAAAAGGGTTGCACACGTTTGTAGATCTGTTTGAGCGACTTGGAGACGAGGCGGTTGTCGCGCTGATTGGACTATCCAGCGTGCAGCAACAGACGCTGCCAAAGGGAATGATCGGGCTTGGGCGAACGGCAAACGCGAGCGAGCTCGCGGCGTGGTACACCGCCGCGGACGTATTCGTCAACCCGACGCTGGAGGATAATTTTCCAACCACGCAAATCGAAGCGCTCGCCTGCGGCACACCGGTGGTCTGCTACGACACGGGCGGCTGCGCAGAGTCGCTGGACGACAGCTGCGGCGTCGCCGTGCCCAAGGGGGACGCTCCCGCGCTTGCGGATGCGATTTTGAGCGTTGGCGCGCTCAAGCAGGAGCACTGCCTGCGCCGCGCGGCCATGTTTGATCAGCGCGAGCGGTACTGCGACTACGTTTCGCTCTACGAGCAAATCTGCAAGGAGGGCAAGGCATGAAACCGCTCAGCGTGCTCTATGTCAGCGGCGGCTCGCTGGATCGCGGCGGCATCGCGAGCTGGATGCTGAACTACGCCGCGCGGTTCGACCGCGAGCGCGTCGCGGTGGACATTCTCGTGCACGGTTTGGAACCCGGCGCGCGCGAAGCGGAAGCACTCGCGCTTGGCGCGAAGGTGGTGCACGTGCCTTACCGGCGAGGCGACCCGTCGGGAAACAAAGCGGGGCTCTGCGACTGCATCGGCGCGGGGTATGACATTGTACATACACATATGGACGGCATGAACGCCTATCCGCTGGGCATCGCGAAACAGCTTGGCGTGCCCGTTCGCATTTCGCACTGCCACAACACGGACTTTCTCACGCAGAACCCGTTTCGGCGCGCGGCGCACGAGCTGGCGCGGCGGCGGATTCCCGCCGTGGCGACGCACCTGCTCGCCTGCTCGGCGGACGCGGGGCGGTTTCTCTACGGGAACAATCGGATGCAGTCTGGTCAAGTTCAAATCGTGCGAAACGCGATTGACGGCGCGCGGTATCGCTTTGACGAATCGGCGCGAAACCGGGTTCGAACGGAATTGGGCTTGACGAATCGTTTTGCGATCGGCCACATCGGCCGGTTTGACCTTCATCAGAAAAATCAGCTGTTTCTGCTCGACGCGTTTGCCAAAGCAAAGAGGGAACGAAGCGAACTGGCTCTCGTGCTGGTGGGCGACGGGGAAGATCGAAATAAGATTGAGGAGCACATTGCGCGACTTGGGCTGGAACAGGACGTCGTATTGACTGGTTTTCGCGAGGACATCCCCGCGCTGCTTTCCGCGTTTGATTGTTTTGCGCTGCCCTCGCGCTTTGAAGGGCTCGGCATCGTCCTGATCGAGGCGCAAGCCAGCGGGCTTGGCTGCGTCGCTTCCTGCGCGGTGCCGCGCGACACGGAGATTGTATCTTGCGAGTATTTGCCGTTGAACGATTCCGCTCTTTGGGCGGAGGCCTTCGTTCGTGCATCCGTAAACGCAAACCGCGAGTTACCGGAGCGGGCGCTGGCGGAGCGCGGCTACGAAATTGCGTCCACAGCGGCGGAACTGCAAACATTCTACGAAAGGGCGGCGGGGCGGATATGACGAAGAAAGTGCTGTTTCTCACGAACATACCCGCGCCGTATCGAATCAACTTTTTCAACGAACTTGGCAAGCTGGTCGATTTGACCGTGCTCTTTGAAGCGAAGACGACGCCGTTTTCCGATTTTAACTACAATCTCGATCAGAAGCTGAACTTTACCGCGATCTTTCTTTCCGACGGAGACATCCGCGAGCGCAAGGTGGACTGGAAGGTGCTGCCGTTTCTCAAACGCGGATTGTACGACCACGTCGTCGTTACGAACTATGGCTACGCAACCGAAGCGGCTGCCATTCTCGCGCTCAAGGCCAGGCGCATTCCCTATGAGATGGAGCTCGACGGCGGCGTACTGCGAAACGAGAACATTCTCGCCAGGGCCGTCAAGCGTCTGCTCGTTGGCGGCGCGGCGCGTTACTGGAGCACCGGAGCGCAGACAGACCGCTTTTTTGAAACGCTCGGCGTGCCAAAGGAGAGGATCGTTCGCTACCCGTTCTCGTCGATCTATGACCGGGAGATCCTTCCGCGCCCATTGACCGAAGTGGAGAAGCAATCCGCAAAACAGGAGCTTGGCATTCCGTATCGCCGAATGGTGCTCAGCGTCGGGCGCGCGCTGCACCTCAAGGGATTCGACCTGCTGATCCGTGCGGCGGCGCGTCTGCCGCAGGACACGGGGGTATGCATCGTCGGCGGAGCACCGAAAGACGATTGGCTCAACCTCGCCAAGGAGGTTGGCTTCGACCGGTTGCATTTTGTCGAGTACGCGCCAAAGGAGACGGTGCAGGCGTATTACCGTGCGGCGGATGCGTTTGTGCTCGCGACACGGGGGGATGTTTGGGGCCTCGTGGTCAACGAGGCGATGGCCAACGCCCTGCCGGTGATCACAACGGAGGGTTGCGTCGCCGGCTGCGAAATGATTCATGATGGGGAGAACGGATTTTTGATTCCCTGCGACACGTGGGAACCGATTGCGAAGCACCTGAACGCGCTGCTCGGAAGCGACACGCTGCGCGAACGCATGGCAAACGCCGCTCTCAAAACCGTTCGCGATTATACGCTGGAGGCGATGGCGCGCGCGCATGCGGATCTCTTCCTACAGGATTAATACATAGCACAGGCAAAGCAAAACCCCGCGCGAGCGGGGCTTTTTGTTACCGTAACAGTTTCATTTCCTCACCGTGCTCTTGCGGCTCGTTCGGCGTTTCGAGGATCATTGGCAAGCCGGAGAACGCTTCGTGGTGCGCAATGTTGCGCAACGCCTCCAGCCCGATGAACCCCTCGCCGATGCGAGCATGGCGATCCTTATGGCTGCCGAGGTCAAACAGGCTGTCGTTGATGTGCAGTGCGCGTAAGTATCGCAGCCCGACGATGCGGTCAAACGCACTCAGCACGCCGTCGAGATCGTTCTTCACGTCGTAGCCCGCTGCAAACACATGGCAGGTATCGAGGCAAACGCCGATTCGGCTCTGCACGTGGATGCGCGAGAGCAGCTCGGCAATCTGCTCAAACGTTCCGACAATCTCCGACCCTCCGCCGGACATTGTTTCGATTAAAACCATGGCGGATTGCGCGGGGGACATCACCTCGTTGAGCAACGTTGCGGTCTGCGCGATGCCGGTCGGAATCCCTGTGCTAACGTGGCTGCCGGGATGCAGGTTATACACCTGATTTGGGAAACACTCCATCCGCGCAATATCCTCGCCCAGGCAGCGATAGGCAAAGTCACGCACCTTCGCGTCGGAAGAGGCGGGGTTGAGCGTATACGGCGCGTGGGCAACCAGCGTGCCAAACTCGTGTTCGCGGCAGAGCGCGAGCAGTGCCTCCGCGTCCGCCGGGTCAATCTCCTTTGCGCTGCCGCCGCGGGGATTGCGCGTAA
>CAZDXW010000020.1:28822-42296 GCA_964509485.1 uncultured Christensenella sp.
TCCGCGTCCGCCGGGTCAATCTCCTTTGCGCTGCCGCCGCGGGGATTGCGCGTAAAGAACTGGAACGTGTTCGCACCAATCGAGAGCGCGACGCGGCCCGCTTGCACGTAGCCTTTCGCGTTCGACAGGTGACAGCCAAGGTACAGGGTTTTCGGCTCCATTCGGCTCCTTTCCGCCGGTTCGCATTGCGCGAACGGCCCATGTTTGCTAGAATGATGCGTATGAAGCATACGGTATTGGTAACGGGTTCCTCGCGCGGCATTGGCGCGGGCATTGCGCGCAGGTTTGCGCAGGAAGGGCACCGTGTCGCGATTCACTATCGCGAGCGGGAGGATCTTGCGCGCGCACTATTCGATGAACTTTCGGGCGCGGGCTGCTCGGTGTTGCTCGTGTCGGGCGATCTTACCGTTCCGGCGGACGTCGCGAAGATCGTGAACACCGTTCGGGCGTCGTTTGGCTTTATCGACGTGTTGGTCAACAATGCGGGAGTCGCCCTGCCGGTGCAGCTCGTTACGGATACCTCGCTTGCGGACTGGAACCGTGTGCAGGAAACGAACGTTACGAGCATGTTTCTAGTGACGAACGCCGTGCTGTCGGAGATGATCTCTGAACGTTCCGGGGCAATCGTGAACATCTCCTCCATGTGGGGTGTGACCGGCGGCTCCTGCGAGGTGGCGTATTCCGCTTCCAAAGCGGCGGTCATCGGGTACACCAAGGCGCTCGCCAAGGAGGTTGCGCCGAGCGGCGTTCGCGTGAACTGCATCGCGCCCGGCTTTGTGCTCACCGACATGACGCGGACGTTTCCGCAGGAGACCATCGACGCCATCTGCGAGGAAACACCGCTGCTACGCGCGGGTACCCCGGAGGATATCGCCGGAGCCGCGCTGTTTCTCGCCTCGGACGACGCCGCGTTCATCACGGGGCAGGTGCTCTCGGTCGACGGCGGGCGCTGCATCTAGCTCGAAGAGGCAGCGATTCCCTTCATTCTAACACAACCCGTTTGCGGGCGAGAATGCAAACTCAAAAAATAAACCGCTTCGAGTTCGCCGGAAAGGGTTGACAACTCATTGCCATCTGGCTAAAATGATAAAGCACGTGAGACGTGAAATGCGCTTGTAGCTCAGTGGATAGAGTGCCCGGCTACGAACCGGTAGGTCGCAGGTTCAAATCCTGCCAGGCGCGCCAAACAAGACATAGCTTTCCAGTTCGGGAAGCTATGTCTTTTTTAGTTTTATCGAGTATGTGATGGATCACGAATTCATTATGAATACAGTTGAAAAGATTGAATTCTGATTTAAATTTGTTATAATAGCAGTGCTGTTGAAGAACAGCGGTGTTCGGGAGTACCCCGAATAAAAAAAGTAACAAAAGAAAGGGGACTCGTTTTTTTTGAAGAAAATGAAACACACGGTAATTGTTGCAAACCGGGAGGTTTGCGGCAATTAAATAGAACGCATTCCTCCCAAAAGGAACAATAATTACTTTTTGGAGGAAAGAAATCATGAATCGCGAGAACAAGCGAAAACAATACGACAAAGGTTACTATAAAACAAACGCCTGCAACGATACATTCGTCTGCAAAGTCTGCGGAAGGCAAGTCGTTCCGTCCGGTGCGGGCAGCGACCATCGCAACCACTGCCCCAACTGCCTGGCCAGCCAGCATGTCGACGTCGAACCCGGCGATCGGGCTTCCGACTGCGGTTCGGTGATGGACCCCGTGGCGGTCTGGGTGCGCAAAGGCGGAGAATGGGCAATCATTCACCGCTGCCGACGCTGCGGCGCGCTGTCTTCCAACCGCGTTGCGGCGGACGACAACCCGATGAAGCTCATGAGCATCGCGATGAAGCCACTGTGTGATCCGCCGTTTCCGCTGGAGCACATTGAGGAAATGGTATCGCTGATGGGCGGTGACGGAAGCTTGCGAAACGGGCACTAAATAACACCAGAAACAAAATGAAAGTCGATTACATTTGTAGTCGGCTTTTTCTGTGGAATGTGTTATGATGTACGGAAAAAAGATTTGGGGCACACGTGGGGACTATGAACGCAAGCTTTCGAATGGCAAACGAACAGGACACTGCACTCTTATTGACGTTTATCCGTGCGCTGGCGGAATATGAACACATGCTCGATCTCGTCGTCGCAACGGAGGAATCTTTACACGACTGGTTGTTTGTCAAACGGACGGCGGAGGCGTTCTTCGTTCTCGAAGACGAAAAGGAAGTCGGGTTTGCGCTGTACTTCCATAACTTTTCTACGTTTCTGGGCAAGGCGGGCATCTATCTGGAGGACCTGTTTGTGCTGCCGGAGTATCGCGGCAAGGGGTACGGCAAAGCGATTTTGATTCGCCTTGCGCAGATCACCCGCGAGCGGGGCTGTGGACGGCTGGAATGGGCCTGCCTCGACTGGAACCATCCCAGCATCGACTTTTACCGCTCGCTCGGCGCTGAGCCGCTGGACGAATGGACAGGTTATCGCCTGACGGGGGAAACGCTGGAACGGCTGGCGCAAGCGAAATAATCGCATCGATATTCGACGCAAGAAGCGGAAACGGAGGCGGAAGGTAGTGAATACTTGTATTTACTTTTTTTCCGGTACCGGAAACTGCCTTGCGGTCGCAAACCGGATTGCTCGTCAAATCAACGCGCAGGTATTGCCCATTTCAAAGGCGATTTTGCAGGAACAGATTCAATTGCCATACGAGCAAATCGGCATTGTATTTCCGGCATATCTCTCGCCAGTGCTGGGCGTGCCAATGATCGTAGAGCGCTTTCTTCGAACGATTGGCTCATTCCAGAACGTGCGAGTCTTCGCAGTCTGCACCTGCGGCGGATATCCGTTTGCCAACGCGTTTTCTCCGCTGGAGAAGATACGACTGCTGATTCGCGAGCGCGGCGGAACCTTGCATGCGGAGTATTCCGTTCGTATGCCGATGAACAATCTGGATTACGACCATATTCCCGTTCCAATTTCTCATAACATACCAAGGATCATTCGCAACGCGGAACAGAAAACAGATTCTATTGCAAAGCAGATTTCGCAAGGGAAGAAGACCCGATTCGTCTGGCTGAAGTGGATGGCATGCCGGTTTGTTGGATTGATTTATCGAGCGTTTCGAAAGCAGACGATGAACGTCCTCCGGGATAAGGCAAAAGTGGAGTCGGATCTGATGTTGCCGGTGGAGGACATTCTTCCGTTGACGGATCGAAGCATCGTTGTTCGGGATACCTGCATCGGCTGCGGTACTTGCGCGAAGGGATGCCCCGTGCAGAACATTGTGATCAAAGAGGGCAGGCCGGAGTTTCTGCATCACTGCGAAATGTGCTTTGCCTGCGACGAGTGGTGCCCGACAGCGGCGATTCAACACTGGAGCCGGAGTGAAGGGATAAAATATCATTATCCGGACATCCAGTGGACAGATTTGATGTCAACAAACAACACGTAGCAAGACACGGGAGTTCGAAAATGATTACAGATTCGTTTGACACAACGGCAGAAGCGATTCTATCGCCCGAGCAGTTATACGGCGTTCAAAAGACGCCTTGCGACGTATGCATCGTTACCTTCTCACAGCAAAACATCACCGACATTCTCCATACATTTCCCTGCCGGACGATTGCCAGAATCGAAAGCATCAATGGAGCGATTCCGTGCTATCAACTCCATTACAAGGGCAAGGAGATTGCTTTCTATATGACCATGGTCGGTTCCGCCGGCGCCGCCGCCTGCATCGAAGATGCGCGCTGCCTCTTGGGTGCGACGAAATTCATTATGTTCGGTTCCTGCGGGTGCCTGAATCAGGAGCTTACCGCCGGAAAGATCATCGTACCGACGGACGCCTATCGGGATGAGGGGCTTTCCTATCACTACGCAGAGCCCGCGGACTATATCAAATTGAGAAATGCTGGTTTCGTGGCCAAATTCTTCGAAGAGAACAATATTCCCTACGTCACCGGAAAAACATGGACCACCGACGGGGTGTATCGCGAAACGCGCGGCAACATGGAGAAGCGAAAGGCCGAAGGCTGCATTGCCGTAGAAATGGAAAGCGCTGGGGTACAGGCGGTGTGCGACTATCGCAATCTGGAATTCTATCAGTTTCTGATTGGCTGTGACTTGCTGGATTCGCCCGAATGGGATCGAAGGATTCTGGGAGAGACCGGTGAGCATGCGCACCAGTTGAAGGGATTCTATCTGGCGCTGGAACTGGCGCTGAAGATCGGGTAAGCACTCGATCGATCGAAAATAGCTTTCATTATTCTGGAACGGTTCAAAGGAGGATCAACACATGAAAACCATCGGACTCATCGGCGGCATGAGCTGGGAAAGCACGATTACCTATTACCAATTACTCAACGAAGCGGCAAAGGATGTGCTCGGCGGCCTGCATTCCGCAAAGATTCTGCTCTACAGCGTGGACTTCTTCGAGATTGAAGCGCTCATGTCCAGCGGGGATTGGGATGCTGCTGCCGATTTGCTGGGCGGCGTTGCCGAGCGGCTGCAGCACGCGGGCGCGGACTTCGTGCTCATCTGCACGAATACGCTGCACAAGGTTGCCCCACAGGTGCAGGCGCGAATCACCGTTCCGCTTGTGCACATTGCCGAGGCGGCGGCGGACGAACTGCTGGCGAAGGGGATTCACCGCGTCGCGCTGCTCGGTACGAAGTACACCATGACGCAGGAGTTCTATCGATACAAGCTCGTCAACCGCGGCATCGAGGTGCTGATTCCGGAGGGGGACGACATTGACCTCGTTAATCGCGTGATCTTCGACGAGCTTTGCCTCGGCATCGTCAAGCCGGAGTCAAAGGCGGAATACCTGCGCGTGATCAAAGAATTGCAATTGCGTGGCGCGGAGGGCGTACTGCTCGGCTGCACGGAGCTGGGGCTCATCGTTTCGCAGGAGGACGTAGCGCTGCCATTGTTCGACACAACCGTGATTCACGCGAAAAAAGCCGCGCAGCTCGCGCTGGAAGCATAACAAAATGCGCCGGATGATCCGGCGCATTTTTATTTCGTTCGTGCTTACACTATAGAACCTGTTGCAGGTAGCTCGCAATCGGCAGCAGGCCGACCAGCGCGAACATGCAAATGCGTACCCATATGACGCTGCGCTCGATCCGAACGTCCTGCTCCTGCGCGCGCAGCATATGTTTCGGCGTGTTAAAGATCAGTAACGTTGCCGCGCAGCAAAGCATCAGCGCGGAAAGCCCGGTCATGACCGGAGCGGCCAGATTCAAATAGTAGAAGGTAGTGCCGATTCCTTCGGCGGGCGTCACGTTGGTTCCGAGCAGTTTGCCCCAGAGCATCGGCATCAGCAGATAGTTGGAAAAGCTGAACGAGTAGAAACTCATCTGCTGAAACACGAGCGAAAGACCGAACCCCATCTCCAGAAACAGATTCAACTTCAACCGCTCACGATTGGAAAAGATGAGCAGAACGAGGAACGGCGTGACCAGAATGCTCCAGTACGGGTAAATCTGCGTCAGCGCGACAAAGCTCAGCATGGACGCGGCGGAGACGTAGAGCGCGGTTTTGCCTTGCTGCGCGGGGTCGTCGTTTCGGGAGTAGGCAAAGATGCAGACGGCAATCACGGCAACAAAGAACAACGACGCGGGGTAGAGCCCGACGGCTTGCGTGTTGACGGTCAGCGTGGAAAACAGCGACTCCACGAGCGACGGTTGACTCAGCGTGCCGCTCGGCGCAAGCAGGAACAGCGCCTTCCAGAACAGCGTCAGCGCAAACGAACCAACCGTGAACAACAGAATCTGCCAGACCTTTTTCCAGCGCAGCAGTACGAGCGGCAGAAAGATCAACAGCGCGAAGTACTTGCAGCTCGTCGCAATCGCGAAGAACAGCAGGAACTTTTTCGTGTCCAGCTTTAAATACGCTTCAAATCCAAGAAGAATGAAGAACAGGCTGAGGATATCGTACTGCGAAATCATCAGCAGCGAGCTGCAAACGAGCATGGAGGAGCACCAGACGAACGGCGCCCAGCGCTCTGCCGTTTCCCCAAGGCCGAGTAGCCGCGCAATGCGTTTGATCGAATTAGCGGACAGAACCGCCGCGAGCACGAGCAGCAGCTTCGGCCAGATCAGGCAGAAGAAGTTATCCGTCACCGGAATCTGGAACAGCCGTTCCAAAATCCAAAGCGGCAGATTCCACAGCGCGAAGATCAGATAGACGGTGAAGTCGTAGGACGCGCTCTGCGGCGTGTTGAACACGCTGTTCTGCGGCAGTACGGCTGAGTTATAATTATAGAAATCGAGGAATCGACCCTGAAACAGGCAGTCCCAAAGACGCATGCCGTGCCGCGTTGTGATGATGATATCCCCGTAGGTGTAGCTGATGAGAAATAGAAAAGCGAACAAACCGAGCGCGATCCATTCAATTCGGAACGGGCGTTCTGTCTTACGAAACCACGTTGCAAGACGGGTATTCGGCGCGTCTTTCATGGCGTCCTCCAGATCAATTTTATAGATGATTGAAAACGAAGAGTTCGGCGTTTTTTTGCCAAGTCATACTAACATATCGCAACTGTTGTGTCAATTTTGACCATCCGTCGACCGAGAACGACCGTTCATGCAAAAACGGTCGCGTGAGATACCGTATTTTTGTATACTGCAACTGTAACGGGGAGGTGTAACGGTGAAGATTGAAATTCAAGTGGACGAAACCCGCAAGGAACCCTTGGTGGTCGTCTACACGGACAAAGTGAACGAGGAGATCCATGCGCTCGTGCGCAGGCTCTCGCAGGACGCGGCGCAGGTGCTCGTCGGCTTTCGAGAGGACGAGGCGACCATTCTGCAGGAGGACGCGATTCTTCGCGTCTACGCGGAGGGCGGCAAGGTGCTCGCCGAAACGATGGACGGGGTCTATGCTCTGCGGCTCCGGCTCTACGAACTGGAGGAGCGGCTGGATCGAACCAGATTCGTACGGATTTCCAATTCGGAAATTGTGAATCTGCGCAAGGTGAAGGGCTTTGACCTGAGCTTTGCGGGGACAATCTGCGTGCGGCTGCAAAACAACGCGGAGACCTATGTCTCGCGTCGCTATGTCGCAAAAATCAAACAGGTATTGGGTCTATAGGAGGACAAAAACATGAAGAAAGAAATCTTAAAAAGAAGTCTTTTTGGTGCGCCGATCGGCATCGCCATCGGGGTCATCATTACGATCATCATTTCCCTGACCGTGGGGGACGGGCGGTTTTACGCCGTCGTGCCGGAGCTGGTCAACGACATGGGCAGCGAGATCAACGCGGTGATGTTACAAACGGTTCTGAGTATGGTCTACGGCGCGGCATGGGCAGGCGCGTCGGTCGTTTGGGACGCGGAGGGCTGGAGCCTGCTCAAGATGACGCTCGTGCACCTGGCCATCGCGTCGGTCGCGACTTTCCCGATTGCGTACTTTGCGCGTTGGATGCCGCATACGCTGGCCGGTATTCTCATGTACATCGGCATCTTCCTGTTCATCTACGCGGGCATCTGGTTTTCGCAGTATTCCGCGATGAAGAAACGGGTGAAAGAACTCAACGAAAAGATCAAGCAGTAAGCGCTCAAGAGACGACCCCCGTTGGGAAACCGGCGGGGTTTTCTGTTGCCGTTCAGGAGCTATTGCTTGGCATAATTTGTGTGATATACTACATTCAAACGTATCAACGAGAGGAAATGAAACGATGCCACCACCAGCGGTAAAGACGGTTCGTGATTTGCTGTTTTGGCAGTACGCGGCAATTATGACCAGCGCAGCGGCAGGGGACAAGCACGAATGGGCGCTGCGCATGAGCTTTCTCAACAAGCTGAAAAGCGGCGAAATCGTCTGGTCTACTTCCGTGAGTGAGTGGTTGCTGGAAATGGAGCAGACGCATGTTTGCATCTATTGCGGGCAAACGGGCGCGTTGACGACGGAGCATATCCTCCCGCGTTCGCGCGGCGGCGAGGACGTTCCGGACAACGTCGTCCGAGTTTGCAAAAGCTGCAATTCCAGCAAGGGCGCAAAGGGGCTTTACGAGTGGAAGGGGCTGGAGCATAAGAACGACCACAGCCGAATTGCCGAAGGAAAGTACCTGAAGTATCTTTACTCGCTCTATGAGAAAAACGGTCTGCTGGACGCAAAGCTCGACGATCTTTGCCCGTGCTGCCTCGAAGGCAAGTGCAACGACGAAGGCCATCCGCATAAGTTCACACTCTATTGCATCGAAGGGTATTTCGCGCCAAAGAAGCGGGATTAGCCGTTTCTCGGTGGTTCAACGATTCGACGGCGAATAATTGACACAAACCGCGAAAGTAGTATGATAATCGTATCGAAAGGGGGTAGTATTATGGATTCAACGTTTCTGACCGACATGCAGTACGTAATGGCGAATTTCTGGTATCTGTGCCTGATTATTCCGCTGTTGCCCGCGATCATCACCGGAATTCTTACCTCGAAACTCGCGGCAAAGAAGGGGTACTACGGCTATTTCTTCACCGGCTTCTTCTTTAACCTGATCGGGCTGATCTACGTGGTCGGCCTGCCGCTGGCGAAGGATTGCGCGGTGCCCGTGCGCAAGAGAACCCAACCGTAACCGACAACCGAACACAAACCGAAATCATCCGGCATAGATTCTGTGCCGGATGATATAGGTAAAGATTAGTAGTTTTTGCTAGAAGTTGAGGTTGGAAATGGTTATTAATGATTGCATACCTATAAAAGAGAAAGATGAAACCGTTGAAAGACCTTTATATGTATTGCAGATCCCAAAGGATTCAACAATGTGTCCTGGAATATGCGATATTTCTAATAATTGGGATTTAGAAAAAGCAGATTATTCGAACTATGATGAATTTGGAGTTTCTATTGATGAGATTCTTAAACCCGGTTACTATTTCGTAAATATGTTTCCAGTAAATATACCAGACTTACCATGTATAGAAGAAGACATGGAACAAGACTCAAATCCAATCATTCTATCTTATTATCCAAGTCCGACTTATTATCCAAGTCCGAATCAGGGGAATAATGTAGAATGTGATGAGATCGTTCAAGAAGATTCTGTTCAGTATGTTGAGCCAATTACCGAGGAGGACTTGAGTCTACTTAATGAAATAGCTAATTCACCAAATAGTAATGAAAACAAGAAGTTGCTTTCAACAATGAATCAAGATAATTTGTCTGACGGATTAGTGGGCTTATCTTTCTATAATTCAATGAGCAACTTAGAAATTGACTACAATACGGATTGGGCAACAATATATAGAAAAGTTGTAGAATACTATGATGAGTTAGGGAAAATCATGAGTATATTTGCTGTAACAATGACCCTTGGGAATTTATTAATAAGATTACGTAAAAAAGGTTATCCAACAGCGACAATTGTACGAGTAATTGTAAGGCGAAAATTCTGGAACACCATCGAGCTATCTGAGAAACTAAACATAAGTCCGGAAGAAGCGAAGTTGTTGCTGAAAGGCTTTGGATATAAATGGGATAGACATAGATTACAATACAGTAGATCATGTAGATCTAAAAAAAGTAGAAGAAGGACAAGAGATTATAAACATTATAAACAATAATTTTTTAACTCTCACTAGCGTTTCGATTAATTCAAAAAGGTAAAGTTTTTTTACAATCCAGCAATCGTTTTCCCACCTTGCAATTCCAATCAATCGTGCTAAACTGAACGTAACCACGTTTTTGTATCATACAAGAAAACATGTTCGTTCAGCAGATCGGTTGAAAGGAATTTTTTGCATGAAACCAGTTCGTTTAATCGTCCTCGGCGCGGGTGCGCGTGGCATGGACGCCTACGCGCCCTACGCGCTCTATGCGCCGGATCAGCTCCAGATTGCCGCCGTTGCAGAACCGCGCGAGTCGCGTAGACTCGCCTTTGCCGCGCGATACGGCCTGCCGCAAAGCGCCGTCTTTACCGACTGGCGCGAGGCGCTCTCCGCCGGAATCGAGGCGGACGCGGTGCTCGTCGCCACGCAGGACAATCAGCACGTTGAACCCGCCTGCCTCGCGATGGAGCGCGGCTACGACGTGTTGCTCGAAAAGCCGATTGCCAAGACGGAGGCGGAGCTGCGGCGCATCTACGATACGTCCATTCGCACCGGCAAGCGCGCGGCGGTTTGCCACGTGCTGCGCTACACACGCTTCTTTGAAACGCTCAAGGCGATTATCGACAGCGGCGAAATCGGCGACGTCGTCAATATTTCACATAGCGAGAACATCGGCTACTGGCACATGGCGCATTCCTTCGTGCGCGGCAACTGGCGGCGCGAGGACGAAACGAGCCCCATGATCCTCGCCAAAAGCTGCCACGATACGGATATTCTGCTCTACCTCGTCGGCAAGGACTGCAAGCGCGTTGCCTCCTTTGGCAGCCTCAAACACTTCACCGCCGAGAACGCGCCGGAGGGCAGCGCGGAACGCTGTCTCGACTGTAAGGTCTCCGCAACCTGCCCATACAGCGCGCTGCGGCTCTACATGATTCCGTTTCTCACAACCTGGCCGGTCTCGGTCATTACGGACGACCTGAGTACGGAAGGTCGGCTTAAGGCGCTGCGCGAAGGGCCGTACGGCCGCTGCGTGTACCATTGTGACAACGACGTCGTCGACCATCAGTCCACCGTGCTCGAGTTCGAGGGCGGCGTGACGGCGACGATGACCGTCTCCGCATTTACGGACTATCGCCACGGGCGGACGATCCACATCATGGGTTCCCACGGCGAAATCCGCGCGAAGATGAGCGACGAGACGATTGAGGTCACGAATTTCCGCGACGGGTCCGTCCGCACGTCGGAGTTTCCGCCTCCGGGCGGCATGGGCGACGGGCACGGCGGCGGGGACATGGGGCTGATCGCCTCGTTTGTCCGGATGGAACGCGGACAGAATGACGCGGTCAAGAGTTCCATTCGGGACGCGATTCAGAGCCACCTGATCTGCTTTGCCGCGGAGGAATCGCGCAAGAACCACACCGTAGTGGACATCCACAACGTAGGCTAATCCAAAGGAGTTACAGTTATACATGAAGATCAAGAACGCAAACATCTGGACGAAAGAGCACGGGTTTATCCTAGGTGGCATTTCGTTTGGCGATACCATTGAGCAGGTCGGCGCGGTGTCCGGCGCGGACGCCATCGACGCAGAGGGCATGTACCTGATTCCCGGCTTTGTCGACATCCATGTCCACGGCGCGCTGGGGCACGATTTTTCGGACGCAAGCGCGGAGGGCAACGAGATCATCGCGCGGCGGCTCGTGCAGCACGGGGTCACGTCCTACCTGCACACGACGATGACCGTCTCCGAAGAGCAGATGGTCGAGATCGCGAAGACGGTCGACTGCGACAACCGCGACCCGAACCGTTCGGGCTGCGTTGGCATCCACCTCGAAGGGCCGTTTCTTTCCTACCGTAAGCGCGGTGCGCAGCACCCGGATCATCTCCACGCGGCGGATTATCCGCTCTATTGCAAGGTGAACAAGATCAGTGGCGGAAACGTCCGCCTCGTCGCCGTTGCGCCGGAGATTGAGGGCGGCATGGAGTTCATCCATATGGCGCACGAAGAAACCACCGTTTCGCTCGCGCATACCTGCGCGGAATACGACCTCGCGATGGAGGCGTTTGCGGCGGGCGCAAACCACGTGACGCACCTCTTCAACGGCATGGATTCGTTTCTGCACCGCGCGCCCGGCGTGGTTGGCGCGGCAATGGATTCCGGCGCGTATGCGGAGCTGATTTGCGACGGACTGCACGTTCATCCCAGCGTGGTGCGCGCGGCGTTTAAAATGTTCCCCGGGCGCATCGTGCTCATCAGCGACGCGGTGCAGAGCGCGGGCATGGCGGACGGAAAGTATATGCTCGGCGGGCTCGCCATCACGATGAAGGACGGCAGAACGACGCTGGCGGACGGTACGCTCGCGGGCTCAAACATCACCCTGCTGGACGCGCTGAGAAACGCCATTTCGTTTGGCATTCCGCTGGAGGAGGCCGTCGAAGCGGCGACGCTCCGCCCCGCGGTGTCCGTTCGCGTCGATCATCTGGTCGGCTCACTGGAGCCGGGCAAGCGCGCGGACTTCCTCCTGCTGGACAAAGAGTTGAACCTGCACAGCGTCTACCACTTTGGACAGGCGGTCACGCTGTCGAAATAACCGGCTAGAATACGAGAAAACATAAGGGGGTCGATTCCATGCAGCAACAACCGAAATCACGCGCGGCAAGCTTTCTGATGGTGATGAGCTGGATCTATATCGTGCTTGCGCTGGGCATGATTGGCCTCGCGCTCTACAATCTGACGGAACCCTCCATTCAGCTGACGTTCCGTGTGGCAACCGACGCCGTCTTTCTGATCATCGGCGGTTTGCTCGGCATACTCGCGGGCATCTTCGGACTGGTCAGCAAGAACCTCAAGCGCTGCCGCATCATGGGCGCGGCGCTGCTCGGAATTGCCGCCGTACCGCTGGCGATCAATCTCATCGCCGGTGCGGAGTTCGTGGATTACTGGAAGAACATCGCCGTGATGCTCCTGCCGTTTCTCTACCTACTCGCCGCGTTGATCAAGCGAAGCGAGAAAAAACCATCCGCGCAACCGGTCGCAGCGACGGTCAGCACGCCCGTCAGTGCGCCTGTTGTCGCAACACCGCCGCCCGCTTCGGAGCAACCGGCAACGTCTCCGGCACCGGAGGAAAAGAAGGCGGAGGACAAGCCGTAAGGGGACAAAAAACGCTGCCACGCGATCTGAAAAAGACGAAAAATGAGCAGAAAATTTTGCCGAAAAGCTCTTGCATTTTGATAGGTCTTGTTGTATCATAATCAAGCGGCTTGGGGCATTAGCACAGTTGGTAGCGCGCAACGTTCGCAATGTTGAGGTCGGGGGTTCGAATCCCCCATGCTCCACCAGACAACCGATAAGAGGGCTCGAGCCAAATGGTTCGAGCTCTTTTTCGTTGCAGCAGAAACAAGCCGCGGTTCATCGAAATATGTGGAAAGGGGGTAGAATACACATGTTGCATTTTATCAATAAGAATCCTATTTGGGGGATGATTCCCCGATAACATTCGGAGGAACGATGAAAACAAAACCAATCTCAATCGGTTCGATACCCGCAATGCTTTGGGGCGAACCAAGTAATAGACTCATTCTGGCGGTGCACGGTAACCTGTCTTGTAAGACGGATGTTCCCATCGAGATATTGGCCCAAGAGGCGGCCCTGCTTGGAATTCAGATGCTCAGCTTTGACCTGCCGGAGCACGGCGAGCGCAAGAACGAACCGGAACCATGCAATCCCAAAACATGCAAGCGCGATCTGCAGGCAGTTCTCGCGTTTGCAACGCCAGTCTACAAAGAAATCAGCCTCTTTGCCTGCAGCATGGGCGCGTATTTCAGCCTGCTGACGTTCGCAGACGAAGCGTTCCGGCAGTGCCTGTTTCTTTCGCCGGTCGTCGACATGCTGCACATCATTCAAAACATGATTCGCTGGGCGCAGGTCTCCGAGG
>CAZDXW010000021.1:0-1996 GCA_964509485.1 uncultured Christensenella sp.
AATCCGGCAAGGATTCAGAGGAAAGCAGCATCCAGATTCGATAACATTGCAGCATGAGGACGATGGTATGGATTGGCTGACACAACTCAATTGCGCGCTTCGCTATATCGAAGACAACCTTGCGGAAGAGATCGATCTAAATCAGGTTGCAAAGCTCGCGTGCTGCTCCAGTTTTCATTTTCAACGGATGTTTTCCTATATGGCCAATGTGCCGCTTTCCGAATACATCCGCAGGCGGAGAATGACGCAGGCCGCGTTCGACCTACAAAACAGTGACGTGAAGATTATCGATCTTGCGCTGCGCTATGGCTATGACTCGCCAACCGCGTTCAACCGCGCGTTTCAGAGCATTCATGGCGTAACCCCTTCCGATGCGAGGAGACATGGAGTTATCCTGAAAGCCTACCAACCCATCAGCTTCAAAATCACGATACGAGGAGAAGCTGAAATGAATTATCAAATCGAAACCAAGGAAGCATTCCGAATTGTCGGCGTAAAGCTTCAGGCCAACTGGTCACCCGAAAAGCAGGAGGGATTTGCCGAAGTTCCTAAGTTCTGGGCGAAGCACGCGCAGCTTGGCACCATTCCCCGGCTCTGCGAAATCATGAACCCTGGCATACCCGGGATTCTCGGCGTTACCACGGGGGACTGGCAGCACTCCGGACAATTCGAATACTACATTGCGGTCGCGAGCAATCAGCCCGTCCCGGACGGGATGGTTGCGTATGAGATACCCGCCTGCACCTGGGCAATCTTTCCATGCAACGGGCCCATGCCAACCGCAATTCAGTCCCTTCAGCAACGCGTCGTTACGGAATGGCTCCCGAGCAGCGGTTACCAATACGCAAATGCGCCGGATATCGAGCAGTACTCCGGCGGGGATCTTTCCTCGGAAGATTACAAAAGCTGGGTCTGGCTGCCGATTCAGAAATAAAGCCGGGATTGTACTACACACAAAAAGGGATATCGCCGATATCCCTTTTTTATTTGATCCGTAAGTTGATCAAATCTTTTGCTTTCCCAATGACGATTCTACGTTAAAGCTTCGCAATCGGGTGCCGCAGAATCGTCTTATGCTTCTCCGGCGCGGTCTTTCGCGGATCGCCCAGATAGATCTCGTGGTGCTTGCGTAGCACGCCCATGTCGTTGCGGTAGCCTTGCGAAGCGATGAACGCGTCCATTCGCGCGACGGTCGCGGGCTCGTCGTCGTACGCGCCAATGTGCATGCACTGCACGCAGAGGCCCTCGTGGTAGCAAAGCAGCCGCGCACCGGAGGCGTCCATCCCCTTTTTGCGGCGCACCTGCTCCCGCGCCCAGTCCAACACGCTTTCGTCCACAAACGCGGGCTGGCGTATCAGGCTTGTCCATTCAAACCCGTCCTTGTTGCCGTAATCCACGCCCGGCTGTCCGCCCGCCATCTGCCAGAACCCCTCCAGCGGCGGAACGCGGTAGGCAAAGAATCCGTCGATCGCGTGCCCGCCTCGATCGCTCATCTTGATCGTGTAGCTCAGCGCGTAGAGGAGCGACACCGCGCCCGCATACGCCCCGTTCTCCTCGTTTGGATTGCCCGCGCCGTCCACCGCGAGAAACACCATCTCCGGCACGTCAATCAGCGCCGGCACGGTCTTTGGCTGATAGAGCGCCTTCTCTTCCTTGATAAAATCATAAACGGTTTCCATACACGCTTCCCTTTCCTGCTTTGTTGATCTTCCTCATTATTCTAGTCAAAAGAACCTGACAAGAAGATGTCAGGTTCTGTTTCATTGTTTCATTCTGCCCATATTAAAATTCGTAGAGGAGTTTCGCCGCGCCAAATTGGTTGAATAAAAAGAAATTGCCGCAAAACATCACCCCGACGTATAACACCGCTTCCCAGCGCCCCGCGCTCGCGGTCGGCTGTTTTCGTTTCGATAGAGCGGCAAACGCCCGATACAGCAAGAGCCCGAGCACCGCGCCAAGCGTGTTGAGCAAAACGTCGTCGATGTCCGTAAAGCGA
>CAZDXW010000021.1:2096-40699 GCA_964509485.1 uncultured Christensenella sp.
CCCGAGCACCGCGCCAAGCGTGTTGAGCAAAACGTCGTCGATGTCCGTAAAGCGATTGTTGAGCAGTTGGCTCGCCTCAATCAGCAGCGAGAACGCAACGCCAAATAGCAGCACCCCAATGGGCTTGTTCCACTCCGGCCAGAGCAGAGGCAGTAAAAATCCAAGCGGTAGAAAGAGCGCAATGTTCAGCAAATTCCCCGTCAGATCATACTCCTTATCGGAGAACGGGAGCAGATTCATTTCTATGATATCCGGTTTCAGCCCGTATTGGTGTAATTGATAGATTGTGCCAGCGCCCGTTACCCGAAACACGCCCGTGATATAAACAGCCAGCAAAAGCAGTCCCAAAATCTGCCCGCGCCGCGTCTGGATGCCACGTTTTTGATGACCCGCCCGTAATAAGAAAAACAAAACAAGCGCGGGGATTGCCACGCAGAAAAATCCGTATCCCATCAGCAGGAGTTCATTCACGCCGGTTCGATGCTCCAATCTATCTGTTGATATGCCTTCTGTTTGTGTGGACTCGATCCTAACGCCGCTAGAATCGCTGCTCCGGCCGATAGTGTTCGAAGATGATCGCGTCGTTGCACTGCGCCAGCTTCGCATGATCGTCCGTCGGGCGCGCCGTCCAGGCGACGCGCATCGCCCCCATCGCCTCGCAGATGCGAACAGAAAGGCACTTGGGGCCGATCCGGTAGGCGATGAACTGCGGGTGCGTGAGGATATTGGTCAACAACCGGCTCATCATGAACGATTGATAATGCGGAGCGTATCTTTTGGAATAGCGATACGCCTCCGACAGCTGCCCGCGCAGAATCTGCGGCGCGTGCTGATAGAACCAGCGCACCAGCAGCGGATGGAAGCTCTCGACGCAGTAGTCGCCTTTGTATTGCGTCAGCAGCGCGAGCGTTTTTTCGCAGAGCGTCTTCCAGTCCCCGCCGCTCTTGAGCTCCACGATCATCGGAATCTTTCCGTCGATGACGGCGAGCACATCCGAAAACGTTGGAATCCGTTCTGTGGTGTTCAGCAGCGCGAGCTGTTGCAGCTTGTCAAACGTGAGAGAGTCCACGCGTGCATCCACGCCGCAGACGCGCTTGAGATCGTCGTCGTGAAACACGACAACCACCTTGTCCTTCGAGAGCTGAACGTCCAGCTCCACGCCGTAGCCCGCCTCCACGGCAGCACGAAACGCGGGCAGCGAGTTTTCCAGCACGCTCTGATCGGCGGCAAACAGTCCACGGTGCGCAAACATACGATGCAGAAACGGCGCACGCTGCTCCTTTGTGCTCCGCGCGGGCAGGATCAGAGCGAGCCAAAGCGTCGTCAGCACGAGCAACACCGCGAACGCAATCCACATGATATCCATCCTCCGGTTGATTTTTTACGTTGATTTGTATTGTTATTATATGCCAAATGCGCTACCATGTATATATCGCTGCGGGATCGTTTCCGCGCGGCGCCCCATCTGTTCAACCCCAATTCTAATGAAAAATCGGAGAGGCAGAACATGAAACTGAATTACAAACGCACTTTCCTCGTCGGATTCGCGTTTCTTTCCATCAGCGCGTTCTGGCAGCTGTACGACACCATTATTCCGCTGATCATGCGCGACACGTACCACATGGGCGACGGCCCCGCGGGCATCATCATGAGCCTCGACAACATCGTCGCGCTGTTCCTGCTGCCGCTGTTCGGCGCGCTGAGCGACAAGGTCGGGCGGCGAATTCCGTTCATCCTCGCGGGCACGTTTACGGCGGTGGTTCTCGTGATGCTCATTCCGATTCTCGACAATACCTACGGCGCCTGGACGCCGGGCATTTCGCTCACCGCGTTTGTCGTCGTGCTCGGCCTGCTGCTGCTCGCGATGGGTTCCTATCGCTCGCCCGCGGTCGCACTAATGCCGGACGTTACGCCAAAGCCGGTGCGCAGCAAGGGCAACGCGGTCATCAACCTCATGGGTGCGGTTGGCGGCGCGTTCTCGCTGATCGTCATGAAGATGCTCGTGTTCGATGGTCCGAGCGGCAGATCGAACTACCTCTACCTTTTCCTCGCGGTCGCCATTCTGATGGTTCTCGCGGCGCTGACGGTGTTCTTCTTTGTGCCGGAGCGCAAGCTCGTCCAGCAGATGAAGGACATCAACTACGGTGTCTCCGAAGAGGAGGATCAGAGCAAGCTCGTCGAGGTGGACGGCAAGCAGAAGCTCCCGCCGGAGGTCATGCGCAGCCTGATTCTGATTCTCGCCACCATTACGCTTTGGTTCCTGGGCTACAACGCGGTAACCACGGCGTTTAGCAAGTACGCAACCAAGATGTGGGCAGCGGGACTCAACAACGTTTCTACCTGTCTGCTCGTTGCAACGGGCGTGGCCATTCTCTCCTACCTGCCGATCGGCTTTTTAGCCTCGCGCATCGGTCGCAAGAAGACCATCGTCATCGGCCTCGTCGTTGCGCTTGCTTGCTTCATCTACGGTGCCATCGGCGCGCGTACGTTCTCGCCAATGCTCTATGTGATGTTTGCGGCAATCGGCTTTGCTCAGGCGGCGGTCACGGTTAACACCTTCCCGATGGTTTGGGAAATTTCGCGCTTCGGCAACGTCGGTAAATACACCGGCTTTTACTACACCTGTTCCATGGCGGCGCAGGTGGTAACGCCGATCGTCTCCGGCTATCTGCTCCAGTACGTCGGCTACGACACGCTTTTCCCGTACGCGGCAGTCTTCATTGCGCTGGCAATCATTCCGGTTTCGCTCGCCAAGTACGGCGACAGCAAACCCGGCAAGCCGCAGTCCAAGCTCGAAGCGCTGCAGGGAGCGGACGACTAAAATAACGCGGTTTTCCTGCGAGTTTCGGGCAGTTTCCCTTCGATTTTGCTTGACATGACACGTCTCACCCCATATAATAGGTCATGTTCAAGCAGAAGCGCCCGCTTCTCACCTGCCGACGATTGTCAGGCACGGTAGCAACACTTTTTCACCAAGTGACATTCTGTGGGCGCAATCTGACTTGCGCCCACTATTTTTATTATGGAGGTGTTCTGCCATCGCTATCACGGAATTGATGATCAACGAAGAGATCCGTGACCCCCAGGTTCGTTTAATCGGCGAAAACGGCGACCAGCTTGGCATCGTAGATGTCAAAACGGCGCAAAAAATGGCCGATGACCGCGAACTGGATCTGGTCAAGATCGCGCCCAACAGCGTTCCCCCCGTCTGCAAGCTCATGGACTACGGCAAATACCGCTTTGAGATGAGCAAGCGCGACAAGGAACAGCGCAAGAATCAAAAGATCATCGAGCTCAAAGAAATCCGCCTCTCCGCCACCATCGACGTTCGGGATATGGAGATCAAAGCCAAGCAGTCCATCAAGTTTCTTGCGGACGGCGACAAGGTCAAGGTTTCCATCCGCTTCCGCGGCCGCCAGATTACGCACAACGAAATCGGCATGGACGTGATGGATCGCTTTTTCGAAATGGTTGCGGACAGCGCGATCAAAGAGCGCGCCCCTAAAATGGAAGGCAGAAGCTTATTCATGATTCTCGCTCCGAAAGCCGATAAGAAGTAATCGTAGCGAGCAGACTTAACGCAAGAAAGAAAGACCAGGAGGAACCGACACATGCCAAAGTTAAAGACCCATCGCGGAGCGGCGAAGCGCTTCTCCCTCACGAAATCGGGTAAAATCAAGCGCAGCAAGGCGTATAAGCGCCATATTCTGACCAAGAAATCCACCAAGCGCCTGCGCGGTCTTCGCCAGACTGGCTACATTGCCGAAGTCGAAGAGAAGAAGATCCGCAAGCTGTTGCCGTACGCGTAAGGAGGAAATGAATTATGGCCAGAATTAAGAGAGCAGTCAATGCCGTCAAAAAGCGCCGCAAGGTTCTGCGGCTCGCGAAGGGTTATTACGGCGCAAAGAGCAAGCAGTATCGCGCCGCTTCCCAGCAGGTTATGAAGTCCATGGCGTATGCGTACGTCGGCCGCAAGCTCAAGAAGCGCGAATATCGCCGCCTCTGGATTGCCCGTATCAACGCAGGCGCGCGCATCTGTGGAACGACCTACAGCCGCCTGATCAACGGGCTCAAGCTCGCGGGCGTCAACATCAACCGCAAGGTTCTCGCCGACCTCGCCATCACCGATATGGGCGCGTTCAAGGAACTCGTTGATATCGCCACGAAGGCAAGAGCGTAAGAATCGCAACTGCAAATGAGAACCACCTTCGGGTGGTTCTTTTTTTACGCGCTATTGACATTACACATTCTGTAACGTTATGATATCCGTATCGAATGAAGGAGCGAATTGCGTTATGGATACCATCGTATTATCCGGCAAGCGCGAGCTGGACATCTATATGAACCCCCAGCGGCAGAATCTGATCCGCTGCATGCAGATTTCGGGTGCGCCGATGACACCGAAGCAGATTTCCGACCGGCTCGGCATCTCCGCCTCCTCTGTGCAGCACCACCTCTGCCAGCTGATGGAGCTCGGCCTCGTCGAACTCGACCACACAGAGCAAATCCACGGCATCACGGCGAGCTACTACCGCGTGCTGCCCAAGAACATACAGATCGGCAGCCTTGTGGACGACGAGCTGAAGCACCAGCGCCTCGCGCTTATGCAGGCGAGTCTTTCCTCCATCTTCTCCGGTTTTGCGACGTATTGCGCGGAGCACTCCGAGGCGACGCTGGGGCCGGAGCAGCACGGCGACATGCTGACCGGAATTACGCATCTTTCGCCCGCGGAGGCAACCGAACTTTACGGCCTGATTCGCGCGTTTCTTGACGCGCACGAGGAAGGCGCAGAAGGTACCGTGCCATGGGAGTATGCGCTGATCGCCTATCCGGCGGCGGAGAAGCCGCATGCATAAGTCCATTGCGCTCATCGTTCTGCTCAAGAACCTCTCGACGGGAATTCTCGCCTCCGTGCTGTCGCTCGCGCTGTTGCAGCACGGCGGGAGTATCCAAACCATCTCGCTGCTGCTTGGGTTGTATTCCTTTACCGTGATTTTGACGGAGTTTCCCAGCGGCGTGTTTGCCGATCTATACGGACGAAAGACCTCGTTTTTACTCTCCGCGGCGCTGTGCTTTTTTAGCTACTGCGTGTTTCTCGTCTCTCAGTCGGTTGGCGTGCTCTGCCTCGCGCTTGTGCTCAACGGGCTTGGGCGAGCTTTCGCCTCCGGCAGCATCGACGCGTTGGCCATCGATCAGGCTGGGGAGCACGGTCAGTCGCTCGAGTGGGTCACCTCGCGTCTGGCGATGCTCGAGAGCGCGGGCCTCGCGCTCGGCGCGCTGCTGGGCGGCATCCTCTCCGGCATCGGCAGCCGGTATCTGGGCAACATCGGCGTCAACGCCGGAATTCACGTGCTGTTGTTTTTCCTGACCGCATTGTTCGTCCATGAGGCGCCGCGCGAACGACAGCAAGAGGCCGTCTCCGGCAGTCTGCGCTCATTTGTTTCGCAGGCGGGCGGCAGTCTGGCGTTTCTGAAGCAGCGCGGCACCATCCGCATCCTGACGGTGTTCGCGCTGTTGACGGGTTTCGCGCTCAGCTCGGTGGAGACCTATTGGCAGCCCGCGCTACTTAGCATGCAGCCGGTCTACTGGATCTATGGCGCGGTGAGTTTTAGCGGGTTCGCCTTCGTAATGGGTGGCAGTTGGCTGGCCGAACGGCTGCTCCGGCGGTCCGCGGCGCGCGGCGTCGCCCTGCTGCTCGCAATCAAAGCGCTGCTTGGAATCAGCCTTTTGTTGTTGTTCTTCCCCAAGGGGCAGTTCGCGTTCATCGCGGTCTATCTGGTCATCTATGCGTTCGTCGGCAGTGGCAGCGTTACGGAAAACACGCTGTTGAACCGTCTGGTACCGTCCAGCCACCGCGCGGGCGTGCTCTCGCTCGCTTCGCTCATTCTGCAGCTCGGCGGCCTGCTCGCGGCGCTCTGCGGCTACTTCGTGAGCACCTACAGCCATTTTCAGACAATGTGGCTGATCGCCGGCGCAGCACTAATCGTGTGCGCGCTCATCTGCGCACTGCTGCCGAGCCGGCAACCGCAGCCGGTCGAGCCGGAATGGGCGAACGACAATGCGGAACCCGCGCTGCCCGAAAGCGTGAGGTAACGACGAAAATCGCACTCTCACGTTCTGTTTTTGCGAAATTATGGTATACTATACCGAAAACAAAGGATGTACCCGCGCATGCAAACCATATCCTCCGAACGGCTGATTCTGCGTCCCTTTAGCGAGCGGGACGTCGACGACCTCTACCGCTACGCCGCCGACCCGAACGTCGGCCCACGCGCGGGCTGGAAGCCGCATGAGAGCCGCGAGGAGTCACTCGAGATCATCCAAATGTTCCTGCGCGACGACAACGTTTGGGCTATTGAGCAAAAAAGCGACCATCGCGTCGTCGGCTCGCTCGGCCTGCACAACGACAAGTGGCGCAATCTGCCGGACACTCGCATGTTTGGCTATGTCCTCGCGCCGGACTGCTGGGGCAAGGGGTACATGAGCGAGGCGGTCTCCCGCGCGATGGAGCACGGCTTTCTCGACCTGAACCTGCGGCTGCTGAGCGTTTCGCACTATACGTTCAACGACCGCTCGCGCCGCGTCATTGAAAAATGCGGCTTTGTCTACGAAGGAACATTGCGGCAGACCTTTTTGCGCTACGATGGCGCAATCTTCGACGAGGCGGTCTACTCCATCACCAAGGACGAGTGGCTCGCGCGCAGAAACAACGCATAGATCATTATTCGAAACCGAGCGAACGCGGAAGGAGGTTTTGCGCATATGATCATTGAAAGTCGCTCCAACGAACGCGTAAAGGAAGCGCGAAAGCTCCTGCTGCGCAAGGAACGCAAGGAAAGCGGACTGCACCTGATTGAGAGCGAAAAGCTCGTCGCCGAGGCAATCGCCTCTGGCGCGCACGTCGTCGCCTGCTTTGTCGAGGACGGGTTTGCCTTCTCGCCGCCGGAGAGCGCTGTGGTGCACATCGTGTCACGCGCGGTGCTCGAATCCCTCTGCGAGAGCCAAACGCCGCAGGGCGTGGTCGCCGTGGTCGAAACGCCGCCGCTGACCCCGCCGGAGCGGTACCCCGCCGGACTCGTCGTCGTGCTCGACGGCGTGCAGGACCCAGGCAACGTCGGAACGATCCTCCGCTCGGCGGACGCGTTCGGCGCGGCTGGCGTGCTGCTCTCCCCGGCCTGTGCGGACCCGTATGCGCCAAAGACGCTCCGCGCCGCGATGGGTTCGACCTATCACCTGCCCGTCTGGCAGGGCGATCTCTCGGCGGAGCTCACCCGCATGAAGCAGCAAGGCTTCTTCGCACTCTGCGGCGATCTAAAGGGCAACGAGACGCTGCCGGAATTATCGGCAAACGTCGCGCTCGTGATTGGCAGCGAGGGCAATGGAGTAAGCGCCGAGGTTGCGTCGCTCTGCGCAGGATTCCGGCTCACGATGCGCGGGCGCGCGGAGTCGCTCAACGCCGCCGTTGCCGCGGGCGTGCTGCTCTATGTTGTTTCCGGGGCGATGCCTCGCGCATAAATTCGCCAAAACGCAACCTTCGAAGGAGAAGTGATTATGGAACAGCCGCTCAAGAAAAACGTCCTCGTCGTGGTCGACATGCAAAACGACTTCATCACCGGCTCGCTCGGCAGCAAGGAAGCGCAGGCGATTGTGGACGCCGTCGTCAAGCGCATTCTGGACTTCGACGGGTTGATTCTCTATACGCTCGACACGCATACGGAGAACTATCTGGACACGCAGGAAGGGCAGAAGCTGCCCGTTCGGCACTGCATCGCCGGAACGGACGGCTGGGCGCCCAACGCCGCCGTCTGGATGGCGCTGATGCACAAGGACGTGGCGGACGAGCAGCACATGATCGCCAAGGACACGTTTGGCGGCGTGAGTCTGCCGATGCGCATCCACGAACTGTTCGGCGGCGCCGATCCGGAGGAGATTACGCTCATCGGGCTCTGCACGGATATCTGCGTGATCAGTAACGCGCTCTTGCTCAAGGCGTTTTATCCCGAAGCGAAGATCACCGTCGACGCCGCGGCCTGCGCGGGTGCCTCGCCGGAGGGACACAAGAACGCCCTCGCGGCCATGAAGCCGTGCCAGATTGATATTGTGAACGAATAGAAAGGGTCTTCCCTGCTAAGGGAGTCCCCGCACACAAACAAAAAGCGCCCTTTCGGGCGTTTTTGTTTGTTTTACTTACTTGAATTGATTCACGATCTCCTTAAATACCCTGCCGCGCTGCTCGAAGTTCTCGAACATGTCCCAACTCGCGCAAGCGGGCGAAAGTAGCACCGCGTCTCCCGGCGCGGCGAGCGTCCGCGCGCAGGCAACCGCGTCCGCAAACGTGCCCGTCGCGTGGCAGTAGCCAAGATAGCCCGTATCCCGCGCGGTGTCCAGAATCTTCTGCTTCGTCGCGCCCAGCACGACAATCGCCTTGAGCGTGCTGCCGTGGAAATGCTCAAACAGCTCGTGAAAATCGCTGTGCTTGTCGTAACCGCCGAGAATCAGCACGGTTGGCCGCGTCATCGCCTGAATCGCCTTGATTGTCGAGTCCGGATTCGTCCCCTTGGAGTCGTTGATGTAACGGACGCCGTCGAACTCGCGGACAAACTCAATGCGGTGCTCCACGCCGGGGAACGTACGGAGTGTTTCGCGCACTGCGTCCGCCGAAATGCCCATCCCGAGCGCGAGCAACGAGCAGAGCATCGCGTTCTCGAGGTTGTGTCCGCCGGGAATTTTGATTTCGTCAGCGCGGAGCAGTTCGTACTCCCCCGCCTCGTCGCGAACAATCACCGTATCCGCGCGAAGGAAGCAGCCGCGCGGCACCTCCTGTTTGCGGGAGAAATAGAACACCTTTGCGGGCGTAAGCCGCGCCATGTCGCGCACCACCGCGTCGTCGTAGTTCAGCACGGCGATGTCGTCCGGCGTTTGGTGGTCGAAAATCTTACACTTGGCGGCGATGTAGTTTTCCATCGTGCCAAAGTGGTCGAGGTGATCCTCCGTAATGTTGCAGACGCCCGCCGCGCGCGCGTGGAATTGCACGTTTCCTTCGAGCTGGAGCCCCGCCGTCTCGGCGACGACGATGTCCTCTTCTCGCGTTTCGAGCGCATGCTCCGTAATCGGCACGCCGATGTTACCGAGCACAAACGTATGCCGCCCGCCGTTTTTGAACATCTCGCCGGTCAGCGCGGTGCAGGTTGTCTTTCCGTTCGTGCCGGTGATGCAGACGAACTCCGCGTGGCTGTAGCGGTAGCCCAGCTCGATTTCGCTGATAACCTCGATGCCGCGTTGTTTTGCCGCGACGACGAACGGAACCGTCATCGGTATGATCGGGCTGATGACGATCAGCGACACGCCGTCAAACAACGACACGGGGTCCTCGCCGAGCCGCCATTCGACCGAAACGCCTTCCAGCGCTTCGCTCAAGCCTTCGATTTTGCTCTTCTTGTCGTTGATAACCACGTCCCAGCCGACGCGGCGCAGCAGTTTTGCCGCGCCAATGCCGCTCTTCGCCATGCCGACGATGAGCGCTTTCTTGTTGGACTCCATAGTTGTCTCCTCCGAAAAAAACGCCCGACGCTTTCGTTCGGGCGGAAGTGTTTTGCTTAGCGCAGGTAGGGCAGCAGGCAGATGGCGCAGAGCACCGTGGTCACAATGGCGTACATCGTGACGATCTGCGGCTCCGGATACCCCAGCAGTTCAAAGTGGTGATGAATCGGCGCCATCTTGAACATGCGCTTGCCGTGATTGAGCTTGTTGGTCGCCACCTGCAGCACGACGGAGAGCGCACTGGCGAGGAAGCAAAAGCCCATGATCGGCAGAATCAGGATCGAGCGGCTCAAAATTGCCATCATCGAGACCGCGCCGCCGAGTGCGAGCGAACCGGTGTCGCCCATGAACACGCGCGCGGGAAAAGTGTTGTACCGCAAAAACCCGATCGACGCGCCGACGATTGCCGCGCAGAAGATCGCCATTCCGTTGAAGTTGCTGCCCAGCAGCAGCTCGCCGTTCTGGTTGGACAACGTCGTCATTACGGCGAAGATCGCGAGCATGAAGAGCGAATAGATCATCGTAACGTTGGTGGCGAGTCCGTCCAGCCCGTCCGTGAGGTTCACGGCGTTGACCTCCGCAACGATCACAAAGATCACGAGCGGAATGTACCAAATGCCAATGTCCCATTCCCCGCCGGAGATCGGCAGGTAGAGCGTCGGCCCGATCAGAGGCGAGCGATACGCCCAAACGGCGACGATCGCGGCGATGATCAGCTGCGCAAGCAGTTTTTGATACGCCCGGAGCCCAAGATTGTTCCTGCGACGAATCTTGATGAAGTCGTCGAGAAAGCCGACAACGCCGAACGCAACGGTCACAAGAAGAGCGGGCAGCACAAAGTCCATTCCGTCCAGCCCGAACACGAGCGAAGCAACGGTGACGGCCAGCAGCGTCATAATGCCGCCCATCGTCGGGGTGCCCTGCTTTTTCTTATGCGACTCGGGCCCGAGTTCGCGCTCAATCTGGCCGAATTTCAGCCGGTGCAGCATGGGAATGAACAGCGGGCCGAGCAGCCAGACGATTGTAAAGGCGGTTAACGCCGTAATCAAAACTTGAAACATAGCGATATTATAACCCCATCCTCGCGCGCCGGACAATCTTTTTCTGCGGAATCCACCAAGCGGCGCGAAATTTGAACCTCGTACTTCCCCCAACCAACGGATCGACCGTCGCACGCGGGCGGCGATGATCCCCAAAACGCGCAAAATCCGCATTCAATGTCCGCGTTTGATCCGCGCGCCTTATGCGCGGCAAACGGGAGATACAAATGCGGAAGTGCGAATGTTCTTTATAGTTCGGAGAGCAATTCCTCTACGATCTCTTTGTCGTCGAAGTGGAACTTCGTTCCGTTGATCTCCTGATAGTTTTCGTGGCCTTTTCCGGCAACCATGATCACGTCGTCCGTCTTGGCAATCGAGAGCGCGTAGCGAATCGCTTCCTTGCGGTTTTCGATGACGGTATACTTCGTGCCGCTGCGCTTCATTCCCTCTTCAATCGATTCGATGATCGCCATCGGGTCTTCCGTGCGCGGGTTGTCGCTTGTAATCACCGCAAACTCGGAGAACCGCCCCGCGATTTCGCCCATAATCGGGCGCTTTGCACGGTCCCGGTCGCCGCCGCAGCCAAAGACGCAGATCACACGCCCTTTAGCGAACTGCTGTACGGTTTTGAGCACGTTCTCCAGCGCGTCCGGCGTATGCGCGTAGTCCACGAATACGGAGAAACCGCGGTTTGTCTTTACCGGTTCCAACCGACCGGATACGCTGGTCAGCGACTCCAACCCCGCCTTGATTGCACCAAGCTTAATACCGACCGCCTGCGCCATGCCCACCGCGCCCATGGCGTTGAACACCGAGAACAGGCCTGGAATCGCGAGATTCATGAGCACTTCGCCCTCCGGCGTATGCAGGTCAAACTGAACGCCGTCAGTGGTGATGTCGATGTCCGTCGCGGAGATGTCCGCGCGGTCGCGTACACCAAAGGTCAAAATCGGAATCGTCAATCCCTCCATCATGCGCGCGGCGTAAGGATCGTCCACGTTGACAACCGCCTTCTTGCTGTTGAGGAAGAGAATCTTCTTCGCGGCAAGGTAGTTGTCGAAGGATTTATGATAGTCGAGGTGATCCTGCGTCAGGTTCGTAAACAGGCCTACGTCAAACTTGATTCCGTGAACGCGGAACTGTTCGAGCGCATGCGAGCTGGTCTCCATGACCACGAGGTCGACATGCGCGTCCGCCATCATGCGCAGCAGCCGAAACAGGTCGACGGACTCCGGCGTGGTGCGCTCGGTGTAGATGCTCTCGGAACCGATCATGTTGCGAATCGTGCCGATGACGCCAACCTTCTTGCCTGCCTGCTCGGCAATCGCCTTGACCATATAGGTCGTGGTGGTTTTGCCGTTGGTGCCGGTGACGCCGAGCATCATCATCTCGCGCTGGGGATATCCGTAGAACGCGGCGGCCATTTCGGCCATCGCCTTTCTTGCGTTTTTAACCACGAGCTGGGGCACCGCAATCGGCAGTTCGCGCTCAACGAGCAGCGCGCCCGCGCCGTTGTCCACCGCGCTCTGGGCAAACGTGTGCCCGTCAAACAGCGCGCCGACAATGCAGCAGAACATGCTTCCCTGTTTCACCTTGCGCGAATCATACTCGATGGACGCGATATCCCTGTCCTCGCCTTCATAACGCAGGCCGGACGCCATTGCGAGTTCCGAAAGCAGCATGTAGTTTCCCTCCATTTACGCGGAGCGCATCCCCGCGCATTACATTCTCAATTTTCTACGCCGTGTTCGGCGATTGTTTTATTCCTCCGGCACCGGCGTTGCCGCGGGCGTTCCACCCGAAGGCGTTGGCGATTCCGTTGGTACCGGCGTCTGGAAGGTGACGTAAATCGTCGTTCCAGGGTTCACCTTGGCGCCTTCCAATTCGGACTGCGTGTCAATCTGCCCCGTACAAAGCGTTTTGTCGTAAGAGAGCAGCAGCCCCAATTTTGCCAGCGTATCGAATGCATCCTGCCGCCGTTTGCCGATTAGTTTCGGTACGTCGACCTGATTGCTGTAGAGTCCCTCGTCGTTGAACGTCGTCATCGACGTATACAGCACCACGCTTGTTCCAGAGGGAACAATGGTCTCCGCCGCGGGGAACTGGGAAACCACAAGCGCTTCCTCTTCGCCGGGCACGACGTAGGCGGGTAACCCGGCCTGCGTGAGCTCGTAAACCGCATCCTTGCCCGTCATACCGACGACGTTTGGCACCGTCCGGGTCTTCGAGGTCGTATCCGGCAGAATGCCGTAGTACTGAACGAGATCGGAGAATATCTTGGAAGCCCAATAGCCCGGTACGTTGCTCGCTTCCAGAACCGGCACCTGCGGTTCGTCGATCACGATCATGCAGACCAGCTGCGGATCGTTTACCGGAATGAAACCGCAAAACGACGCAATCACGCGCACGCGGGAAGGCGTTGTGCCGTCCTCTTCGAACTTGCGGGAAACGCCCGTGATTCCGCCAACCTGATAATTCATTACCTTCGCGCTGGCGCCGTTTCCGTTGTCCACGACGGACTGGAGCAGGGTGCGCATCGACGATGACGTTGCGGAGCTGATGACGCGGCGCAGGATAGTCGGCTCGTTTTTGACGATCTCTTTGCCATCCGTATCGGTAATGCTGCTCACGACGTACGGCTGCATCAGCAAGCCGCCGTTGATCACCGCACTGAACGCGTTTGCCATCTGAATGGCGGTCGTCGTAATCGTTTCGCCAAAGGCGAGATGCGCAAGGTCGCTCTCGCGAATGTATTTGCGATGGATAACCTCGCCGGTGTCCTCGCTCGGAATTCCGCACTCGGTGGATTCGTTGAACCCGAACGAGTAGATGTAGTCGTAAAGTTTGTTGACGCCCGTCGTCTCCGCGACGTCGATCATTGCGACATTGCAGGAGTTGCCCAGCGCTTCGGCAAGCGTTTCGTCGCCATGTCCGCCCGTCTTCCAGCAACGTACCTTTTCCAGCCGGAAGGTGCGCGAACCGTCGCAGTTGAAGGTGCTCTCTGTACTCGTAGTGCCTGCGTCGATGCCCGCCGCAGTGGTGATCACGTCGAACATGGTTCCGGCTTCGTAGGTATCCGTCACGATGCGCGCGCGCGACATCGACATGAGCTCGGTAACCATATCGCGCGGCGGATTGTTCAGGTCGAAGGAAGGATACGTGGAAATCGCAATGATTTCGCCCGTATTGGGATTCATAATCAAGCCGGAAACGCTGATTGGCCGGTTGACCTCGTAGCACTGCTTGAGGTATTTTTCCAGATAACTCTGTGCAACCGAGTCGCCGGTAATCGTCATATCATAGCCCTCAACCGGGGCGATGTATTCCGGCGTACCGTAGGAAAGCGGATTGTTCTTTCGGTCCACCTCGGTTACGAGCAAACCGTTCGTGCCCGCAAGGTAGGTGTTGTACTCCGCCTCCAGACCGGTTTGCCCTTCCGTCTCAATGCCGGTAAACCCGACCAGCTGCGTAAAGAGCTGTCCAAACGGATAGTACCGCTTCATGTCGGTGGTATAGCTGATGCCGTTGCCGAGCTGCAGCGCTTCGAGCTGGTCGATGACCGAGCTTTCCACCTGACGCTTGAGCTGCACCTGCAGTTTTAGCTTGCCGTCGGCGTCCGGCGAGATGCGCTGGAGCACATAGTCGTAGTCGAGCCCGAGGATATCGGACACCTCGGTTGCGACGCGAACGCGGTCGTCCGGCGCGATGGACGGCGGGTTGGCAAGCACGCGGTAAGACGTGCCGCTCTGCGCGAGCACGAGTCCGTTTCGGTCGATGATTCTGCCGCGTTGTGCGGCTAAATTCTGGCGGCGCGTCCACTGCGTCTCCGCCTTTTTCTTTAATTCCGGCCCCTGAACCAGCATAACCTGCGAAAGGCGCATTGCCAGCAGGAACATCAGCAAACCGGCGAATACCATCAGAAGAACCAGTTTGCGTTTGAGTTTGGGGCCCTTAGTCGTTTCTTTTGCCATACGGCTATCGTCCTTTCGTTCGAACTTAACCGTTCGCGGGCGGTTGGCCCCCCCCACCCTGCGTATTGCCTGCCGCGCCTGCGGAACCGGGTTCCGGCGTTGTTTCCGGATTGGTTGTCGGTGTTTCCGGCGAGGTAGACGGCGAAGTCGTCGCCGCCGCGTCGTCCGGCTTTGCGGTTGGAACGCCGCCCGAGAACGGCAGCGGATCCCCAATCTTCACATACTGGCTCTTTTCGGGATAGCGCATGCCGTATGCTTCCGCAATCGCCTGTGCATCCTGAATGGTCACCGCGCATTCAATCTGGACGTCCAGCTCGTTGATGCGCAGACTGGTCGCATCAATCTCGCTGTTCAGCGCGTTGATGTCCGCGTAGGCACGCGAAATCCGCTCGTACCCCGCCAGCGTAAAGAGAATCATTCCCGAGAGAATAAACCCGCTGAGAATCAGACCAAACCGGCCCAGCACCGTCATCTCCGGCTTGTCGACGCGCACATGCGGCTCGTCCGGTTTCTTTCTTGTCGATCCGGCGCGGGGCGTGCGCAGCGTGTCTTCCGCGTCCGGGTCCTTCTTTGGCGTATAGAGCCGCGTGGTCGGCGACTTTCCTTTTTTCGACGCTTCGTCAAAACGAATGTCCAAATATATCCCTTCCATTCTCCGGCTGTCGCATCAAAGTCGGGCGCGCAGAATCCGCCCGAACTACGCGCTTTTTTGCTAAATCTTTTCCATGCAGCGAAGCTTTGCGCAGTTAGAGCGGGAGTTCTCGGCGGCTTCCTCCTCCGAGGCGATCAGCGGTTTTTTTGTGAGGATCTTCGCCTTCGGTTCCTTTCCGCAGATGCAGACCGGCGCGGAAGGCGGGCAGGTGCAGGGGTGTTCAAATCTCCGAAACGCCTGCTTAACAATGCGATCCTCCAGTGAATGAAATGTAATTATACACAGTCTTCCGCCTTTTTGCAACAGATCGCAGGCATCCTCGACCGCGCGGTCGAGTTCGCGCAGCTCACCATTGACCTCGATTCGGATTGCCTGAAAGGTTCTGCGGGCGGGGTGCTGCTGTTCGTTTCGGTATTTTGCCGGGATGGCGCTGCGGACGATCTCCGCCAGTTCCAGCGTCGTTTCAATTGGTTTTTGCGTGCGCGCGCGGCAGATAAACTCCGAAATCCGGCGCCCAAAGCGCTCTTCGCCATAGTCCCAAAGTACGTGCGCAAGCGCATCCTGCGAGTAGGTGTTTACCACCTCGCGGGCGGTGAGCGGCGCGGTTGCGTCCATTCGCATGTCCAGCGGCGCTTCGGCCTTGTAGGAAAATCCGCGTTCCGGCGTGTCCAGCTGGTGTGACGAAACGCCGAGGTCGAGCAGAATGCCGTTGACCTCCGTTACGCCGATTTCGCCCAGCAGCGAGCGCATATTAAAAAAATTACCGTGCAGCGCGGTGAAGCGACCGCCGTAAGCCAGCAGTCGGCTTTCCGCCGCATGCACGGCTTCCCAATCCCGATCAATTCCAATGAGCCGGCCCGACTCCGGCAGACGAGAAAGCACCGCTTCCGCGTGTCCGCCGCCGCCGAGCGTTCCGTCCACAAACGTGCCGCCGCGCCCGGGTTCGAGGTATTCGAGCACCTCGCCGAGCAGCACCGGAATATGTTGAAACGTCGCGCTCATATGCCCATTTGCGCCAGATGCTCCAGCGCTTCGTTATAACTCTCGTCCGTTCGCGCGTTGTAGGTCGCGAGCGAGCCGGGGTTCCAAAACTCCATGCGTTCCCCGACGCCAATCAGCGTTGCGTCCTTAACCAGTCCGGCCAGGTCGCGCAGCTGCGCGGGAATCAGAATGCGTCCCTGCTTGTCCACCTCGCAGGCAGCCGCCATGGAATACAGCCTTCTGCGGATGCTCTGGCCGCTCGCGTCCGAAACCGGCAGCGAGGAGAGCTTCTCCGAAAAACGCTCCCATTCGGGAACGGACATGCCATAGAGGCAGGCTTCCTGCTTCGTGTCGAGGCCGATGGTAACAATCATGATGTCCCCCAGCGACTCTCTCCACTTAGCGGGAATAAACACGCGTCCCTTTGCATCCAGCATGTGTTCGTATGAACCAATCAGCACGCGCTTTCCTCCCGTTCGTTCCCTAAAATTGGTCTTTTAATAGAATCCCCCAGATTTACGATGAGTATACACCACGATCCCCCATTTGTCACCACTTTCCTCGTGTTTTTTGCATTTTTTCACAATTTTATCGACGAAACACACTGCTTTTTCGCGCGATTCGTTTGGATTTGTCGAAACCGCTCCCATGAGCGCCGCGCCTTATTTTTGAATAATTTGAAAACAAAACATTTGTTTGCAAGTTCCTTGGCTCAACCGGTACACAGGCAGCTACAAAGTATGGTATACTACGAATATCGGCACGCTAGATATGGCGTTTTCACCGAAATCATTCCCCGGCTAAAGCGGCAAACCCCACGGTTTTCCCCTTTGCCGGCGTTTTTCCGTCCGGCAGGCGGCATTTTGCAATCTTCGCGTTTTTTCGCAATCGCTATCCTATTAGAATATTGAAATATCACATGCAGCTAGGAGTCAATATGGCGTCGGATTACACAGTAGACAAAATCAAAATCATGGAGGGGCTGGACGCGGTTCGCATGCGCCCCGGCATGTACATTGGTTCCACCGGGCAGCGCGGCTTGCACCACCTGCTCTGGGAGATCATCGACAACTCCATCGACGAGGCGGCCAACGGTTATGCCAACGAAATCGCCGTGACGTTGCATAAGGACAACTCCGTCACCGTGACCGACAACGGCCGCGGCATTCCCGTTCAGATTCACGAGAAGATGGGCGTTTCCGGCGTTGAGGTCGTGTTTACCCAGCTCCACGCGGGCGGCAAATTCGGCAACGACTCCTACGGGTATTCCGGCGGTCTCCACGGCGTAGGCGCTTCTGTCGTCAACGCGCTCTCCGAGTGGGTGGAAGTCGAGGTTTGCACGGACGGGCGTATGTATCAGATTCGCTTCACAAGCGAGGAGGACGCGACGGGCAAGATCATCTCCGGCAAGGCGAGTGCTCCACTCGCGGAGGTCGGTCGCACACGCAAGCAGGGCACGAGCGTCACCTTCCTGCCGGACGCGCGCGTGTTTGAGACCGTTGAGATGAGCTACGACATCATCTCCAAGCGCATCCGCGAGCTGGCCTATCTCAACCGCGGCACGAAGATGCTCCTTTCCGACGAGCGCATCGGACACCAACGCAAGGTCGAATACCAGTTCAACGGGGGCTTGAGCGACTTTGTCAGCTACCTCAACAGCGACAAAACGCCGCTCTACGATCCGCCGATCCACTTTAGCGGTGTCTCCGGCGACATCGTGGTCGAGGTTGCGCTGCAGCACAACGACGGCTACGCGGACAGCATCTTTTCCTACGTCAACAACATTCCAACCAGCGAGGGCGGCACGCACGAAACGGGCCTCAAGGCCGCGCTGACGAAGGTGCTCAACGACTACTGCCGCAAGATGGGCTACCTCAAGGACAAGGACGCGCCGCTCACCGGCGAGGACTTCCGCGAGGGAATCACCGCAGTTCTCTCGCTCAAGATGCGGACCATCCAGTTTGAAGGGCAAACGAAAACAAAGCTCGGCAACACCGAGGCGCGCCCCGCCGTGGAGAGCGTCGTTATGGAACAGTTGACGCCCTATCTGGAAGACCTGAAGCACGGCGAGGTCGCAACGGCGATTGCCGAAAAGGCGGTCAAGGCCGCGAAGGTGCGCGAGGCCGCGCGCAAAGCCAAGGCCACCGCGAGAGAGAAGAACAAGCTCGAAAACGCACCGCTCGTCGGCAAACTCTCGAGCTGCACCGGACGCGACTACAGCCGCAACGAGCTGTTCATCGTCGAAGGCGACAGCGCGGGCGGCTCCGCCAAGCAGGGACGCGACCGCAAGTTTCAGGCGATTCTGCCGCTGCGCGGCAAGCCGCTCAACGTCGAGAAAAAGCGAATTGACCAGGTGCTCCAAAACGAGGAGTTCCGCTCCATCATCACCGCGGTTGGCACCAGCATCGGCGAGGACTTTGACATTTCCTCGCTCAAATACGACAAGATCATCATCCTCTCGGACGCGGATCAGGACGGCGCGCACATCCGCGCCATCCTTTTGACGTTCTTCTATCGTTATATGAAGGAACTCATTACGGAAGGGCACGTTTACATTGGCCTTTCCCCGCTCTACAAGGTGCAAAAGGATAGTAAGCGCATCTATTGCTACGACGACGAGGAGCTCCGCGCCGCGACGAAATCCGTCGGCAAGGGCTACACGATCCAGCGGTATAAGGGCCTCGGCGAGATGAACCCGGAGCAGCTCTGGGAAACGACCATGAACCCCGACGGGCGCGCGCTCATTCGCGTGACCATTGAAGACGCGGCGGACGTCGAGCACCTTGTGACCGTGCTCATGGGCGACAAGGTGCAGTCCCGCAAGGAATACATCTTTGACAACGCGGACTTCAACAAGCAAAGCAGCGACATGTTTGAAAAGCTTCGCGATTAACGCGATTTGATAGAGCACTCATACTGACGAAGATATAAGGATGCACGATATGCCGAAACAACCGGAACAGCTTAAACTGGAAAAGATCATTCAGCGCAACATGGACGAGGTCATGCACCAGTCCATGATGCCCTACGCGGAGCACGTCATTCTGGAGCGCGCGCTCCCGCGCGTCGAAGACGGACTCAAGCCCGTGCAGCGGCGCATTCTCTACACGATGCTCGAACTGAGCCTCTCGCCGGACAAGCCGCACCGCAAGAGCGCGCGCATCGTCGGCGACTGCCTCGGTAAATACCATCCGCACGGGGACACCTCCGTTTACGACGCGATGGTGCGCATGGCGCAGCCCTACAACATGTGCGTTCCGCTCGTGGACGGCCACGGCAACTTCGGCAGTGTGGACGGCGACAGCGCGGCGGCCATGCGTTATACGGAAGCGCGCATGACGGAAGCCGCCATGCAGCTGCTGCGCGACATCGAAAAGGACACGGTCAGCTACTCCTTTAACTTTGACGATACGCTCAAAGAGCCGGATCTTTTGCCCGGTCGTTTCCCAAACCTGCTCGTCAACGGCGCCAGCGGCATCGCGGTGGGCCTCGCCACCAACATTCCGCCGCACAACCCCGTGGAGGCGATCAACGCGGTTGTCGCGGTGATGGAAAACCCGCGCATCACGCTCGAAGAGCTCATGAAGATCATCCCCGCGCCGGACTTCCCGACCGGCGGGTTCCTGCTGGAATCCTCCGAGGTTGAGCTTGCCTATCGAACGGGACGCGGAAAGATCTATATGCGCGCCAAGACGCACTTTGAGGAGCAGAAGAACGGCAAGACGCTCATCGTCATCACCGAGCTGCCCTATCAGGTGAACAAGGCGAACATGCTCGAGAAGATTCTCGCGGTGAGCCAGGAGAAGAAGGCGATGTTCTCCGGCATTGCGGACATTCGGGACGAGAGCGACCGCACCGGCATGCGCGCCGTCATCGAGGTCAAGAAGGACGGCGATCCGGAGCGTATTTTGCAGTATCTGTTCAAGTATTCCGACCTGCAGATGACGTTTGGCGTCAACATGGTTGCCATTGCGGGCGGCAAGCCGCAGCAGATGAACCTCAAGCAGATCATTGCGCACTACATTCGCCATCAGCGGGACGTCGTTACCCGCCGCACGCAGTTTGAGCTCGACGCGGCGCTCCGCCGCGAGCACATCCTCGCCGGACTCATGATCGCCGTGGACAACCTCGACGCGGTCATCGCGTTGATTCGCGCGTCCAAGTCCCCCAAGGAAGCGCGCGAGGGGCTCATGAAGACGTTTGCGCTCAGCGAAATTCAGGCTCAGGCGATTCTCGACCTGCGTCTCCAGCGACTGACGAATATGGAACTCATCACGATCAAGCGCGAATACGCCGAGGTCGTCAAGCTCATCGAAGAACTGCGCGGCATTCTCGCGAGCGAGAAAAAGCTGCTTGCGCTGATTAAAAAGGAATTGCTCGAGATTCGCGAGCAGCTCGCGGTCTCCCGGCGCACAACCTTCATCGCCACGGAAGAAACGCCCGTGGACGAGTCGGAGGACTTCGTGATCGTCGAGGACGTGACTGTCTGCGTTTGCGAAGGGCTCAAGATTCGCAAAATGCCGACCAAGGCGTTTTCGCTGGCGTCGATTTCCGAGGACAAGCCACTCTTTGTGCTCGACACCCGCTCCGACCAGCGCATCCGCCTCTTTACGAACCTCGGCGCCATGCTCTCCATCGCGGTTTCGGAGTTGCCGGAGACGCGCGCAACCACGCGGGCAACGAACCTCGCCGCGCTGCTGCCGTTTGAGAAGAACGAGTCGATCATTGCGCTATATCCGGACGACGAGGAGGGCGACTACCTCTTCTACCTGCGTGACGGCAACATCAAGCGCACGCCCAGCGCTGAATACCGCGTTCGCGTCAAGCGCACGGCGGCGGTCGCGCTGCGGGACAAGGATCGCCTGCTCGCCGTGGAGAAATACGAACCGAAGTCGATTCTGCTCATCACGAAGCTGGGCATGAGCATCCGCTTTGCGGCGGACACCGTACCGTCGATGGGTCGCGTATCCGGCGGCGTCAAGTGCATCAAGCTCGAAAAGAACGACGAGGTGATTTATTCCGCGCTCGTTCCGGACGAGGGCGAGGTGCTGACCATTACGGACAAGGGCTTTGGCAAGCGCTCGCCGATGTTTGAATACGAGCTGCAAGGCCGAAACGGCAAGGGTCTCAAGACCTTTGACCTCAAGAAAAACGGCGCGAATGGCACCTGCATTGCCGCCGTGCTGCACCTGACCGAGCCGCGCACCCTGACGCTGATTCAGCGGCACGGAGCGCGCACCCCCGTCAACAGCAGCGAAGCGCGCGTGGAACCGCGCGCGGGCAAGGGCACCATGCTCGTTGCCGTCGTGCTGGACGACGACGTCATCGGAGTCGAATAATAAAAGTAATAAAAAGAGCGCCTTACGGCGCTCTTTTTTTGTATGCTTGCGTTTATGTCTTTGCGGGTTCCGGGTCGCAGTCTTCCTTTGGCGGAATCGAAATCTCTGCGCGCTCGATGCCGTGGTTCTTCATCTCCAGCACAATTACGTGCAGTCCGGAAACGTCCACCTCAAACACGGTTCCGTCCTCCGGAATCTCGTTGAGCACGCTGAAGACCAGGCCGTTGAGCGTGTCAAATTCATCCGTCGGCAGCGGGCATCCGGTCGCCTCCGAAATCTCTTCCAGCGTGGCGAACCCCTCCGTCTCCCAAACGCCCTCGCGAACAAGCGAAATGGCGGGCAAGCCGTCGTCCTCCTGTTCGTCGATGTCCCCGACGATGACCTCGATCAGGTCGCTGAGGGTCACGATGCCGCACATGCCGCCGTATTCGTCCATCACCACCGCAAAGTGGTTTCGGCTGCGTTTCATGTCGAGGAACAGGTCGTCGGCCTTAATCGTCTCCGGCACGAACCGCGCGGGCTGTACCGCGTGTTCCATCACGTTGTCGCGCGAGCGGTCGTTCAGGCGAAAATACGTCTTCGCGTCGAGAATGCCAACCACGTCGTCGCTGGAGTCCCGGCAGATGGGATAAAACGAGTGGCGCGTGTTGTGGATGGTCTCCGCCCAGTCCTCGTCGCTTTCGTCCAGCCAGAGGATGTCCACCTGCGTGCGGTGCGTCAGGATATCCTCGGCGGAGACGTTGTCGAACTCGAAGACGTTGTGGATCATCTCCTTCTCCTGCGCTTCAATCGTGCCCTTTTCGGAGCCGACGTCCACCATCATTCGAATCTCTTCCTCGGTAACCTCCTCGTCCTCCGCGTTCGGGTCAATGCCGAGCAGGCGCAAGATGCCGTTTGTTGAAACGGTGAGCAACCAAACAAGAGGCGCAAAAATCTTCGCCACGCCGTTGATCAGTCCTGCCATGCCAAGGGCGAGCTTTTCCGCGTTCTTCATGGCGACGCGCTTTGGCACCAGCTCGCCGAACACGAGTGTAAAGAACGTTAAAATCAGCGTAATGAGCAACACGGAAACCGTGTTAATCGTTGCCGCCGGAACCGTAGGCCAACTCGTGGTGACCGCGGCGGTGATGCGCTTGGCGAAGTTGTCCGCCGCAAATGCGCTGCCCAAGAAACCGGAGAGCGTGATCGCAACCTGAATGGTCGCGAGAAACCGCGCCGGCTGGCTGGTTAATCGCGCGAGTTTGATTGCCCGCTTGTCGCCTTCTGCGGCGAGCTTGGCGAGCTTCGCGTCGTTCATTGTGATGACGGCAATCTCCGCGCAGGCGAACACCGCGTTGAGCGCGATCAGAACCGCCTGTAGAATCAATTGCCAGAATATGGGATCGTTATTCATTCCTCTGCTCCAAATAGTCTCGTCGGGTAACCGAGTGTCGTGTTCCTGCCGCGCGGGCAAACCGGGTGCCTGCGCCGGATATCAGGATAAAAAAGGCCATGCTCCTTCTGTTTGGGTGCTCCCAGAAACAGAAAAAGCATAACCGAAACGCCTTTTCTCAACAAAGACTGGTTATGTTCTTTCGAATCATTCCGCTCATTGGATTGGTTTTGTGGTCGCCGGTACTGTCGCTCTCGTCGTCGCTCATAGGGTCCTCTCGTTGGTCGTCTCTTTTTTTTACTAGGACAAGTATACCGACGATGGCCGTAATTGTCAATGATGCGCCCGTATTCCGCTACGAGCGGGCGTTTTCTTCGTGTCTCTTTCGTCGTTTATACCCGCCACAGCTAGGTTACAATTTTGTCATTCAGTTGACAATTTGTTGAATATCGTATATATTCATGGCAATATTTGCACTTATACTTCAAGATTATGATTGGATGGATACAACATGGATCAGAGCAAGAAACGTCGCCGCGGCGATCGCCGTGACGCAACGCTGGTGCGCGGGCTGGACTCGATGCACGCGTTCTTCCCCCTCATGATGCCGAACCGCGCGGACAACGAAGCGTTCATTCAGGAGATGATCGACTTCGGCGCCGTAGAAGCCTATCTGGAACGGAAAAACGCGGCAAACCCGCAGTATAAATACACCTTTTTCCATGTCATTCTCGCGGCGCTCTCGCGCACCGTTCAAATGCGGCCCCAGATGAACCGCTTCATCATTGGCGGCAAATACTACGACCGCAACCACATCTCCTTTTCCATGATTGCAAAAAAAGCATTTTCCGACACCGGCGCAGAGTCCATCGTGATTCTCAAGTACGATCCGGAGAGCGAAAAGCCCGCCATCGACGTGCTGCACGACAAGCTCTGCGACTTCGTGTATACCATGCGCACGCACGACACCACCGACAACACCACGGACATTCTGGACACCATGGCGAAAGGGCCGCAGTGGTTCCGTCAAATCCTGATGGACATTCTGCGCGCTTTGGACGCGCACGGGCATATGCCGAAGGATCTCGCGAAGGAAGACCCGTACAACAGCACGGTGTTCATTTCAAACCTCGGCTCCATCAAACTCAACGCGGGCTATCATCACCTCTCGAACTGGGGCACAAACTCCGTGTTCGTCGTCGTTGGCGAAAAGCACATGCAGCCGTTCTACGGCGAGGACGGCTCCGTCACCGTCAAGCCCGCCATCGGGCTCGGGATTACGCTCGACGAGCGCATTGGCGACGGCTACTACTTCTCCAAGACCGTCCGCCTTCTCAAGAAGCTGCTCGCCGAACCGGAACTGCTGGATATCCCCGCGAACCAGCCGCTGGACATCGAGTATTAACAAACCGCTCTTTGCCGGTCGTCTCCGGCAACCCCGCAAAGGAGGAAGAAACAACTTGCGTACCGAAATTAAATCCTTTCCGTTTTCGGAAGATATGTCCAATGTAAAATCTCCCTGGCTCGCCTTCTACGGCGAGGTGGACCCGCAGCTTGACTATCCGGATTGCTCCATGTTCGACCTTGTCGAGCGCTGTGCCGGGCAGTACCCGAACTTCGAAGCGATCACCTTTATGGGCAAGGGCGTGTCGTTCAAAAACCTCGTTAAGCAGGTAAAGATCGTTGCCCGCGCATTCTCTGCCATCGGCATCCGCGCAGGCGACAAGGTGACGCTCTGCATGCCAAACTGTCCGCAGATCGTGCTCTGCTTCTACGCGCTCAACCGCATTGGCGCGATTGCGTCCATGATTCACCCGCTTTCGAGCGTCGGCGAAATCGCGTTTTACATTCAGGACTCCGCATCCAAAGCGGTGGTCACGCTCGACGCGTTTTACGGCAAGTTTGAGGAAGTGCGCAAGAGCGTTTCGTTTGATACGCTCGTGCTCACCAGCGTCGGGGACGCGCTGAGCCCCGTCATGAAGGTTGGCTACGCGCTGACCGAAGGCAAGAAAGTGCCCAAGATTCCGAAAAACGCGGATGTATTATATTGGAAGAACTTCCTTCTGGGCGCGAAGAAACAGGACGAATCCTGCTTTATCGAACGCGGCGCGTTTGACCCCGCCGTCGTTCTCTTCTCCGGTGGTACAACGGGCACGACGAAGGGCATTCTTTTGAGCAACCTCAACTTCAACGCGCTCGCGCTTCAGACCTGCGCCATGGGGCACTGCGTCGAGCCGGGTTGCCGCATGCTCGCCGCCATGCCGATGTTCCACGGCTTTGGCCTCGGCGTCTGCATCCATACGATGCTGGTCATCGGCGTCACCGCGATTCTCGTGCCGCGCGTCTCCGTGGAAAGCTACGCCAAGCTGCTCAAGAAGGAGCGCCCGAACTACATTGCCGGTGTTCCGACGCTGTTTGAGGGCATTACGCGCAATCCGTTTATGGACGGCGTGGACCTCAGCTGCCTCAAGGGCGTGTTCTCCGGCGGCGATACGCTCTCCATCGAGCTCAAGAAGAAGTTCGATACGTTCCTTGCCGAGCACGGCGCAACCGTTCAGGTGCGCGAAGGCTACGGCACCACGGAGTGCGTCACCGCAAGCTGCTTGACTCCGTACCACATGTACCGCGAAGGCAGCATCGGCCTGCCGTTCCCGGACACCTACTATAAAATCGTCAAGCCGGGCACGACGGAAGAACTGCCCTACGGCGAGGACGGCGAAATCTGCCTCTGCGGGCCATCCGTGATGATTGAGTACACCAACCAGCCCGGCGAGACCGCAAACGTGCTCAGAAAGCACGAGGACGGGCACGTCTGGCTGCACACGGGCGATCTCGGCGTCATGGACGCGGACGGCTTCATCTTCTTCAAGCAGCGCATCAAGCGGATGATCATCACGAGCGGCTACAACGTGTACCCCTCGCAGATTGAAAACATCATCGACGCGCACGAGAAGGTGCTCATGAGCTGCGTCATCGGCGTTCCGGACCCCTACCGCATGCAGAAGGTCAAGGCGTTTGTCGTGCTCCGGCCAAACGTGCTGCCGACGCCCGCGCTCAAGGAGGATATCCTCGCACACTGCGAGAGGAACGTCGCAAAGTACGCCATGCCGTATGACGTGGAGTTCCGCAGCGAGCTGCCCAAAACGCTCGTCGGCAAGGTTGCCTACACCGTGCTCGAAAAGGAAGAACTCGAAAAGCAGGCAATCTGACTCTGAACCCAGCAGGAGCCCGGCAGCGATGCCGGGTTCTTTTTTACGGTTGACGGCTTGCCAGATACCGTTTCTTCTTGTATACTCATGTGAAACTATTTTCGGGAGGATTCTATGTCTTACTGTTCCAACTGCGGAAAAGAGCTTCCGGCGGATGCCAGCGGGCTTTGCGCCGACTGCACCGCGGCGAGCGCGAATACCCCGCTGACCAACGAAGAGATTACGAAACGGATGAACCACGGCAGACTGATGCCGGCGGATGCGCCCGCGGGGGTGAGCAAACGCGAATTTCAGGAGAAATATTCCGAGGGTTGCCGTTCCTGCGTCGCCGCCGCGGTCATCGGGTACATCAGCGCGGGTGCAACGCTGCTTGTCGCGCTGTCCGGCCTACTGGACGGCAGTATTTGGATGCTCATTGACGTCGCGATTATTCTGGTGCCCACCCTGCTGGTGCACATCATCAAGAGCCGGATTGCAGCGATTGCGATGCTGGGATATGGCCTGTTTAACCTCGTTTCGTATCTGATCAATACGGGCGAGTTCCGTGGCTGGATTCTCGTGTTGGCGGGTGCTGTGGCGGTCTTTGGCGCGTTCAAATGCGCAAAGGAATGGCGCGAGTATCAGGCGAGAACCACCGTCGTCGCCGAGTAGGCAAGCGGTGTTATGCATTCGTCGGAGCGCGGATTGTCCGTGTTCCGGCGAGTGCTTGATGAGCGAATCCGGCGCGGCGTGCGCGTCCACTTTTCGGGTTGGTATACGGATAATCTTTCTTTCGCCGAATCGAAAATCTTGATCCGATTTCTGTGAAAATGACTTGACACTCCAAGCCCGTTTGCCTATAATTGAAAAGCATGAGTTGCCAATGTAGCTCAGTTGGTAGAGCAGCTGATTCGTAATCAGCAGGTCTGGGGTCCGAGTCCCCACATTGGCTCCATTTTTTTCGGGGTGTAGCGCAGTTTGGTAGCGCGTTTGGTTCGGGACCAAAAGGTCGCTGGTTCAAATCCAGTCACCCCGACCACATGAGAAGACCATCCGTTTGGGTGGTCTTTTTGTGTGTTGTTTGATCTGCTGGATTGAAAGCTTAGAAGAACGTTTGTGTTTCTTCCTGCCCCCTCCCATTTCCACTCACGAATTCTCGAACCTCCTATTCGTTTCTTCCATATCGGATTCTGTCCCATATTCAGTCCGCTCCCTTGACGAGCACCGATGCGCGTGCATATAATTGCAAAAGGTCTATACAATTCTACGGCTCAGCATTGTGATTGAAAGCATTCAGGAACACCGCTGATCCGGAGAATACAAATTGGACGATCAACCATTCTATAAGGATGTGCTTTTCACAAAGCATAAACGGTGCGTATCAATGACAGTAAAAATTAAAGTCTGGCGGATTCAGGCGATTGCGTATTTATTGCTGCTGCTTCCAGCGTCTTTCTTTATCATCGGCTGGATCAGGCCTTGGATTGCCATTCCAGCGACTGCGCTGCTGTTGGCCGCGTGGGTACTCATTCTCCTCCATGCGCGAAAAACCCAGACTGACGTTTATGAAATCAAGATAAGAACCATTGTATTGATCGGTGTCGTACTATTGCTTTGGTGTTACTTGGCGGGGCTGGGCGGCTTCTTTTATCAGTCCGACGACCACCACTACCGCAACGCAATCTTTCGGGATTTGGTTTCTTTTCGTTGGCCGGTCGTATATGAAAAGACCGGAGAATCGCTTGTTTACTACATTGGGTTTTGGCTGGTTCCTGCGTCGATTGGAAAACTGGCCAATCTGTTTTTTAGCTTTGACACGGCATGGGCTGTCGCAAATGTCGCTTTGCTGCTCTGGTCGTTTCTCAACCTCTATTTCGTATTCCTGCTGATACTAGTCTTTACAAAGGCGGATTCGAAAAAAAAGATCGCTCTGGCTCTGATGGTGTTCGTCTTCTTCAGCGGAATGGACATCATAGGCATGCTTAGAGCCCTTTACTTCGATGTGACGAAAATACCGAATCATATTGAGTGGTGGGCGGGGTTCTATCAGTATAGCTCCAACACAACGCAACTATTCTGGGTGTACAACCAATCCATCCCCGTGTGGCTCGCCACGGCTCTTTTTGTTAACGAAAAAAGCGTGCGCAATTATGTGTTCTTGTGTCTGGTTCTTCTGATCAGTTCGTCTTTCCCCGCCGTCGGATTGATGATTCTTCTTTTGGGCACGGGCGTATACAAGCTGACTCTCTCGATTCGCTCAAAACAAGTATCCGGTTTACTGAAGGAAGCATTCTCCATACAAAACATCATTGCCGTCGTCGTGTTATTGCCAATTTTCTATCTGTATTACAAAACAAATCAGACGGTAGAGGGCAATTCCTTTCAATTGAATCTATATGCCAAAGAATTCGGGTGGGTAATCGCCATTCTCCGGTATGCATTCTTTTGTCTGCTCGAATTTGGCCTTCTCAGCATTGTTTTATACAAGGAAAATCGAAACAACATATTATATTGGATTGCCGTCGTTTCGCTGTGTTGCATAGGCGCGTTCAGCTTAGGGGCTTCGACCGACTTTGCCATGCGTGCGTCCATTCCAGCGCTTCTGGTGCTCATGATGCTGACAATTCGAGCGCTCAACGGCAGCATCCAGTTGAAGATGTTCGATGGCAAGCGCTACTTTTGTATTCGAAAGATTGGACTTGAAATTGCGATTTTTCTGATCATTGGTACCGCAACACCAATGGTGGAATACTGCCGTGCATTCAACGCAGTGATCACTCACCAGCAATTGAACGTGGTTGCGGATGATGTGAAAACGATGGCGAATAAAACGTCCAAGACGGATCCGTATTTCTTCGCAGCTCATTACAAAGATTTGGACTTCTATAAGTATCTACAGAAACAATCGTAACTATGCAGTTGCTTGATGAATCGATAGGCCGTTCCCAGATTCTCATTTGGAGGTCCCGCCATTGCTTACACGCGATAGCTTTCCCGGTCTGCTCAAGCAAAAGACCGTTCTTCTCACTGGCGCTGGCGGCGGCATCGGCATCGAAGCCGCGCTCGCGTTCGCCGCGATGGGCGCGCGCGTCATCCTCGCGGAGATCGATCCCGTCAGAGGTAAGCACGCGGAGCAAACCGTCAACGCAGCCTACCCCGCCTCCGCCGCGTTCTACGAGGTCGATCTATCCAGCGACGAGCAGCTCCGCCGCATGGCGCAGTGGATCACCTCGAACTACGGCACGCCGGACGTGCTCTTTCACAACGCAACCATCACCAAGATGGGCGCGATCGACCAGGTGGACGTTTCTTGCTGGGACAAGAGCTATTCGGTAAACCTCCGCGCGCCGCTGCTGCTCACGCAGCTCTTTTTGCCGCAGATGAAGGCACGAAACAGTGGATCAGTCGCCTTCGTCTCCTCCTCCGGCGCGTCGCCTTACATGGGCGCGTACGAGGTGTTTAAGACCGCGCAGGTGGAACTCGGTAACACGCTCGCCATGGAGCTGGAGGACACCAACGTCGCAGCGTACACAATCGGCCCCGGCCTCGTGAAAACACAGACCGCGATGGGTGCCATCGAGGTCGTCGCCGCCAGCATGGGCATGACGACGGACGCATTCTACGAGATGAACGGCAGCCATATCCTCGGCGCGGACGCGGCCGGACTCGGCTTTGCGCTCTCCGCCGCGTTTGCGGAGCAATACCGAGGGCAGGAGATCGGTTGTATTCAGGTGCTCATGGACTGCGGTGTGTACGGGCAGGAACCCGAAGAATCGGCTGCAACCGGCGTGTCCGACGAGCAGCTCTCCAGCTTTGCTCGTATTCGGGATACCTTTCAAAGCCAATACGACGGCTGGCAGCGCATGAACCTCTTCGAGCGGCAGTGGGTGTTTCGCGATTTCAAAAAATGCATGGCGCTTTCCGCGGAACAGGCGGGCGACGAGCTGCGCCGCCTTGCCGACGCACTCGCGCGCAATCAGGCTCCCTCGCAGCAGGATCGGAACTTCTTAAGCAAATTACGGGCGTATTGGGAGCATCAACTGCAACTGCTCAAGGGCTACGAAAAGAACGCCGCCAAGCTGGAGGAGAACACGCGAATCATCACCGGCTGGATGAACGATATCGATTCGTTTCTTGCCGCCGAGTGACTGATGTTTCGGTTGTTCCCTCGAACATGCGCCATCGTGCCGAGAATTAGAGATATCACAAATCTGAATGGTTTCACTTTTGTGATATCTCTTTGCATTCCTGTATGAATCGTTTATAATTGATATGTAATTTCACTTATTCATGATTGCCCATCTTTTCGCTTCGATTCAGATTCTCGACGGTTCCATCGAGTCCAGGACTTGCTCTTCAGCTGGAGGTGTCAAGCATGCCGGATTACAAGAAAAAGAAGAAACGTGTGTTCCTGCTGAGCTTTCTGATCAGCTTTTTCACGATTTCGATTGTCACAACCGGGTTTTTGACGACGTTTCTGTCGCAGTCCAACCGGTCAAGGCAAAGTGAGCTGGAGAGCGCATCCAATAGCACCATCAACGCGTTATCCTATTTCATCACCTATAAGATCAACCGTCTCACGTCCGACCTCTCATTTATTTCAGATATTCTGCGCGATCATTATCCGGCAAACAACGACTTTTCGGACATCGAGTCCATTCTGCTTGCCTATTCCAAACGAAGAACGGTTTTCGACCAGATTCGTTATTTGGATCTGGAAGGAAACGAGATCATTCGCATCAATTACGGCACGAACGGCGCTTACGTTGTTCCAAAAAACGAGCTGCAAAACAAAGCCAACCGTTATTATTTCCAAAGTACGGTGACCTTGGGTAAAAACCAGGTGTATATTTCACCTCTTGATCTTAACGTTGAAAACAATCAAATTGAAAAGCCTCTAAAGCCAATGCTCCGCCTCGGAATACCCTTCTTCAACTCTTCCGGGACGAAAGAGGGCATTATCGTACTAAACTATTCCGCCAACGATATTCTCAAGCAAATACAGGCCATCGCGGCTTCCAACGCCGGACATGCATTTCTCATTAACCAGCAAGGATATTGGCTCTATAATCAGGATGATCCCACGAAGGAATGGGCGTTCATGTATGATCCGACATCCAGTGTATCCTTTGCGTCGGAGTATCCGGAAGAATGGAATACCATACGGAAGAATCCAGCTGGAACGATACTGACCAAGAATGGATACTTCCAGTATGCCCAACTTCTTTCCGGAGAGGTATTCTCCGACGAAATAAACCGGTGTACCGTTCTCAGCCAAGCCGGAACCTGGTATTTCGTTTCCATGATTCCATCCGATTCCCCGGATGCGCATTTCTTTGAAAATCGTATCAGCGACCTGCTGCTCTATATTGTCAGCAAATATTATGTGTTCTACTTTGTGTTCCTTGGCATCTCCGTGATTCTGGCCATGCTGTTTACGGGCAACCGGATGAAGAAAGAGCAGGTTCAGTATTACTCCGAATATGACGTGATGACCAACAGCTACAACCGCAACGCGGGTATCCAGCGGCTGAACTTGCTCTACAAGAACCTAACGAAGAGCAACTGCACGACCAGCCTGTGTTTTCTGGACGTTAACGGTCTCAAGGAAGTGAACGACGTACTCGGTCATGAGGCCGGAGACGAGCTGCTGATTACCGTTGCGAACACCATTCGCAGCCGAATTCGCGCCGACGACTTTATGATTCGCTTTGGCGGGGATGAGTTTGTCGTCGTGTTTTCCGGCGTCGCGGCCGAACAAGCCGAGCAGGTTTGGGTGCGCATTGTCGAGGCGTTTGAAGAAATCAATCGAACGGAAAACCGGAAATATATCATCAGTGTCAGCCACGGCATTCAGGAGATCAGCTGCACCGTCGACCAATTGCTGGACACCGTATTGCATCAGGCGGATGAGAAGATGTACGAAGAGAAACGAGTAATCAAGAGCCGTGTTCAAATCATCCGACGCAAGTAATCGCCCGAAGAGCCGCATATGGCTGCTGTTGCTCAGCCTGGCGCTGTTGTTGTCCGTATCGCCGCGGATGCTGGTCGCCGCTCGAAATCCCACCGCTAGCGGCGGATTGATTGCTACCCCGCTCCCCGCCTCCCAGACCGCCCGCTACACGCTCGAAAGCCGGGCGTTTGGCTCCACAGTCCCTTATATGATCTACCTGCCCGCAGGCTATGGCGACGGAACGAAGTACCCCGTCTGGTATGCCATGCACGGCTACAGCTCAACCGAAACCATGTGGCTGAGCGAGGCGGGCGTCGGCAAGATTGCGGACGAGCTGATCCAGAGCGGCAAGTTCGCGCCTATGATCATGGTCTTTCCCCTCTCGCGCTACGACTCCGCCAAGGTGATTGAACAGGACATGGCGGACGGCAAGCGGGACGCTTCCGGCATGGAGCGTTTTCTTTGCGACGAACTGATTCCATTCATCGATTTGAACTACAACACAATCCCGTCCCCGAAGAGCCGATATATCGGCGGCTTTTCGATGGGCGGGTTGTTTGCATTGCAGATTGGTCTGCATCGGCCGGATCTCTTCGGCAAGATCGGGGCGTACAGCCCCGCGCTGGACACCGCCGATTTCTCCGGAGACGAGTTTGAGCGCTGGCTCGCGACCGATCCCGCCGCGGCGAACGCGCTGGACGGCTACGCAGAGGCACGCGGGCTGGACAAGCTAAGTATTTATCTCGATTGTGGCGACGCGCGCGATCCGTTCTCAGCCGGAGCGGCTTCGCTGGAGCAGGCGCTCACCGCGCGCGGCATTACGGTGGAGTTCCATCCGCATGACGGCGGGCACAGCCTTCGCCTCGATTTACTGGAGCAATATCTGCTGTTTTACGCGGGGAAGTAAATTGATACAACACAATAAGTGAGGATGCTATGAAAGTTCTTGTACTGCTCATCACGCTTTTGCTGGTGCTAGGCATTTCAAATCTATGCGCCATACCCCATGACCTGCCGCCAGAAGCCGAGAGTGCCCAGCATATTTTCGATGTGTCAATGGATACTTGCGATTATGATTTGTACAATATAGATGTCGGGCAATTTTCTCGACGTGGCGAAAAGCGAGAAGCTTTTATCGGCACATATGAGGATGGTTGTTCCTTTGATGGTGAGCAGGCTTATCAATATGTGAATGGCCAAAAAACGCAGATCGATGAATTCCCCTTTGCCCAGTATGATTCTTATGCAGAAAAGATTCTTGAACTCTCGAAAACGATCCTCACGCATCAGTACTATTCTGCATATAGCGACACACGAAGAGGCTGCGAAGAAACCTATTATTACTTTAAGGTTTCTGAAGAGGGGCTTGCCTTATTCCAAGATCAGGAGTATTCCTATGGACGCATCACGTGTTACTATCGCGACCATGAGTTCCAAAACTTCACGCTCGTTCTCTCCAGTAGCATAGCCGATCAACCGGAAATTTCCTGTATATTTGGAACGATTGATTACACAATCACTTATTCGCCTATGACAATCACTATACATGACTGATATGTTGTCTCCGTAACACTGGATGAATTGGATCAATGCCGGATTACATGGAACGGAGCCTCACCGCTCCGTTTCTTCATACCCCGCTTTGTGACCACGTTCCAACAGCTTGCCAACTCAGATGCGTCAATTTTACCCCCTTTACAGGAAAGTCTTTTCAGAGGAAAATGAAACGAAGCACTTGAGGAGTTACGAGAGGGTACAGCATAAGGAGAACGAAATGTTAACAAGAAAAACACTAAAGTCTTTATTGTCCGTGCTACTAATTACTTTTTGCGCAATGATTCTTGGAGCCTGCATCCCATACGACCAGAGCTTCAATGACATAGATGCCCGTATCTTTTCTGCCCATATGAAACCCTATCCGAGTGACGAAACAGGAAAGAAAGCCGTTCTGCATGGTGAGCGGATATACTATCTTTCCGGTGAACTAGGCCAACAAGGTATCTACAGCATGCGGCTGGATGGCAGCGATATCCAGTTTGAGTTCCCCGTTGAAGATATCCGTGCAATCCAAATGAAGGAGGATGGGTTTTATTACTGCGGGTATCGTAATACTGGCTCAAACTACAATGGAACATATCGCATCTTTCGTCTTTACCATCGAAGTAGCCGCCAGGAAGAACCATATGATGTGATTCAACAATTTCAGAATACCGTTGATTTATCCGATACCAATACCTGGGACTTTCATTTTGATGCCGATAGGAATCTTTTTATAAGAAGTGTTGAGCAATATGCGATTACAAGTATAAATAACTTGTGTATATATAGTTTTGTAAATGGCACTGTTGTTCCGAAGGCAGAATATCAGGTGCTTACGAATGACGACGTCGTTTTTCAAAAAGACTATCCCCGGGAATCCCTCAGCACATATCGTATTCAAGACCAGTACTTCATCCTATCCAACCCAATCGGGAGTTTCAGCGGTGAGGAAATGGTCGGGAATCGAGTCAGCATTGCTTTGTTCGATGATGCTTTGCAGCGGCAGGTATTACCGGTCGATAATCTTTTTCTGAGCTTGGGTGATTATTCGGATTTCCCAATTCGCTGGATTGTTCGAAAAAACCAAAGCCATTTCTTGATCGCCGGAGATAACGGACTTACAGATTATGATCTTGATGCGAAAGCAGGTGAGCAGCTAGTCCGTTTCCCGAAACGGGAAAATCTCTTTGCCATATATGATAGCGGGGATGATTTGCTCTTATTGACCCGAAGATTCCGTCATACAGACATATTGTCTTTGTACTTTGAATACCTATTCTCCGTCGAAACGATCAAGGGCGAATCCCTCTATCGATTCGACCCGGAAACCGGCCAATCTCGCCGCCTGATTAAGCTTGGCGTGAAACAAGCTTTTCTGTCTGTAGATGATCATTTCGCCGCTGTCGCCAAAGGAAAGCAAGTGCTCATCTACGATATTTCCGCCGAGAAGCCGAAGTTGGTTCGAACCATCGACCTCAATCATGAAATCGTAGACCGCGCGAACGAAGTCGACACCGCTGGCGGCTGGCTGTTTCTATATCAATACAACTTAAAAACGCAGCGCGACGAGTTGATTGAGAAGGTGAATATCGGAATGTGATTCAAAGAAATCAACTCTCGACATCCCTAGGTTTTGTATGCATGAGAAGATCACAGATTTCCATCCATCTGGATTACTCTATTATGATAATGATCGCGTAAGGAAGCCGCATGAAGCTGAAATTCAACAGTTTGCCAATTGCACTCAGGCTTGTTCTCGTGGTAGTAATGGTCGCCGCGTTCCTTTGCCTAGCATATTTCTGTTTCGAAGGCTTTCTGCTGGATTATATTAACCGCGAAGAACATCATGCAGTTTACTTGAATGAAAGCGGATACACGAAAGAGCTAGGTCTAGCGACTTTTGAATACGAGAATATTCAAAGCGTTTTTGGTTCTCCCGATCATAGAGATTGTATCAAGAGGCTTGATGATCCGAATGTGAATATCGTGACTGACGATTATCCGGGATTTGTTGCGCACTATTCGGCTTCCGAGAATTCTAAAAAAATCACGCGTTATTACACGTATCAAATTACGATAAAAAGCGACCGCTATCATTGGGGCTGGCTCAAAATCGGCATAGGCAGTCCGCGTCTACTTGTTCGAATCGCGTATTTGTTTGACAGCAGAATCAGCGCCAAAGAGCTCGCATACAGCGCCGAAGAATATCCGGATGTCGACGAAGGTTTTTATGGCGATGGTTGGAGCCGAATTCTCTTCTGCTACGACGAGAATGGTATTGTTGAATCCATGGCGTATCAACCACCGGCTTTCTATTAATTAAGCAAGACGGAGCCTCACCGCTCCGTTTTCCCATACTCAACGGCAAATTGCGCTGTGCGTTATCTGTCCGACCTCCGAGATGCATCAATCTTACCCCTTTACAAAATGGATTGCCCCACAGAGAATAGGATTAATTCGAACATTCTGAAATGGAAGAGCGAAAATGCGTATCGCAATTTCTTACCTCAAATGGCTGATCATTGGTATTGTTTCGACAATACTTATGGTCATTCTGGCCGCATGGATCATTTTTGTTTCAACCGGAAGCCTGCCGCCTTCTCGACATTCAATCCTTGCGGCGTACAGAAACAACGCGGATGCATTTGACCAGATTTGCGTTTACTTGGACAACTGCGATATATCCGCCTATCAAAAGGAAGATGCCGAACTCCCCAAAATTATGATTCGGCGAGAGTACGCTGACAATAAAGCAGGCTATTCCGTCTATGTGAACGCCGATCAGAATTACGAACTGAAGATAGAAGACGAAACGGTTCGACGTGCATTGACCACACTGTTTCAAGAAACAGACATCCAGTATGTTTATCAAAAAAACACAGATGGCCGAACTGTTTATTTCGAATTCAAAGGTAATCGAGGTATCGCTTTTTCTCGAAACGGAATGGAACCAGACGATTCGTCGGACAGCTCAATTTACAGCTATAAGCGCATTAACGACAACTGGTTCTATTGGGTTGGTACGTGGGAAGACTAGAGATACCGACGTTGAATAAGGAGAACGCTTATGCGAACGTTTGAAAGAAGAAGACTTCTTTCTTTTATAATTCTACTTCTCTTTCTACTTGTTAGCATTCATCAGTCAAAGCTCATATATGATCAGCAATTCATTCGTTTTGACCGCGTTGCCAGATATATTTCTATGAGCGCATATGCCAAAGTACTCGGCCTTGACGATTTATCTGAAAAATCGATATTGGATAAGTACGGCTCTGCTTCTTCGGAGGCTCAGTACATGGATCCGAAGAACGGGAACAGAACTCTGATACTGAATCAATACCCAGGATTCGATGTCTGGTATGTTTATACTGACTGGTATGCTGGAAAGCCATATAATGCGCTGAATCTTCTTGTTATCAAGGATGATTCCCTTCGATTTGGCTGGCTCAAGATCGGTATCGGCAGCACGCGGGAAGAAGTGCACCGCGCATATGCGAAGGAGCCGGCCATCAGCGCCAAAGAACTCGCCTACAGTGCCGAAAACTATCCGGACGTTGACGAAGGCTTCTACGGCGAGGATTGGAGCAGAATCCTCTTTTGTTATGACGAGAATGGTATTGTTGAATCCATGGCATATGAGCCGCCAGCATTCTAATGATTTAAGAAGAGACGGAGCCTCACCGCTCCGTTTTTCTTGCTACGCATGTTTCACCAAAAAACTCAGTTTACGCAAAAAGGCCGCCGGAGAACCGGCGGCCTTGTGTATTCTTGCGTTTATGATCGTTACAGAACGAGGCTCGGCGGTGCGTACATCCGCGTACCCAGCTCCTGATCGAGCATATAGAGTCCCTTGCTGTCCGTGCCGAAGAGCTCCATCTTCTTGATGTTGTCCGAGGAGTTCATCTCCTCCTCCGCCTGCTCCTTGACGAACCAGTCGAGGAACTGCATCGTGCGGAAGTCCTTGGCTTCGTATGCCGCCTCGTAGATTGTATGGATCGACGCGGTCACGAACTGCTCGTGCGTGAGTGACGCGGTCAGCGCGTCCATGTGCTCCTTGAGCACGGTGTCCGGCTTGTCAATGGCCTCAAACGTCACCTTGATTTCGTTGTTCTGCATGTACTTGATGAACAGCAGCGCGTGGTCACGCTCTTCCTGTGCCTGTACGGTGAACCAGTTGGCAAACCCCTTGAGGCCCTGCTCTTCATAATAGTTTGCAAAGTGCAGATATAGATACGCGGAGAAGAACTCTTTCGTGATCTGTTCGTTTAACAGTTTTTTAACTTTGTCGGTAAACATCGTTCAAATCCCCTTTTCTCTGAATTTTCCGTTTGCTTTTTCGTTCTTTTTGTTTATCATGAGTATAGAGCTTCTAACCACAGTTTACCGTGCTTTCATCACAAAAACAACAGATATTGTAATAAATTCTGTTTTGCGTGATTTAAGCACAGATAGTCGATTTTATTGTGTTATACTGAATTTAAAAGTGAGGAGTTGATTGTATGCAGTACGTAAAACTCGCTGGCGTAGACGACGTAAAGCCCGGCGAAAAGAAAAAGATTGTGCTCAACAACAAGACCATTCTGCTGATCAACGTGGACGGAGCGTTCTATGCGCTCGACAACCGGTGCCCACACATGGGCGGATCACTTGGAGACGGCGATCTCGAAGGCGTCACGCTCACCTGTCCGCGGCACGGCGCAAAGTTTGACGTCCGAACCGGCAGATCCGTTGGAAATGCGAAACTTGCATTTCTCAGCGTAAAGGTCGGCGACGCAACCCAGTTCCCGCTCAAAGTCGAGGGAACGGACATTCTCGTGGAGTTGCCGGACTAACTCACCCGATTTGACCCATCAACAAAGACAAACATCGATCAGTCAATTGAAAGAAGGATTTCTATTATGAAACAGAATGTTGGAAACGTGGATCGCTGGATCCGTATTGTACTCGGCGTAGCAATCCTGAGCCTGCTCGTGTTTCTGAACGGCCCCATCCGCTGGATCGGACTCGTCGGATTGATCCCCCTGGTAA
>CAZDXW010000022.1:0-39423 GCA_964509485.1 uncultured Christensenella sp.
CTCAAGATATGCCTCCGGCAGTTGTTTCATATAATGCTCCTAACAGACGATACCTTATTTAACAGCAATCGTTTCATCTACTCTTCTCGTGTAAAAACGATACTTCATTTTAACATAAGAACGGCTCCCCTGCGGGAGCCATTCCAGATTGCGTTATTCTCCGTGCTGCGGGGTAATCGCATCGATGTCGTACGGTGTCTCCTGATACACAAAGTAGTTCAGCCAGTTGGCAAACAGTAGTGCTCCATGCGCGCGCCAGGTGATCACCGGCTGGAGGGTATCGTCGTCGTTTGGATAATAGTTCTTCGGAATCGAAATCGGCTTGCCCGCCGCCTGATCGCGGCGATACTCCAGTTCCAGCGTCTTTGCGTCATACTCGCTGTGCCCGGTGACGAACACGCGCCGCCCGTCGTGCGACGCCGCGAGATACAACCCCGCCTCCTGCGAGGTCGCCAGAATGTCCAGATCACGAATCTTCGCCGCGTCGGACACATAGATCGTCGTATGCCGCGAATGCGGGGCCATGAACTGCTCGTCGAACCCGCGCACGAGCTTATGCGAGCGATCCAGCACGACGTGCGGAAAGATACCGAACATCTTCTTGCCCAGCGGATGCTTCTCCACCCCGTAAAAATGATACAGCCCCGCCTGTGCCGCCCAGCAGATGTAGAGCGTGGAAAACACGTTGGAATCCGCCCAGTCCATCAGGCGGACGAGCTCGTCCCAGTAGTGCACGTCCGTAAAGTCGAGGTTTTCCACCGGCGCGCCCGTGATCACGAGGCCGTCGAAGTGCTCGTGCTTCACCTCGTCGAAGGTGCGGTAAAACGAATCCAGATAGTCCTGCGAGGTGTTCTGGCTCTGGTAGGTGCCGGTGTGCAGCAGCGTGACCTCGACCTGTAGCGGCGAGTTGGCGAGCATGCGCAACAGCTGCGTCTCCGTCGCCTGCTTGGTTGGCATGAGGTTCATAATTGCGATGCGCAGCGGACGAATGTCCTGCTGCGCCGCGCGATGCTGCGGCATGACAAAGATATTTTCCTGCGCGAGCAGATCGCCCGCGGGCAACCCATCTGGTATCTTAATTGGCATATGTTTTCTCCTTCACTCCATTGATGTTGCGCACAGGGAATACTCCCGCGCGCGGTTTGCGAACGGTTTCTGCAGAGCGATGGATTGCGGGAAGTTTGGAACGATCGATTCTTTGATTGATTGGAAATAAAAAATCGCCGTCCGGCCCCCGCGTTCCGCTCGTTTGCAGAATCGCCGGTCGCAGCCGTCGGCGCCCGATCTATCTTGTTCTGGAAGGTTGCACGCTACAAAAACGAATCGTCCCAACAGGCGGGCGCAAGATACCTGCTCGACCGCGGGGACAGCGGATGGGTTCATCCATTTCGCGCTAGACGCGCGCTGCCGCCGCATTCGTTTGCTCCGCGTGCTGTCGCATTCGCATGGGGCACCCGCTCTCGGCGTAAACTTCGAAAGAGCGCGCGGCAAACGCACCGAAAGACCCCGCGCAAACCTTGCGCCGGGCATTCGAGAACAGCGAATTGTGTTGGTTTCGCGTTGTGAGCATGCCGCCTGCCGCCTCTCCTTGGGGTGTTTTGATCCATCCTACCAGAGAAGCCGCTCTATTTCAAGCGTTCGGGCGATTTTCTTCGTTAAACGCACGCGAAATCTGCCGAGACGGACCAAATTCGCGTTGCAACATGTTTCGCCGAAGTTCGCAATTCCGTTTCATTCTACCGTCCGGCGGGCGTTGACACCGGACGGGATGTGGGGTATGATGCATGCGTATTAGTACGTGTAATACACCTTTTGGTGTTCGGGAGGGATCATGCAGGATAGCACGCTCATCGACGTGCGAAACGTCACAAAGGTTTACCACGTCGGTTCCGTGGATGTTCATGCGCTGCGCGGAGCCGATCTTAAAATCGCTTCCGGCGACATCTGCTCCATCATCGGCCGCAGCGGCTCGGGAAAATCCACGCTGCTCAACGTGCTCGCGGGGTTGGAGCAGGTCACCTCGGGCGAAATCGTCATCTCCGGCAAGCATCTGGAGCGCATGACGCAAGGCGAGCTGATTGTTTTTCGTCAGCGACACATCGGCTTTATCTTTCAGTCGTTTAACCTCATGCCTTACTACACGGCGCTGGAAAACGTCGCGCTTCCGCTCTCGTTTCGCGGCATTCCCAAGGCCGCGCGCATCAAGCGCGCCGAAGAGATGCTGGACATGGTGGGCTTGGGTACGCACAAGAAGCACAAACCCAGCGAACTCTCCGGCGGACAGCAGCAGCGCGTCGGCATTGCGCGCGCGCTCGTGACCAACCCCGAAATCGTCTTTGCGGACGAGCCGACGGGCAACCTGGACTCCAACACGTCCGACGAGGTCATGCGCTTTATCATCGATATTCTCCGCGAACAGGGCAAGACGCTCGTTATGGTCACGCACGATTCCCACATTGCCGGCTTTGGCGACAAGGTGATCAACCTGCTCGACGGACGGATTACCGATATTACAATCAACTCAAACGCGAAGTTGAATTTTGAAACCAATCATGGAAAAACTGAGGTGCAAGAACATGCGTAATTCAGGCAAGATCAAGTGGCTCGCGCTCGTCGTAGTGCTCGCGCTTACCGCGTTACCGATGGCGGCAATGGCGGCCGGCGAGATAACGCTTTACACAGGGTCGGACACGGCGGACGGAATTGTGGATGCCCGCGAAAGCGAATATCTGCAAACGCCAATCGGCCATGTGGGCGACGGGCTGACGGTCTACGTCCCAATCAAGAACGTGAGCGGCGGCGCGCTGACCAATCTGTCCTGTTCGGTGGATGTTTCGACCGATCTGACGAAGTTCCCGTTTGTCAATCCCGACGAAACGAAGACCACGGTGGATTGCAAAGCTTTTCAAAAGGCCGATAAAGCTACCAGCGCGCTTGTCGCCTGGAATGGCGATACGCTGGCGGACGGTGAGCATGCTTACTTTAAGCTCTCCACCTCTTTTGCCGAAGGCGTTACCGAAGGCAACTACGACGTCACGTTCCATGTAAAGAGCGCCTCCGGCACAACCGATGTCACCGTTCGGGTCTACTGCCGCGGCATCGACACCACCGGCGGCAGCTCCAGCTCCGGCGGCGGCTCCACCTACAAGAGCAAGCCCAAGGTCATCATCGAGAGCTATCAGTTTGAGCAGAACCCGATCTACGCCGGGGATGTTGTTCAGCTACGCCTCATCGTTGCCAACACCTCCTCGCGGGAAGCGATTACGAACCTGCAGCTCGACTACAGCTGCGAAGGCGGCGCGGTCATTCCCGCCCCCGGTGGTTCGAGCAGCATCTTCCTTGGAACGATCGATAAAAACGGCGCCCGCGCGCTGACGATTGACCTCCAGATAGCGCCGGACGCGGAAGCAAAGTCGCAGGTGCTTGCGGTCGTCCTCTCCTATGAGGGAACGAAGAACCGCGCGGACCTCGAAGAGAAGGCTTCCGTGAACGTGCCGATTCTGCAGAAGGCGCGCGTGCGCATCAACGACCCCGTGGTCAACGACGATCCTTGGGTCGGCAGCAACGTCTCGGTCAGCATTTCGCTCTACAACCTCGGCAAATCGCCGCTGTATAACTGCATGGTCGACGTCGTTGGCGACGACCTCAAGCTCGAAGAATCCTACTTTGGCGGCAACGTTGCCTCCGGCAGTTCGATGAATGCGGATCTCAGCGTGATTCCGCAGGTCGCAGGGGACATTGAGGCGAAGGTTCGCATCACCTATGAGGATGTTTACGGCAACCAGACCGAAGAGCTTCGCCCGCTCAACATGACCGTCAACGAGGAGACGCCCGCCGCGCTCGCCTCACCCGGAGACGCCGGAAGCATGCCCTCCGACAAGCCGCAGGGCGGCGGCATCGGCTGGATCTTCTGGGTGCTCGGCGGGCTGACGGTTGCCGCAGGCGCGGTCGTGCTCGTCATCCGTCTCAAGAAAAAACGCGAGCGCCAGCTGGAAGACCTGTAAGCATCCGGCGCAGAACGCGCAATTGGAGGAACAATGAGTATTACCGATATGCTGTCCACGGCGTTTCTCAACCTGTGGCGGCGGAAGATGCGCGCGTTTCTAACCGTTCTCGGCATGGTGATCGGCGTGGCGTCCATCGTCGTTATGGTATCCCTTGGCATCGGCATCAAGCAGGCGACGATTGAGAATTTCGCCGGAACCGGCAGTCTGACCACCATCCGCGTCAACTCCTGGTCGTATGTGTCCAACGGCAACGGCGGCGGATCGTCGCGCCAGAAGGAACTCAACAAGAAGGCAGTTGGGGAGATCAAGAAAATCGCCGGCGTTCAGGCCGTTATGCCGCTGATTGAAACCTATGGCATGATCAAGTCCGGCAATTTCATGACGGATGCGTCGATCCTAGGCGTGACGCCCGAACAGGCGGAAGAGTTTGGCATTACGCTCTCCGAAGGCAAGATGCCCACCGCGGGCGGTACGAATACCTACGAAATCGTTCTTGGCGCCTGGTCGCTGAGCAACTTTTACAACCCGGACAACGGACGTCAGGCGGTCGACAAAAACGGCAACCCGCGCATCACCAAGGACTCGCGCATGCAGCTGACGTTTGACTACCGCAACGTCTATAAAAACCAGGTTGTCGTGTTGCCGTCTTCCGACAGCACGCAGGAGCCGGAAAAACCACTTGCCCCGATGTATAAGCTCAAGGTCACGGGCATTATGGACCAGAACAACAACGACTTCTCCTACTATTGCCTCATGGACATGACGCAGCTGGAGAAGCTCGCCAAGGCGAACAAGAACTATGTGCAATACGACAGCAGCAAATACCAGACCGTGCTCGTCAAGTGCAAGGAGATTGAGGACGTCAAGACCGTAAAGAACGCGATTCAGGACATGGGCTACGGCACCTACAGCCTGCAGGACGCGGTGGAGATGGCCGAAAAGAGCACGCAGAACGTTCAGTACCTGCTCGGAGCCATTGGCGGGGTCGCCCTGCTCGTTGCCGCCATCGGCATCATGAACACGATGATGATGAGCATCTTTGAGCGCACGAAGGAAATCGGCATCATCAAGGTGCTCGGCTGCCGCATCGACAACATCGCGGGGCTGTTCCTCACGGAGTCCGCCTACATCGGGCTTTTCGGCGGGGCGCTCGGCTTGGTGCTGAGCTTCGGGGTCTCGCTGCTGCTCAACCAACTACTCGCGAGCTCGGGACTACGAAGCATCATTCCCGCGTATCTGGCGTTTGGCGCAGTCGGGTTCTCCATCGTCGTTGCGCTGGCCGCGGGCATGTACCCGGCCATCCGCGCCATGAAGCTCTCCCCGCTCGCGGCAATTCGCAACGAATAACAGGCTTCGGCTGCTTTTCCCCCGCTTCCCGCGGGGGTTTTTTTTCGGGCGATGCAGATGAAAAGACGGTACGCATCAAAAAATAGCTTTACGATTCTCACTTTTCATTGAGTCGGGCAACGTGAAATTCGCCTGCTTTGGAAAAAAATAGCTTTACGATTCTCGCTCAATGCCCGTATAATGGGTTTCGTCTCAAAAATCATCAAAAGATCAATGAACTGATAAGGATTCTGCAAATGAAAGTTTACGATATCTCCCGCGACCTGTTGAAAACGCCTCCGTATCCCGGGGACGATCCGCCTTCGCTGCGCGCGCTGCACCGCATGAAGGACGGCGAAAGCTATAACCTCTCCCGTCTGGAAACGAGCATGCACGCGGGTACCCACGTGGATGCGCCGCTGCACTTTATTCAAAAGGGAAAGGACATCGCTTCCCTGCCCGCCGATCTGTTTGTTGGCGACTGCGTTGTGCTCACCGTGCCCAAGACGCCGCTGGATTCCATGTATTTCATGACGCGGCCGTTCGCGCCGCGCATACTGCTGCACGGCAAAGGCCAGCTCACGGAGAGCGCCATTGCGTACCTCTACAACAAGGGGCTCGTGCTGATTGGCACGGACAGCCAGTCCATCGGCACCTATTCGGACGAACTCTCCGCGCATACCGCGCTGTTGGGCTACGGAATCGCCGTGCTCGAAAACCTTGAACTGCGCGGCGTACCGGACGGACGGTATATCCTCAGCGCCGCGCCGCTGAAGGTCTCCGGCGCGGAAGGCGCACCCTGCCGCGCGGTGCTGATTGCCTACGACGAGGCACCCACGCAGGCATAAACCGAAGATCGAGAACAACACAAAGCGGCGCTAACTTCAGCGCCGCTTTTTTGCATGCAAGAATCTATGTTTTCTTCGTTCTACTCGGCAGGCAGCGCCTGCTTCGGCAGATCGATCGTCGCCACATACGCGCCAACCGCCATCAACGGCAGGGCGATGTAGAATGCCGCACCCGGCCGTTCGCCCAATAACAGAAACGAAAGCGCCGCACCAATGAACGGAGCCGCGGCGTAAAAAGCGCTCGTCTTCGCCGCGCCGAGAGTTCGCTGCGCGCGGATGTAGCAGGCGATGCTGAGTCCGTAGGTAAAAAACCCGACAACGAGCGCAAGAAGCGCCGTCAACCAGTCGCTGGCGCGCTGCCCGAGCGCAAGCCCGATGACGAGCGAGCACAGACCGGAACCAAGCCCCTTGATGGCAACAATCGCGATGGGGTTCCGATCCGCGAGCATACGGGTACAGTTGTTCTCCAGTCCCCAGCAAACTGCCGCCAATAGCACATAGACCGAGCCAACGGAAAAGCGCAGCCCGTTCTCCCGCTCAAAGGTGAGCAGGCAGCTTGCGGCGGTCACCAGCAAAATTGCGAGCCAGAGGCGGGAGGATACCCGCTCGCGAAACCAGAGCAAGGCAATCAGCGTGGTCGCCACGACCTCAAAGTTGCACAGCAGCGAAGCGTTTGCCGCCGTCGTGCGGGCAAGTCCGGTGAGCAGGAGCACGGGCGCCGCCACATCCAGCAGCACCATGGCAACGAGAAACCGGAAATCCCTTCGCTCGAACGCGAACACCGGTTCCCGACGCTCGTGAAACCCGCCGAAGAGCAGGATCAGCCCCGAACCAATTCCCGCGCCAAGATAGAGTAACCCAGCCATCAGTACAGGCGGAATTCCGGCGAGCAGTCGCTTGGAGAGCGGAGCAGAACAGGCAAAAAGAACCGCCGCCGCAATCGCGAGCAAGACGGCATTTTGATATTCCGCGTTTTTCCGTTGTCCCAAATGCCCTTCCTCCCGAATGACTCACGCAATCATCGAACGACCCTTCGTCGCTTAATGCAGTTCTCCGACTACGCCGGTAAAATACGCCCGGTAGGCATCCTGCAAGCGCTTGAGCAGAACGGGATCGCGCCCGCCGACCGGCTTGCCTTCCATTTCGCACACCGGCAGGCCGTGGACGCTCGTGCTCGTAATCATCAGCTCGTCCGCATCGTATGCCTGCTCCAGCGTAAACGCGCGCTCGAACACGGGAATACCCATCTGCCGCGCAAGCATCAGAAAGTGCCCGCGCGTAATGCCGGGCAGAATGTGCTCGTCCGCCGGAGCGGTCACGAGCGCGCCGTCCTTGAGCATCAGCAGATTGGAGCTGGAGCACTCGGTTACTACGCCGTCGCGATGAAACACCGCCTCGCAGCAGCCGCGTTCCTTGGCTTGTTCGGCGGCAAGCACGCCGGGGATGAGGTTCAGCGTTTTGATGTTGCAGTACTTCCAGCGAATGTCCGGCAGCACGACAACCTTCTTTGGAATGCGAACGTCCGCAAGCGGCACCTCGCGCGAGAACACGAGCAGGTTCGGCGCGCCGCCTTCTGGAAACGCGTGGGTACGCATTGCCGTTGCACGGGTGATCTGAAAATAGAGCTGCTGGTGGTCGCTCTCCACGCGGTCGGCCACCGCCTGCAGGATCGAGATCAGCTCCGCGCGCGGCATGGACAACGGAATCCGCAAAAAAGCGAGGCTGGCTTCCAGCCGGTCGAGGTGTTCTTCCAGCGCGAAGAAGCGATGGTTGTCCACGCGAACCGCCTCGTACACCCCGTCCCCAAAGTATGCCCCGCGATCCAACGCGGGGATTTTCAGCTCCTCCAGCGGCGCGAATTCGCCGTTGTAATACCCGACTGCGTTCATGCTGTTCTCCTCGATCTGCTCCGCGCGAAACGACGGATGGTTCGGTTTTTGCTCCGTCGAATACGCGTTGTTGTTTTCACCGTTTTGTTCGCGCAAGTTTCCTTTGTTGACACACGTTCAGACGCGGATTTGCTTGCACAAAATTGACTTTGATTCATATTTGCTGTAACATGTATCATACACATTTTCGCGAGAGGATGCAACGCATGAAACGTTTGCTACTGGTTCTGACCGCGGTGGTGCTGGCCGCGCTGATCCCCGCTACCGCGCTTGCTGCGGAGGGGAACGAAAGCGTAACCATTGCGATTGGTACGGCGAGCACGGAGAACGGCGGGCAGGCGGATGTTTCCGTTACCCTGAAGAACTGCGCGGGTGTGGACTCCATTCAATTCGATCTCAATTACGATCCCGCCGCGCTAACGGTCGTTTCCGTTACGCCCGGCGATCTTTTTTTGGCGGAATATGTCGTCTACAACGCGGACGAACCCGGTCGAATCCGGATTGCCTGCGCGGACGCACTCGGCCTCAAGGGCGACGGAACGCTATTGACCGTTCGCTTTACCGCGCTATCCAACGCAGGCAGCGCGCTGACGGCAACGAACGGCATCCTCACGCAGGTGGACGCGGACTTTAACCAGACCAAAGCGTATGTCTCGTTGGAGGACGGCGGGGTTAGCATTGGCACCGGCGCAGTTCCGGCGGCGCTCGTCACGCCCTGGATTCCGGAGACTCCCGCCCCGACGCCAACGCCGGAACCGACGCCAACGCCCGTGCCCGAACCGGCAGAGCTTGCGCAGGTCGATACCTCCGCATCACCGGAAGCAACCGCCGCTCCGGCAGACAGAGGAACCGTTGAACCGATTTCGTATGTCGTTGTCGCCGTGCTGTTCTGCATTCTGATTGCTTTAATCGTCGTATCCATCCTGAAACGCCGCAGGCAAGCGGCGGAACCAAAGCCGGATCGTCCGGCCAGAAAGGATTCTTGAGTATGAACACAGCCTTTTCCACTCACAAAAAGGGCATTCGACTGGTTGCGGTTCTCATGCTGGCGACCACCCTGCTCTCCGGCTGTTCCGTGCTGACCCCGGAACCCGCCGCCGTAGCAACCCCAACGCCGGAACCCGCCACCATTGTCGAACAGTCGACCGCGACGCCGACCGCGACGCCGGAACCGACCGCAACCCCGACGCCCGCGCCGCAGAACCGCTCGCAGACGTCCGGTCGCGTGATTCCGGAAGGAACGCCGAGCAAGGTCTTCATCATGTCCATCGACAACGCGGACGGCGCAAAACCGCAGACCTCGCTCATGCAAGCGGACATCATCTACGAGTTTCTCGTGGAGCAGACGATTACGCGCTTTCAGGTGCTCTACAACGACACCTATCCGCTCTACGCGGGGCCGCTTCGCTCCATGCGCTATTACTTCATCGACCTTGCGCACGAGTGGGACTGCATGTATCTGCACGAAGGATACGTCATGCTCGACTCACCCTATAAACGCAGCCCGAGCAAGCTGATTTCGCTCTACCTGCCCAGCGGTGATTTCAAGGGTTACTCCTCGAATTTCAGCCTCAGCAAGGGCGGTTATGGCGACTTTGAGACCAAGAACGGCTATAAATTCCGCGCGCCGGAAACCGGACGCGACGACGTGCATTCGCTCTACTACCGCGTAGCCGCGCTGGTCAACCGGTATTTCAAGGACTACGAGTCGAAGGTTTGCGAGCGCTTCTCCTTTATGGAGAACGTTTCCTATGCGGACGGCAAGGCCTTTACAAAGGTTTCTATGCCCTTTGGCAACGACACGGACCCGAACTGGATTCAGTTCACCTATGATCCCGCAACCAACCGGCTGCTTCGCAGCGAAAGCGGAAAACCGTTTATGACACGCACGCTGAATGAGGACGGCACGAGCTATACCGAAGAGCAGATGAGCGTTCAGAACCTGATCATTCAATACGTGAACTACGGTCTGGTCAAGGGCGACGAGAAACACCGCCGCACCTGCGAGCTGATTGGCACCGGCAAGTGCGACTATTTCATCAACGGCCAGTACGTGACCGGCACCTGGTCGCGCCCGACGGCGGACGACTACACGCAGTATCTGCTGGACGACGGCTCGCTCGTCATCCTCGAACCCGGCAACACCTGGATTGCCGTCCATCCCAACGATACGACGGCAGTGGTTCAATAGAGCTTGGCCGGGCATCCGAAAAACAACATCACTCCGCGAGTACGGCGAGCTTTCACACTGCTTGCCGTACTCGTTCTTGCGTTATCCTTTGGCGGCTGCACGATAGCGGAAACCATTCTGGAGCCAACGGCTACGCCGCAGGGTACGCCCGGCAGCGCGGAGGTCGTCGTCCTCACGGACGCGGGACAGCCGCGCGAGAGTGCTACGCCGGAGGCAACTTCCGCCCCCGCCGCAGAGGGCGCCGAGGCTGAATCTACGCCAAAATCCACGGCGACACCGCTGACCATTTCGCCTTCCACGGGACGCGCCCTGCCGGAAGGCGCCGTCTATCGCCCCATTCTCGCGGTCATTGACAACGCGGCGCAGGCGCGCCCGCAGACGGGGTTGATGCTCGCGGACGTGGTCTACGAGTTTCCGCTTGACCGCACCGACCACGGCACGCGGTTTCTCGCGGTCTTTTCGGACGAATACCCCCTGCGCATCGGGCCCATTCGCACCTCGCGCGCGTATCTGGCGGATATCGCGCTCGAATGGGGCGGGCTGTATGTTTCGCTTGGCGACCCGGAGCAGGCGCAAACTGGCTATCCGCTGCTCGCGTCCAGCGGCGTTCGCTTTCGCGTGCAGAACACGGGTTCCGCAGCGGACTACTTCTTCCGCGACAAAACGGTGACCGCCATCGAGGAGCACACGCTGTTCTTCAAAGCGTCCGACTATGCGGAGTATGACAACGGCTTTAGCGCAACGCCCTGTGGGAACCGGTTTCAGTTTCAAAGCGACGTTTCGTATAAAAAGGGCAAGCCGTTTTCGAGCGTCGGCATTCCGTTTTCCAGTTCGGACTCGGAGCGCGTCGTGTTTACCTACAACGCCCAGACTGGCCGCCTCGTTCGCAGCGACAAAAACTCAAAGAACGTACTCGGCGAAAGCAAAACCCTGACGCCGAATCAAAGCGTCATCGGCTACGAGAGCGAGCCGATCACCACGCAGAACCTGATTGTTCAGTATGTGAGCGTCTCCTCTTACGACACCATGTATCGAAACATCGCCCTAACGGGCAGCGGCGACTGCGACTATTTCATCAATGGCCGCCATGTCACCGGCACCTGGAGCAGGCCGTCGCTCTCGGACCCGACCACCTACAAGCTCTACGACGGCTCCATCATTCGGCTGGAACCGGGCAACACCTGGATCGAGATGATGCCAAACACGCGCACCATCAAGGTTCGCTACAGCGAATAAACGATGCAAATCAACAGAGCCGGCGGAAGTTCCACCGGCTCTGTTTTGTTGTTGTTATATTGGATTCGCGATCAAACGAACTAGTGCTTATTCCGCGGGTTGGTAGCGGTGCAGCTCGGTGGGCTTGAGCACGCCGATATCCGTTGCGACACCGGAAACGAGTTCCGGCGGGGTGATGTCGAACGCGGGATAGTACCCCATGACGGCGGGCTTGCAGGTGCATACGCCCATCGCGTGGCGCACCTCGTCCCCGTCCCGCTCCTCAATGTGCACGGAGCTAAGATCCGGGTGCGTCCGGTCGGGGAACCCGGCAACATAGTACGGAACACCGTAATAGTTGGCGCAGAGCGCAATCTGGAAGGTACCGATCTTATTGACCACGTGCCCGTCCAGCGTAATCACGTCCGCCGAGGTGGTAAACAAATCCACGTGCTTGTGCCCCAGGATATAGCCGGGCATGTTGTCCGTAATCAGCGTTACGGGAAACCCCATGTCGCAGATGACGCTCGCGGTCAGCCGCGCACCTTGCAGGTAGGGGCGCGTTTCGGGCGTAAAGAACCTTGCCTCGTCGCCGCGCTCGTTCAGCGCGCGCAGCAGCATGCCCAAATCCGCATCGCCATAGCACTGCGTCATGATCGTCGGATTCTTCGGTATTTTCTCTATAAAGTAGTGCACCTCGCGGTCAAAGCGGTCGTAGCGGCGGGAGAATTTTGCAACCGCCCCGCGCATCACCGCGTCGCAGGCGTCCCCGCCCGCGTCGATGGCCGAGCGTGCGTCCCGCTCGCAGTCGTCCGTCCAAGTGCGCATCTTGCGCGCGGTGGTCGGGCGCGCATTGGCAATCACGTCCGCCGCGGCCTTGAGATACGCCTTCTGCTCGACGGACGTGCGCCCCCGGCACTCATACGCCGCGAGCGCCATGCCCATTGCGGCGGCATGGAACGGGCCGTAACTCTGCGTCACCATATCCGTAATGGCCTTTGCAACCTCGCCATGCGTGCGGCAGGTCACAAACCGCTCCTCGGCCGGGTAGATGCGGCGGTCGAGAATGCGCACGCTGCCGTTTTCATACCAGGCGATGTTTTGAAACTGGAGTAAAAACGCGAGATCGTGGTCGGCTTGCTGCATGTAGGTTCATCCTTTCGGTATACGGTTTCATCCGTCTTTCAGTATACACTTTTCCGTATTTGTATGGTATAGTTTAGCTGAGGTGATGTGGTATGAAGTATGCGATTATCGGCGGCAACAACATGGAGACCCTGCCGATTCCCTATGTAGAGGAAGCCGTCAGCACACCATACGGGGACGTCGTCATCTACCGTGGCAAGCTCGAATGCGGGCAGGAAGTGATCTATCGCCATCGGCACGGCGTGCTCACCGGTCACGACGCGCCGGACATCAACTACCGCGCGAACATCTACGCCATGCATCTGCTCGGCGTGACGCACATCATTGGCCTCGCGTCCGTCGGCGCCTGCGACTACGGCATCAAGGTTGGCACCGTCTGCCTCATCAGCGATTTCATCGACCTGACTAAGAGCCGCCCCTCCTCGTTTCTGCGCGAGCACCGCGCCGCGCTGCACACCGGCATGGAGGACGTGTTTAGCCCGGAGCTCAACGATACACTTGAGCACCTGATCCTGAAAGCGGGTCTTCCCTATTCCGGACGCGCCATCTACGCCTGCACCGAGGGCCCCCGCTTTGAAACGGCTGCCGAAATCCGCATGATCCGCGTGCTCGGCGCGCAGATTACGGGTATGACGCTCGTACCGGAAGCGCCGCTGGCCCGCGACCTCAACATGCAGTATGCTGCCATCGGCATCGTCACGAATTACTGCACCGGCATGATGTCCTACGTGACGGACGACGATATTGGCTCCGTCATGGCCAAGATGCGCGAGAGCGTGTTCAACCTCTGTTTCAATCTGATTCAGAACACCGTTTGCTAAGTTCTGCGCTTCGTATGTTACAGCCCGCTTCGGCGGGCTTCTTTTTATGATACTTGTTTTTCTTTCGGCAGCTCGCACTTTGCGTGCTTCTATGACTCCTGCAGCCAGTCCGGCGGCTCGACGACGAGTCCCGATCGGCCAAGCTTTTTCGCCTCAATGAGCACCCGTCGCGCGGGGGCGTTCGGTTTTGTATACAGAAACTGCATCCTCTTCGGCTCGAGGCGGTGCGCGCGTAGCGCCGTCATCAAATCCGCCAATGTATCGACCGAATCAATTAAGAAGAGTTTACCGCCGTTGTTCAGCAACTGGAACGCTGCGTCCAGAAAACATTCCCGCGCCTGCGCCGCGCCGTGCCGCGCGGCGGCGACGGACGCGTTTGGACTCGGTTCCCCGGTTTCAAAATACGGCGGGTTCATGACCACGGCGGTAAACGCGCCGCGCCCCAGAAGCTCCGGTGTTTCCGCAACGTCCGCCGCGAGAAAGCGAATTGCCTGATTGTTCTGCCGCGCGCTCTGTTCGGCAAGCTCGACGAGTCTAGTTTGCTGCTCGACGCCGGTAAAGCTCGCGCCGGTCTTTCGCTCGCCCAACACGCAGATCACGCCCGTGCCGGAGCCGAGCTCAACCACCCGATCCGCGGGGTTAAGCCGCAGAAAGGCGCAGAGCTTCAGCGCGTCCGCATTGAAGCGCGCATAGTCCGTGTCCTGATAGAGCACGAGGCCGTCAAATTGCAAATCGTCCATGCGTATCATAGAAAAAGTATAGCATAGTTTTTCGCCGCTCTGCGCGCCGGAAAAAGCCGCATAGGCGCAATTGTAATTTCTTTTTCTTCGGCGGCATGCTACAATAACGGTGATTCCGTTCATCCGGCGGCCGTGCCGCCATAAACACGCAGCAAGAGCGAGGAAACGAGAAAATGATTACGAATACGCTCCAAAAACGCATCAGTTCCGGCGACCGCGAGGCGTTTAAAGCGGTCTACAGCGAGTATGGCCGCGGCGTGTTTCTGGCCGCGATGAAGGCGCTCGGGTCCGAGGCGGACGCGCGCGTTGTCGTGAAGCAAACGTTTCTCAACCTTCACCGCGATCTTCTCAACGCGGCGGACGACGTGGATATTCCCGTTCGCATTCGCGAACTCACGGAGCACGAGCTCCTTTTGACCAAGATTTTGCGCAACAAGGGCGTGTTTGACGCCGCCGCGCAGGGAGACACCCTCGGAAACGGTTATACCTCCGCCTACCGATCCGGCGGCGCTTCGGCGCGCAGCGTTTACGACGCGGAGGATCTGCCGGAGGAGAGCGAACCCCTGCCGCCGCTTGAGCGCGCCTATGCCTATATGGAGGCGGATCGCGTCTTCGCGTCGAAAAAAGCGGAGGAGACCCCCGCCTCGGCAAAGCCGAAAAAGCACAACGGATTCCAGAAGGTGCTGGTATTGTTGCTGCTGCTCGTGCTGCTCTGGGCGCTGGTCGGCGTGCTGATGGACGTTCGGCTGATTCCCGCGTTCGACTTCGGCTATCGTTGGTTTAACGCGACGATCTTCCCGCTGTTTTCGATATTCGCGTCTTAAAAAAGCACTGTCGGCATGCTGTTTGCCGCAGAGCGCTCCAGCCGGAGCGCAGTGAAATCTATTTACCCCTTTGTTTTGAAAGGCTTTCATGATCATTCGCTTTTCCCTCGACGCGGCGCGGCGCAACTTCACGCCCGTGGACAATCGATTTATCCTAGATCATCTGCCGTATGCGAGCGAACGCTGCATTCGGGTGTATCTGTTTGGCCTGATGCTCTGCCGCGCAAGCGCGGACGGCGAAACCTCGCTTTCGGACGCGCTCGGCCTCTCCGAGGAGGAAATTGCCGAGGCGTATACCTACTGGCAGCAACAGGGGCTTGTCCGCATTCGCGGCGAGCGCCCGCTGATCGTAGAATACCTCGATTTGGAGCCGACCGAAGCGGGCGGCGTTGTGCCGGGCAAGTACGCCAATCTCGTCTCCGCGCTCGCCTCGCTGACCGCGCCGCGACAGTTTGACTTTCGCGAGCTACGGCATGTGTATGACTGGATTGAAGTCTACGGGCTGGACGAGGAAACCGTGCTGGAGCTCGTTTCGCATTGCCTCGACCAAAAGGGGCGCCGCGTCTCCGTGAACTACATCGACGCGGTTGCGCGCACCTGGTCCGAGGAAGGCGTCAAGACACGCGAAGCCGCGCGGGCATACCTCGCGCGCTACGACTTAAAGAAGCACGGCGCGAGCGAAATCCTACGCCAGTGGAACAAGCAGCGCAAGCCAACGAAGGACGAAACCGCGCTCTACGAAAAGTGGGTGACGGATTGGGGCTTTACACCGGAGGCGGTGCTCGCCGCCCTGCCGAAACTCACCGTGAGCGGCACGCCGAACTTCGTCTATCTCGACGAACTGCTGGACAACCTCCGCCGCGAGGGTCAGCTCAGCAAGCCCGCAATCGAACGCGCGGACGCAAAGAGCGTGGAGGAGCAGGCGTTTGCGCGGCTCGTGTTTGAACGCGCGGGCAAACTTGAACCCGCCTCCAAAACGCAGCGCGCGCAGATCAGCATGTACCTCAAGGATTACGGCATGCCGCGCGAACTGCTGCTCTTTGGCGCGGAGCAGTGCCGAGGCGCAAACGAGCCCTTCGGCATGATGAAGAAACTCTGGAACGAGTGGCACGACGCGGGCATCGTCAGCATCGAAGGCGCGCGAAAGCAGCTCGAATCCCGCGCGAATACGCAAAAGCCGAAGCCGCAGGGGCGGCAATATCCGCAGCATGATTTAACCGACGAGCAGCTCGAACACCTGCTGGTCGATCTGGATAAGGACCTCGATTAATCCGGCAAACGCACGCCGCTTGCCGAAACGACGAACGGAACGGAACGCATGCTCAACGAACAGCTCGACAACGAATACGCGCGCATCCGCGCGGAGGAGCGCGAAGCACAGCGCCTGCGCATTGCGGAGGCATATTCCCGCGCGCCCCGGTTAAAAGAGCTCGACGAAGCACGCGCGGGGCTTTTTCCCGCCCTTGGGCAGCGAAAGATCACGCCGGAGGAGAGCAAGCGCCGCCTGGACGAAATCGACCGTGAGGAACGGCAGATTCTGGCCTCGCTCGGCCTGCCCGCGGACGCGCTGACGCTGCACGTGCGCTGCGAGCTGTGCAACGACACGGGCTATCTCGGCGCCGGAAGCCGCCCCTGCTCCTGCCGGCTACTGCGTCGCGAGGCGCTGCGCGGGGCGGACGGCGTGAATGCGCGCGAGACGTTTTTTAACTTTTCCACCGAAATCTACCCGACGGCGGAGCAGAAAAAGCGCTCCGTCAACGCGAAATTACTCTGTGAGGCGTATGCAGCCGCTCTGCCCGCGCCGGAGAAGCCGAATATCCTGCTGCTCGGCATGCCTGGGCTCGGCAAGTCCTACCTCGGCAACGCAATTGCCTACGCGGCGCTCGCGCGCGGCGTGGACGCGGAGCGCGTCACCGCCTATGCGTTCGTACAGACGGTGCTGCGGGACATTCGCGAACGAACGGAAACCGCGCTGCGCTACCAGAACGTTCCCTTGCTCGTGCTGGACGATCTCGGCAGTGAACCGAACATTTCGAACGTGACGTTCGAATGGCTCTTTGCCGTAATCAACGAGCGCACGCTCGCGGGCCGTGCCACGGTTTGCAGCACAAACTGCACACTTAAGCAGCTTGCGGATCGCTATGACGAGCGCTTTATGAGCCGACTTTGCGACAAAAACACCACGCAGGTGCTCCAGCTCACGGGCGAGAACCTGCGCACGGTGAAGTGACGCCTATGCTGCTGCTCTGTGCAACCCCAATCGGGAATTTGGGCGACCTCACCCCGCGCGTGCGCGAGGCGCTGACGAACTGTGATGCGGTCTACTGCGAGGATACGCGGCGGACGCTGACGCTGCTCAACCACATCGGCATCAAAAAGCCGCTCGTCTCCTGCTACCGCGAGAACGAGCGCCAGCGTGCGCAGGAAGTGGTCGCGCGCATTCAAGCGGGCGAAACGGTCGTCTATGTCTCCGACGCGGGCATGCCGGGCGTGTCCGACCCCGGCGAGGCACTGATTCAGGCCTGCATCGCGAACAACCTGCCCTATAGCGTGCTCCCCGGCGCGTCCGCTGTGCTGATGGCGGCGGTGATGAGCGGGCTGCCCGCGATGCCGTTTACGTTTTTTGGATTCTTTCCGCGCGAAAAGAAGGAACAGCGCGCGCTGTTCGAGCAGCTCAAGCGGCTGGGTCACCTCGCGGTGTTTTACGAAAGCCCGAATCGCGCGGGCGCGTCGCTGAAGCTCCTCTACGAAACGTTTGGCAATCTCGACGCGGCGCTCTTGCGCGAGCTGACCAAGCTCCACGAGGAGGTCTCCCGCGGAACGCTGGAGGAACTCGCCGCGCGCTATGCCGAGAACGACCCGCGCGGGGAATGCGTGCTCTGCGTGCTGTTTCGCGCCGAAGCGAGCGAAACCCCTGCACCCGATCTGGAAACAACGCTACAACGCCTGCTCGCCTCCGGCTCGTCCGTGCGCGACGCGGCTGCCGAAGCGGCAGCCCTCTGCGGGGTACCCAAAAAGGAAGCCTACGCAAAGGCGCTGGAACTCTCTTCGAAATAATCAGATATTGGAAGCCTACGCAAAGGCGCTGGAACTCCAGTCCAATTCCTGATAACAAGCAACGAAAAAGCCCGCCTTTCGGCGGGCAGAACAGCCGGAGCAGTCCGGCTTTTTTAGATTCCCATCTCCGCCTTGACGGCGGCGAAGGCCGCGACCGCAAAGTCGAGGTCTTCTTTTGTATGCGCGGCGGACACCTGCGTGCGGATGCGCGCCTTGTTCATTGGCACCACCGGGTAGAAGAACCCGACGACGTAGACGCCATGCTCCAGCATCTTTGCCGCGAACTCCTGCGCAACTTTCGCATCATACAGCATGACCGGCACGATCGGGTGCTCGCTCTTTGGCACATCGAAGCCCAGCTTGCCCAGCTCTGCGCGGAAATAGCGCGTGTTCTCGTGCAGTCGATCCCGCAGCGCGGTGGATTCCTCCAGTAGGTTGAGCACCTGAATGCTCGCCGCGCAGATCGCGGGCGCAACGGTGTTGCTGAATAAGTATGGCCGCGAGCGCTGACGCAGCAGGTCGACAATCTCCTTTTTCGCCGCCGTGTAGCCGCCGGACGCGCCGCCGAGCGCCTTGCCCAGCGTTCCGGTGAGGATGTCCACGCGGCCCATCACGCCGCAGTACTCGTGCGTTCCGCGCCCGTGCTCGCCCATAAAGCCCACCGCGTGGCTGTCGTCCACCATCACGAGCGCGTCATATTCGTCCGCAAGATCACAGATGGCAGCGAGGTTTGCGATGTAACCGTCCATGGAGAACACGCCGTCGGTGGCGATGAGCCGGATGCGCGCGCCCTTTGCCGCCTCGAGTTGTTCGCGCAGGCTTACCATGTCGTTGTTCTTGTAGCGGTAGCGCGCAGCCTTGCAGAGGCGAACGCCGTCTATGATGCTCGCGTGGTTCAGCTCGTCCGAAATCACCGCGTCCGCGTCGGTCAGCAGCGTTTCAAACAGGCCGCCGTTTGCGTCGAAGCAGGAACTGTAGAGAATCGCATCCTCCATGCCAAGAAATCCCGCAATGCGCTGTTCCAGTTCCTTATGGATGCCCTGCGTGCCGCAGATAAAGCGCACGGACGAAAGCCCGTAGCCCCACTCGTCATAAGAGGCTTTCGCCGCCGCGATGAGCGCCGCGTTGTCCGCGAGCCCCAGATAGTTGTTGGCGCAAAGGTTGAGCACGCCCTTGGTCTTCGTCGTGTCGATTTTCGCGCCCTGCGGCGTGGTGATCACGCGCTCTTCCTTATAGGTACCCGCGGCGCGGATTTCGTTTAACGTGTTTTGATAGATTTCGTATGCCTGTTTGGTCATGCGCGTACCTCCGTCCAGTCCAAGACGACCTTTCCGCTCTGTCCGCTGTTCATCACGGCAAAGGCCTCCTCAAATTCCGTATAGTGGTAGCGATGCGTCAGCACGGGCGAGAGATCCAGCCCGGCTTCGACCATCGCCATCATCTTATACCACGTTTCGTACATCTTTCGCCCATAGACGCCCTGCAACGTCAGGCCCTTGAAGATCACGTCGTTCCAGTCGATGACCGTGCCCGGCCCGGCGATGCCGAGCAGCGCAACCTTGCCGCCATTTCGCATGAGCTTGAGCATTTGGTTGAGCGCCGCGCCGTTGCCGCTCATTTCGCAGCCGACGTCGAAGCCCTCTACGATGTGCAGCTCCTTCATCGTGTCCTCAACCGTCTGGTTCTTGAGGTTAACGGTGGCGGAAGCGCCCATCTTTCGTGCCAGATCAAGCCGATAGTCGTTCACGTCCGTAATCACGATGCGCCGCGCGCCGTTCTGGCGGCAGATGCCAACCGCCATAATGCCGATTGGCCCAGCTCCCGTGATCAGCACGTCCTCGCCGGTAACGTCAAACATCGTCGCCGTGTGGCAGGCGTTGCCGTAGGCGTCGTAAAACGCGACGATCTCCTCCGGCGTGGTGGACGGAACGGCGATCACGTTCGTCTCCGGAATGCAGAGGTACTCCGCAAACGCGCCGTCGCGATTGACGCCGACGCCCTTGGTAAACTTGCACCAGTGCCCGTTGCCCGCGCGGCAGTTGCGGCAGTGCCCGCAGACGATGTGCCCCTCGCCCGTGACGATCTGGCCGACTCGATAGTCGTCCACGCCGGGGCCGAGCGCGGCGATTTCGCCGACGTACTCGTGCCCAACCGTCATGGGCGGAATGATCGTTTTTTGGCTCCAGGCGTCCCAATTGTAGATGTGCACGTCCGTTCCGCAGATGGCGGTTTTGTGGATTTTGATCAGCACCTCGCCGATTTGCGGCACGGGGGTTTTCACCTGTTTGAGCGTGAGTCCCTTGTCCGCCGTCTCCTTGACGAGCGCGTTCATATAGGCAGGAATCATGGAATATCCCTCCTGAAAATTGCGAGATTTGCTTGTTTGAAATGCAAGTCCTAACTAAACTTTAGCTTGTTTCAGCGGCTATTTCAATGCGTTCGAAACAATATAAAATCCAAAGAGAACCGCCCACGGGAAGACTCGTTCCCATGGGCGGCTTTGTGACCATTTACATGCCGCTCTTTGCGGCGAGGGTTTCCAGCGCGGCGTTCGTTTCCGCGCCGTCAAAGCAATACAGCAGTTTCGTATAGCCAGCGCGAAGCTTGGTTATTTCGCTTGCGATCGGTTTTCCGCGCAGAATGCAGTCCGCCATGAGGTTTGCCAGCGTTTCGAACTCGCTTGGGCCAAAGCCGAAGCGCGTCATCTCGGACACACCGAGGCGCAGTGCTCCGCTCGCGGTAAAGCCCTCCTCCTCCGGCGTCGCCTGATAGTTGACGACGACGTTATTCTCCTCCAGCCGCTCGGCAACCTCCGGCCCCGTGCCGTAACCGGTCTTGACGATGACCTGATGCGTCTCGGTGTAGCCGATATTCGGATCGCCCGCGACGTCCAGCCCAGCCGCTTTCAGGCTCCGCGCAAACGACTTTGCGTTGGCGACGACGTTCTTCTGGTATGCGTCGCCGAATTCGTTCATCTCGTAGGCGGCCATCAGCAGCCCCAGCACCGTGCCAAGGTGGTGGTTTGATACCGCTCCCGGGAATGCGCGTGTTTGAATCGTCTTCCAGAGGTCGTATTTCAGTTCGTCCTCCTTGTAGTTGACCGCAATCACGCCGCGCTGCGGGCCAAAGAACGTTTTGTGCGTCGAGCCGGTGACGATCTCCGCGCCCTCGGCAAACGGCTGCTGAAAATGCGGGCCGACGAGACCCAGCACGTGCGCCATGTCGTACATGATGGTCGTGTTGATCTTCTGCTCGTCTATAAACGCACGGATTTCGCGGACAGGTTCCTTATGGAGCACCATCGACTTGCCAAAGATGATGAACTCCGGCCGGTACCGCTCGATGACCTTTTTCGTCTCCTCGACGTCGATCTTGAAGAGATTGTCCCGCAGCACGGGGAAGTTCACGATCGCCGGACGCTCCGTCGCGGGATCGACCGCCACGTAGTCGTGCAGCGCGCCCATCGGCTGGGCGCTGAGGTGCCCGCCCTTGATGATGTGGTTGTTCAGAATGTAGCCGAGCCGTTGCGGGGTCTGCTTGCGGTTGAGGCGATTCTTATAGTCCATCAGCGCGGAGAACACGGTGGTGTTGCTCATCTGTCCGCTGATCACGCGCGCCTCGATTTCCGTGCAGCCGAAATACTTGCGCAGCTCCGCCACCAGCGCGCGCTCCACCTCGTCGATGAACTTCGTGCCCTGATAGTAGAACACCTCGTTGTCGTAGAACGACGCGGTCTTCTTGTGCTCCGCGTAGCGGAAGCTCGGGTCGCTGCCGCTCAGCAGCCGTACCGCGCGCGAGGCGGTCATTTCGCTGGGAATCAGGTTGACGCACTGCTCCTGCCGCCAAGCATGGTTCTCCGTCGCTTTACTTAGCAGGTTGAGCGCGCTTTTCGGCAGGTTTGCGGAGGGTTCCGGCTTCAGCTCCTCCGGCGCGTCCACGACGATGGGGCGGGCATACGGCGGCGCGTCCGAACGCAGGTGCCACGCGGGTACCACGGCGGAAATGCGGCTGCCGCGGATGTCGACCTCGACGGCGTCGTCCGTCAGCACGTCCGAATCCAGCAGCGCAAGGCCGATGGAGCGCATCGCCCGTTGGTCGGTAAACGTCTCCAGTAAGCTGCCCTGATGCTCCACCACGTAGCGCGGAATCATGGTTCCGCTCGTGACGTAGCCAATCTCCTTGCCATCCTTGTAGACGGGGAATCCCGCGCGGAGCACGCCACGCCCGGTCAGCGCGACGGGTCTTACCCTGCGTGGTAATACACTCAAATTGGAGAAGTCGCGGTTGAGGATGCGGCTGCTCGCGGCAAACTGCGCCTCCAACGGCGCGCGCCCGATCATACCCCGCTTCTCTTCGGCAAAGCTCACGGCAAAGCGCGCGAGCGAAATTGCGAAGATCGGAATCTCGTTTCCGTCCTTGTCGAGCCCCAGCTCATGTCCGTAGAGCGGCAGCGCCGCCTCCATGCGCAGGGTGTCCCGCGCGCCGAGGCCGATGGGCTTTGCGCCGCGCTTGACCAGCTCGTCCCAGAGGAACACGCCGTCCTCGCGCAGGGCGAAGATTTCGTACCCAACGGGTTCGCCGGTGTAGCCGGTCTTGGCAATGTGCGCGGTCTTGCCGCAGAGGTTGACCGTGCCGAGCGCGTTTTTCACCGGCTCGGTGAGGAATGCGCCGCCCGCCATGTCGCTCAAAATCTCCTTCGACTTCGGCCCCTGCACGGAAAGCAGGGCGACGGCTTCCGACTTATCGGTAATCTGCGCGTCAAAGGCTTTGATCTCACGGGTCAGGTGCGCCCAATCCTTTTCCGCGTTGGCCGCGTTGACCACGAGGATATACGCGTCCTCGACGAAACGATAGAGATATGCGTCGTCAATCGCGCCACCGTGCTCATTCGGAATGATCGCGTACTGCGCCTGATCGACCTCCAGCGCGGAGACGTTGCTCGTCAGCACATGCTGCAAAAACGCCTTCGCGTCCTTGCCGGTGATACGGAAGCGGCCCATGTGGCTCACGTCGAAGAGACCGCAGCCGCTGCGCGTCGCAAGATGCTCCTCGACGATGCCGCCGGGGTACTGAATCGGCATTTCCCAGCCGCCGAAGTCCACCATGGTCGCGCCCGCCTGTACATGGCGTTCGTAGAACAGGGTTCGTTTTAATTCACTCATTTTGCTGCCTCCGAACAGTCATAGCGCAGGATGGGACTACGCGCCGCGCCGACCTCGTCCGGCCGACCGATGGGGGTCGTCACGGGGGCTGCGTGCAGCGCGTCCGGCTCCGACTTGGCGCGTCTCAATATCGCCTTGACTACATCCGCCGCCGCGTCGAGCGTTTCCTTGCCCTCCGTTTCGGTGGGCTCAAACATCAGCGCTTCGTGGACAATCAGCGGAAAATACATCGTCGGCGGGTGCATGCCCGCGTCGATCAGCGACTTGGCAACGTCCATTGCGGAAACGCCGGTTTCCTTTTTGAGCGCTTCCAGCGAAACGACGAACTCGTGCATGCAGAAGCCCTCGTTCGCGGCGGGCAGCTCATCCGAAAGCAGCGCGCGCAGATAGTTTGCGTTGAGCACCGCGTTTTCGCTCGCCTCCTGTAACCCCTCGCCGCCCAGCATCGTGATGTAGGCCAGCGCGCGGAGCACGACGAGGAAGTTGCCGTAGAACGACTTCATCCGCCCGACGCTCTGCTCCGGATTGACAAAGCCGAACGTGCCGTCGGCCTTACGCACGGGAAGCTGATTTGGCAGGAACGCCGCGAGCCGCGCCTTGCAGCCCACCGCGCCCGCGCCGGGGCCGCCGCCGCCATGCGGCGTGGAAAACGTTTTGTGCAGATTGAGGTGCACCACGTCAAAGCCCATGTCGCCTGGGCGCGCAGCACCCATGATTGCGTTCATGTTTGCGCCGTCGTAGTAGCACAAGCCGCCCGCGTCGTGGACGATCTTCGTGATCTCCAGAATGTTTTTATCGAAGATGCCGAGCGTGTTCGGATTCGTCAGCATCAGCCCCGCGGTGTCGGGACCGACGTTCGCGCGAAGGGCACTAAGATCCACCGTTCCGTCCGGCGCGGAGGGAATGTTGACCACCGTATAGCCCGCCATGCTCGCGGTTGCGGGGTTCGTTCCGTGCGCGGAATCCGGCACGATGATCTTCTTGCGCGCGCAATCCCCGCGCGACTCGTGATAGCGCTTGATCAGCAGAATGCCTAAAAATTCGCCGTGCGCGCCCGCCGCGGGCTGGAAGGTCATTTCGTCCATGCCGACGAGCGTGCAGAGCCGCTCCTTCGCGCGAACGAGCACCTCGATTGCGCCCTGCGCCGTCTCTTCGGGTTGCAGCGGGTGAATGCCGGTGAATCCCTCCAGCGCGGCGACCTGTTCATTCAGGGCGGGGTTGTATTTCATGGTGCAGGAGCCGAGCGGGTAGAACCCGTCATTCACGCCGTAGACCTGCTGCTCCAGCTCGGAATAATGGCGGCTGACGTCCACCTCGCTGAGCTCCGGCAGGCGAAGCGGCGCTTTTCGAAGCTGCGCATCGTCCAGTTTTGCGGAAGGCACCGTAGTCTTCGGAATCGCGACGCCTCTTCTTCCGGCGACGCTGCGTTCAAATGAGAGTTTCATGCGATCGCCTCCTTTACCGCAAGAATCAGCGCGTCCATCTGCGCCTTGGTGTTGCGCTCCGTCGCGCACCAGAGAATGCCGCCGTCCACGGGCAGCCCGCCGAGAATGCCCTTGTTCTCCAGCAATTTGAGCACACGCTCCGCCGGAACGGGGGTCTTCGTGACAAACTCGTGGAAAAACGGCGCTTCGGGAAATGCAAGCATAAAGCCCTTGATGTTGTCCAGCTCACTCGCGAGATAGTGCGCGTTGTCGTAGCAGGCAAGCGCGATCTCGCGCATGCCCTGCGGCCCCATCGCCGAGCAGTACGCCGCGGCGGTCAGCGCGCAGAGCGCCTGATTGGAGCAGATGTTGCTGCTGGCCTTCTCGCGGCGAATGTGCTGCTCGCGCGCCTGCAAGGTCAGCACAAAGCAGCGCCGCCCCTCGGCGTCCGTCGTTTGGCCGACGATGCGCCCCGGGAGTTTGCGGATCATGTCCTGCTTGCAGGCCATAAAGCCGAGGTAAGGCCCGCCAAAGCTCAGCGGAATGCCGAGCGGCTGCCCGTCCCCAATGGCGACGTCCGCGCCCAGTTCGGCGGGGTTCTTGAGCAGCGCCATCGCGATGGGGTTCATGCTCAGCACGAGCTTTGCGCCCGCCGCGTGCACCAGTTCGGCAATCGCGGGAACATCCTCGATGATGCCAAAGTAGTTCGGTGACTGGAGAATCAGGCTGGCGACGCCACCGTCCAGCGCGGCCTTCAGCGCGTCGAGATCGAGCTTACCGCCCTTGTTCGGGAGCACGACGCAGGGCGCGTCCGCGCCATAGCAATAGGTCTGCACGGTCTCGATGGAATCCGGGTGCAGCCCGCTCGCGAGCAGCGTCGTCGTGCGGCTGCGCTCGCGGCACATGGCGGCGGCTTCCGCGGCGGCGGTGGCTCCGTCATACACCGAGGCGTTACCCGCATCCATTCCGGTCAGTTCGCAGAGTATGGTCTGATACTCGAAGATCGTTTGCAGGATTCCCTGGCTGATCTCCGGCTGATAGGGGGTATACGCGGTGACGAACGCTTCCTTTGCCGCAATGCGGCTGACCACGGCGGGAATGTGGTGCCAGTAGGCGCCCGCGCCGCGAAAGATTGCGTCAAACACGCGGTTCTTTGCTGCGAGTTCCTTCATTTGATCGAGCGTTTCAAATTCGGAAACGCCGTTTGGCAGGGACGCGACGGCCTCGGCGGCCTTTTTGCGCATGTCCTGCGGAATATCGCCGTAGAGATCGCAGGCGTTGGTAATGCAGATGGCCTGCATCATTTGTTCGCGCTGCTCTTCGGTGGATGGCAGAAAATTGCCCAAAGCAACTCCTCCTGTTCTTGTTCCAAAAAATGATAGGCAGACAAAGAGCCTCCCCTGCGGGAGGCCTTTGATTCCGGTTACGCTTTTTCGCAGAACGCCTCGTAGGCACTCGCATCCATGAGCTCGGCGGTTGCGGTCACGCCCGTAACCTCGATGAGCCACGCGCCATACGGGTCGGAGTTGATGGTTTCCGGCGCGGAGGCAAGCGCATCGTTGACGGCGGATACCTTGCCGGTGACCGGGCTGAGCACTTCGGACACGGCCTTGACGCTCTCCACGTCGCCCAGCGAGGATTCCGCGGACACCGCGTCGCCAACCTTGGGCAGGTCGATGAAGACGATGTCGCCGAGCGAATGCTGCGCAAAGTCGCTCAAACCTACGCGGAAGGTACCGTTGCCAAGGTCGAGCAGCCACTCGTGGGATTTGGTGTACTTGCGGTCGTTGAGAAGATTCATGTTGATTTCCCTCCAAATTCGAATTTTGAAACACAAAAAAACGAGACGCGCGAACAAAGTCGCGCGCCCCGTATCTGAACCTGAAAGATTCTTCCGCAATATTGGAAAATCCTGTTGCGGAATTGCCTCGTCGGTGCCGAACCATTCGGCTTTCCGAAGCTTCGTCGGGTATCGGTCCTTTTGCCTGAGAGTTTGTTGCGCAATCCCCTTCGGCGCCGCTTACCGCGGGCTCTCCCGATGCCGTCATCCGAATATGCAGTTTTTACGTGGTTAGTGTATCGTATTTCAGGTTGGGTGTCAACGAATTAGCCTAATAAATCAAAACAGCTCAGAAGAAACTAATCGCCATTTAATTCTTTCCGAGTTCTTGAGTTGAATATGTACACACTGTGTATGATACAAAATAAAGCACCAAATTTATGGTGCTTCACTTTTAAATCATTTGATTTATGCGGCGGGGACAAACAATTCAGCTTGTTTAGCCAGATTTGTTTTTACTGCTGTTCTGATTTTTCGATTATACTTCTTTCGAATAAACTCAGTATTGTGTTCTCTTCTTACATTCTTCATTTCTTCAGCATAAGAAACACATCTTAGATAACCCGTAGAAACAACATCTAAATGAAAAAACAGCACTAATACACAAGCATCTTGTTCATCTATTGCAAGTTGAATTATCGAATATGGCAAAAAGATCGGTGCAATAAGACACCATGGTAACGAAGCTTTTTCCAAAACTTTCATGCTCGATTTTTGAATTAACAAACCAAGCACCATATAAACATAACTAGCTGCCAAAAATATAATAATTAAAATAATAAACATACTATTTTCCACCCATAGATTCTGCAAGTATTTCAAGTGCCTTGGCATGCTTTTTATTAGGCCTCGCAAAATACAAGAGCAGGGGCACCCCAGCCATTAACGCCGACAATATCAGTATAACCCATTTCGTAAGATCCTTACCTCCAATTAAAGGCAGGGTGCTTACAAATCTATAATACTCGCCACCATCAATCATCTCACCCGAAGCAATCATTGCTGAGAAGATTATGAAGACCACAACTACAGCAATGAAAAGGCCTCTGAAGACCAGTATTGCTTTCCCCTCATGTTTGAAGCAGATAACATCGATTGTACTCGGAGCTACAAATAACAACATGTTGAGTATTGTTACACTACGAAAGTCCTTAATGAGCACCAAAAACAAAACAAACAGATATAAAAATTGTACTAGAAAGACAGCGTTATTATCTGGCAGTCTACATGTTTTATAAGCGCAGTAACGTCTGTTACTTTCTTTGTCCGCCATTTGCTCCCTCGTAGCTTCTAATAACATAATAATATAGTATTACTACTATTATTGCAAAGAATATTTTACTATGAAAATTCAAGAATGCAAGAAATATATTGTAATTCTCGTCGAATAGATGATTTTTCTGATAACGTTCATTTTTTGTATTTACGTTATTCAACATCATGTATTCTTCTACACTAATTACCACAATATATGAATCTCACTTGAGTATAGAATCTTACTCGAACTCCTATCACAAAAAATTTCGCATTAGAAATTTCCGAAATATATACACGAAAAAGACCTCCGGCTTTTGCCGGAGGCCTTGTGCTTCGTTTCTTATGCGTTTTGCTTGCTCTTCTTGCCGAAGATCTGGCGGCGGAAGAGGATCAGGTTCATGGCGATGAACAGCACGGTCATTGCCGCGAGCGTGACCCAGGCATTCGTGAGGTTCGTCGTCGCCGGGTCGGCGGTCAGGCCGATGGGCGCGTACCCCAGCAGCAGCAGCATCGGGAAGCCGAACACGATTGCCCAGAGCTGCTGATACACGAGGTTGTTCGCGGCGGGCGTTTGGAACAGCGGGTCGATCTCTCGAAGCAGGATTACGCCCGTGCTCGCGGTGCCGGTCAGCATGCCGTAGAGCGAAAGGAACGCCTCGCTCGAATACTGCGGGTAGATGCGCTTGCAGATGAAGTCGAGCTGCCAGTAGGTCGCAACCGCGCCAACGATGCAGATGACGCTCAGCGGAATGATGAACTCCCGATGCGAGAAGGCGGAGAGATCGATTGCCGCGATGCTGGCAACCACCATCAGGTCAAACATCACGCCGGAGATGCGCGCGAGCATGAAGTTGTTGAGGTATTGCCTGCGTCCCCGCTGCGTCAATCCCTTTAGAACGTTTCGAACGAGAATCGCCATGATCGTGCCGATCAGGAAGTTAAATCCCCAGATCAGCGGCTTGACCGTGCTCGCAAAGAACCCGCCGAGCTGATCCAGCCCCAGCGAAATCAGATACATCACCGCGTAGGCGGCCATGTAGGTAAACACCACGAGACCGATCTGCACCGTGAGCTTATCCAGCGATTCGGAAAGCGGAATTTCGCCCTTCTCCGTAATGCTTTCGGCGGAAAGGTCTTCCATCTCGTCCGCATTGAGCAGCAGGGACTTGATCTGTCCCTTTTTCTTCATGCGCTGGAGGTACACAACGCCGCCTAACCCCGCGGAGACAAAACCCATTGCGGCGACGGTCAGACCGAAACTTCCGCCATACCGAAACGGCGCATAGCCGGTTGCCGTTTCGTAAACATGCCCCCAGTTGTATGCCTGTCCGGGGCCTTGTCCGTAGCCCATTGGCAGCAGCACGCCGGAGACCGGCCAGTTGCCGAGCACGAAGAACAACCCCAGTGTAATCGCAAGCCCCAGCACACCCTGCAGCAGGTAGGACGAAACGGTGGTCACGCCCGCGTCGAATACGGCGGCGTTGGACTCCCTCGTCTTCTCCCGCTTGTTGGAGCGCAGCGCCATGGCGACGAACCCTAGGCCGAGGCCGTGGTACGTCAGCGTTTCCATTGTGACCTTGCTGAAGACCGGCGCGCCAACGATTTTTTCGTACGCCATGTTGGCAAACAAAATCAGAAATCCGCCCAGTACGGAGCTGGGAATCAGCGATTGCCGAAGCGGTTTGATGAGCCGTCGGAGCATGTTCGCCGTCAGCATGCCAACGAGCAGAATCGTCAGTTCAATCATCAGCGACCAAACGCCCGCATCCCAGAAATTGTGCCCAGTCGTCATTGTGTTTGACTCCTTTAAACAATAAATGATAAAAAATTGGATTCACCCGGCGCATGTGTCGGTTTTGAACCGACAGCCCAAGTGAATCCAATATAACATGCCGCAGCGGGCATGGCAAATCAAGTTTAAAACAAATTACCGGACTCCGTTAATTCAACAACCCCTGTTCGGCTTTCTCCGCCAGCATTTTCTTTGTATCGTCTTCGATCTTGAGGAAAAAGATGACGATCATCATCAGCGCGGCGACGACCATCGGCACCCAGCCGAGAATCGCGTTGATCGCGTTGATCGCACCCACGGGCTGCTGCGGCAGCTTTGCATTGAGGCCGTTGACCGAGAGCGCAACGGCGACGAGCTGCGTCGCGCCCGCGACGGCGAGCTTGCTCGCAAGGTTGTCCGCCGTAGAGACCATGCTGTCCAGCCGACGGCCGGACTGCCACTCGATGATGTCCACGATGTTGTTGCGGTTTGTGTTGAACATGACAAACGTGATGGTGATCGCAATGCCGACCGTAATCGCGTTGACGTAGATTGCGCCAAGCGAGAACGGATCGATCACAAACCAGATTTTGCCGAGGATGAAGATTGCCGCGGCAAGCAGCATGGTCTTTTTACGCCCCAGCGCGCGGTCGATGGCGGAGACGAGGAAGGACGAGCCGAGCGCCGCCGCGAGATACGCCGCCTGAATGGCGGTTGCCGCTGCGGTGCTGCCGATGACGTAGGTTGCGTAATAGGTGATGCAGCTCATGAGCAAGAGGTTGATCACGCCGTAGCAGATGATATACAGCATGTTCAGCACCCAGGACTTGCACTTGAAGAGCATGGTAAACACGGTCTTTGCGGAGAGCTTCTCGTCGTCGTCTTCGGCAAGCGCCTTCACGCGCTCCTTCGTGGTGAAGAAATGCACCACGCAGCCGATGATGCAGACCGCGCCCATCACGCAGGCGGCGAGCAGGAACCCGCGCGAGCTCATGGAATCAATCAGGTTTCCCTTTGCGTCCAGCGCGCCGAATGCCTTGAGCAGCGGTAGGCAGGCCACCGCGCCGATGCCCGCGCCAAGCGCGCCGCCGAGGTTACGGAAAACGTTGATCGAGCGGCGATCTGCGTCCAGATTGGTGGCGAGGCTTCCCATGCTGTTGTATGGGATGCCCACGAACGTGTTGAACAACTCAAAGAGCAGGTAGACGACCAGCGCAACCGCAATAGCCGCCTGATTCTTGAGCCCGAAGTTCGTAAACAGCAGCACGACGGTAATGGCCCATGGCACGGCGAACCAAATCGCCAGCGGACGGACGCGCTCGCCATTCTTGAACTTGTGGTTGACCGCCCAGAAGCCGATCAGAGGGTCGTTGACCGCGTCCCAAATGGTCCCGATGGTCAGAATTGTTCCGGCGACCAGCACGTCGATCTTGAGCACGTTGGTCAGAAAGAACAGATAGTAGATGCTCTTGAACTGGTAGACGACGTTGCTCGCCGTGGAAAAGGTGCAAAACCCCACTTTTTCGGAAAAACGGGTGCGCGGAATGGACAATACCTGCGTTTCGTTCATACGTTCTTCTCCTTATCCCGAACCGCCAGTAGGCGGTTGATCAGCAAGCTTTTGAAGCGCTCCGGCTCGTCTCCCATTGGGTTATGGCCGGACTGCTCAAACCAGATGAGCTCCTTTTGCGGGGCTTCGATGGAATCGAACCAGCCCTGCACGAGCGAGGCGGGCGTGTTTTGATCCAGCACGCCGTCGAACACGAAGTAAGGAACCGCGAACTTCGTGCAGGTCTTGGGAAAGTTCGTCGCGCCTACCGCGTCCCACATCTCGGTGAGCACGTATTTGTAGCCCTTCACGAGGCCGTATATATCCCGAATCGAATACTCGCCGGAACGCAGCACGGGGATGACAAACGAGGAGAAATAGCTGCGCTTCTTCGCGCTCTTCGAGTAGCCGCCGTATTTCATCATCACGCGGCGCTGCGCCATCATGCCGTCGAACCCGCCCTTATACACGCCGTTCACCGGCGGGCCGACTTTTTTTAGGATGGCGATCGATTTTTCATCCCCCGCCTTGACGGATTCCTCCATCGCAAAATCAAAGCTGATTTCCTCGTTCTTCGCGCCGTCAACCACCTGACCAAAGCCAACGTAGGCTGCGATCCGCTCCGGATGCCGGTGCGCGAGGTACGTGCCAAGTTCCGAGCCCCAGCTGCCGCCGATGATGAAGATTTTATCCTTATGGAACCGCTCGCAGAGCCAGTTGACCAGCTCGTTTGCGTCTTCCACGAGCCGATCGACGGTGAGCGTTTCCTTCTTCGCGCCGTAGTAGGAACCGCCGCTGCCGCGCTGATCCCAGGCGACGACGGTAAACACCTTCGCGAGATCCGCGTGGTCGGTCATGACCGTATGACGGTTGCAAACGCCCGGTCCGCCATGCAGAAACAGCAGCACCGGGTTTTGTTCATTTTCTCCCTTGATGTGAATTTTTTGCGGCAAGTCGCCGAGCGTAACCATGCGTTTTTCATCGATCATAACGGCATTTCTCCCTCTCTTTTGCGCAACTGCATAATGTTCCATACCAATATAACGCAAAACGGCTGTTTTCGCCAGAACTTATGCATTTGAATACATAAAAAATCAGAGCGGGTTTCGCGCGCCCTCCGCGCGCCGTTCACACCCGCGCCACAGTGTGAAAGTCACCAAAATTGGCGGCTTTTCGGGTTGCAAACAGGGGTTTCCTATGTTAATATTGTTTGATACTGGCGAATTATGCCAATTGAATAGAGTATGGAATCGATAGATTCGTTGGAGGAACACATGGCAACCGTTGAAAAGCTGGAGAACAACCGCGCAAAACTAACCATTACCGTATCGCCCGAGGCGTTCGGCACTGCCGTACAGACTGCTTATCAGAAAACCGCAAACCGTTACAACGTTCCGGGTTTCCGCAAGGGCAAAGCCCCGCGCAAGGTCATTGAAACCATGTATGGCGAAGCCGCATTCTACGAAGAGGCGTTTGAACTCGTTTGGGGCGATGCGTACGACGCGGCGCTGCTCGAGAACAACCTCACCGCAGTCGACAAGCCTTCTCTCGATATTACGACCATCGACCTCGCCACCGGCGTCGTCTTTACCGCCGAAGTGCAGCTCAAGCCCGAGGTCACCCTCGGCGCGTACAAGAAGCTCGAAGTGCCCGAACCCGATTTTGCCGTAAAGGACGAAGAGGTTATGGCCGAAATCGAGAAGGAACGCGAAAAGAACGCGCGTTACATTGAGCAGGATCGCGCCGTAGTCAACGGCGACCGCGTGATGCTGGATTACTCCGGCAGTGTGGACGGCGTGAAGTTCGAAGGCGGCACCGCCGAGGATCAGCAGCTCGTGATCGGCTCCGGCACGTTTATTCCGGGTTTTGAAGAGCAGCTCATCGGCATGAAGGTCGGCGACGAAAAAGACATCAACGTCAAGTTCCCGGAGGAATACTCCGCGCCGCTCGCCGGCAAAGACGCCGTCTTTGCGGTCAAGATCAAGGCCGTTCAGGTCAAGGAACTGCCCGCGCTGGACGACGAATTCGCCAAGGACATTTCCGACTTCGATACGCTCGAAGCGCTCAAGGCCGACAAGAAGGCCAAGATGGACGAAAAGGCCGCGAAGAACCGCCAGACCGCGATTGAGAACATCGCGCTCCAGAAGGCGAGCGAAAACGCGATTGTCGAAATTCCGGACGTGATGGTCGAGCGTCAGATCAACTACATGCTCCGCGACATCGCCTACCAGCTCAGCATGAGCGGGCTCTCGCTGGAGGACTACTGCAAATATACCGGCACGGACATCAACGGCCTCAAGGAAACCTATCGCGTCGAAGCGCTCGCGCGGGTAAAGACCCAGCTGGTCATCGAAGCGATTGGCGAAAAGGAAGGCGTCACCTGCACGGAGGACGACCTGAAAGCCATCATAGCGGAGTACGCGGAAGGCAGCGGCAAGTCGGTGGAAGAGTTTGAAAAGACCCTGAAGGAAGACGACCTCGAATACCTGAGCGACAACGTGGTTGCCCGCAAGACGGTCAAGATCGTAACCGACAGCGTCGTGCTCGTCAAAGGCGAACCCGCCGAGAAGAAGCCCGCGAAGAAGGCGGCGAAGAAAGCCGAGCCGAAGGAATAACCGTTTTTCGGCAAACGCAACACCAATTCCCCTGTGAAGGAGGGAAAACAGCATGAATCTCATCCCAATGGTCATTGAGCAGACCAGCCACGGCGAACGCAGCTATGACATCTACAGCCGCCTGCTCAAGGATCGCATCATCTTTATCGGCGGGCCGATTGACGACGATCTGGCCAACATCGTGATCGCTCAGATGCTCTTTTTAGAGGGCGACGACCCCGATAAGGACATTAACCTCTACATCAATTCGCCCGGCGGTTCCGTCAGCGCGGGACTCGCCATCTACGATACGATGCAATACATCAAGTGCGAGGTTTCGACCATCTGCGTCGGTCTCGCCGCCTCCATGGGCGCGTTCCTTCTCGCCGCGGGCGCGAAGGGCAAGCGCAAGGCTCTGCCGAACGCCGAGATCATGATTCATCAGGTCAGCGGCGGCGCGCAGGGGCAGGCGACGGACATCAACATTCAGGCCGAGCAAATCCTCAAGATCAAGAAACGGCTCAACGAGATCCTGTCCGCACGTACGGGACAGAGCGTGGATCGCGTCACGCGGGACACGGAGCGGGACAACTACATGAGCGCCGAGGAGGCGCGCGCATACGGTTTGATCGACGAGGTCTTTCCGCCGCGCAGATAACCCAGAGAGAGGCAAACTATGACTAAAGTGGAAACTGGCTCGTCCCCGGTGCGTTGCTCGTTTTGTGGCAAGGCGCAGGAGGACGTGCACCGCATCATCGCGGGACCCGGCGTCAACATCTGCAACGAATGCGTCGAGCTCTGCCGCGAGATCATTGAGGAGGACGTTGAGGCCGAACCAATCGACCTGACGAACATCCCCAAGCCGCAGGAAATCGTCAACCAGCTCAATCAATACGTCATCGGTCAGGACACCGCCAAGCGCGCCCTGTCCGTTGCGGTGTATAACCATTACAAGCGCATCAACTCCACGAGCAAGAAGGACGACGAGGTCGAGCTGCAAAAGAGCAACATCATCATGCTGGGGCCAACGGGCAGCGGCAAGACGATGCTTGCGCAGACGCTTGCGCGCATTTTGAACGTTCCCTTCGCCGTTGCGGACGCAACCAGCCTCACCGAGGCGGGCTACGTGGGCGAGGATGTGGAAAACATTCTGCTCAAGCTCATTCAGGCGGCGGACTACGACGTGGAGAAGGCCAGCAAGGGCATTATCTACATCGACGAGATCGACAAAATCGCCCGCAAAGGCGAAAACGTGTCCATCACGCGGGACGTTTCCGGCGAGGGCGTGCAGCAGGCGCTGCTCAAGATTCTCGAAGGCACCGTCGCCTCCGTTCCCCCGCAGGGCGGACGGAAGCATCCGCATCAGGAGTTCATCCAGATCGATACGACGAACATCCTCTTCATCTGCGGCGGAGCGTTCTCCGGCGTGGACAAGATCATTGAAAAGCGCATCGGCCACAAGGTGCTCGGCTTTGGCGCGGAGATCACGAGCAACGTCCAGAAGGACGTCGGCGAGACGCTCAAGAGCATCCTGCCGGAAGACCTCCTCAAGTTCGGGCTCATTCCGGAGTTCGTCGGCCGTATGCCGATCATCGTGACGCTGGAAAATCTGGACGAGGACGCACTGGTTCGCATTCTCACCGAACCGCGAAACGCGCTCGCCAAGCAGTATCAGCGCCTGTTTGAGATGGACGGCGTCGAGCTGACCTTCGACGAGGACGCGCTGCGCGCCGTCGCGCACAAGGCGATTGAGCGCAAGACCGGCGCACGCGGACTCCGCGCGATTCTGGAGGACGTGATGCTGGACATCATGTTCGACATCCCCTCGCGCGAGGACGTCGCCACATGCCGCATCACGCGGGACGTAATCGAAAAGGTCTGCCCCCCGCTGCTCGCGGAAGGCACGGGCGAAAAGAAGAACGTGAAAAAGCCGAAGCAGTCGGCATAAACGCAAGCAACACAAAAGCGTGCGAACCCAATCGGGTTCGCACGCTTTTTTCTTGCGTCTCTATAGCTTTCCCTGCACCGTTACGGTCGTAAACGTCCTTAGCGTATGCTGCAAGCGATCCCGTTTTAAGAGCGGCATGAGGTTTCGAACGACCTCAATGCGCGTAATACCCGTGAGTTCGAGCATCATCTCCGATGCATCCCGAATGGACGGGTTCTCGTCGAATACAATCTTGAGCGAATCGTCCGCCGCGAGCGTAAAGCGAATCACCCGCGTAAACGGCGTTTCGATAAAATGCACCACCGCGCTGAATGCCCACTCGTCCGCACTTGTCAGCTCCGCCTCCGCCGCGACACGCACCTCGAACACATCCCCGCGTTGGCTGACGCTCGCGTTCGTATAGACGCCTTCGCGGAACGAGAGTCGGTGCTTTTCCTCGCCCTCGACCAGTTCCAGATGCAGCGCGCCGTCCTCGCCCGTGGAAAACACCGCCTGCGACAGCCCGGCGCTGAAGTTGTTGTGCACCGCCTGCAGAATCATTGGAAACAGCCCGCCGATGTTCGGCGCAAACGAGTAGACGCGCCCGTCGAGCCGCTGCGCCAATTCCGACAGCGGCATGCGATTGACCGCCGCGTTGAAATACGGCTCGCGGTAGCGCGCGCTCAGCGAAGCGATAGTCGTTTGCAGCGCCTCCGCCGCACGCGGGTCGGGAAGCAGCGGGTAAGGCGCGCCGTCGTCCAGCGCGTCCGTCACGTAATCGAGCACGCCGCCCTGCGCAAAGAGTTTAGACGAGCCGGAGAGCAGCACGACAAGCACGCCGAGATCCGGTAGGGCGAGCATATACTGCCCGAACGCGCCGTTGAAGAGAAACGACCCCTCGCGCGCGGTCATCCAGATTTGGTGGCCGTAGCCATAGGTGATTTCGCCCTTCGGCGTGGCAATCTGCGGCTGCGTCGCCGCTTCGACCCATTCTGCGGAGAGCAGGCGGCGCTGCCCCTGCGGCGTGCTCCAGACGCCCTTGTTCAGGTAGAGCTGGCCGATCTTGGCGACGCTCTCCGGCGTCAGCGAAAGTCCCCAGCCGCCCTTCTCCGTTCCGTTTGGACAGGTCTCCCAGTAATACTCCCGAATGCCGAGCGGCTCGTAGAGACGGGGTCTGAGGTACTCCGTCAGCGTTTCGCCGGTCTTTCGGCGGACGATGGCCGCGAGCATATAGGTGTTCATCGAGTTGTAGTCAAACGCGGTGCCGGGTTCAAACTTCGTGCCCGCGCGCAGAAAATCCCATTCCCAGTCCGCGCCCATCGCGGAGCCGGACTCGTTAAAGAGCGAACCGGTGCTCATATTCAACAGGTGGCGCACGGTCATCCGGTAGGCGGGCAGGTCCGCACGCTCCGGCGCCTTGTCGTAAAAGATGTCGCAGAGTGCCTCGTCGATGTCCAGCAGGCCCTCGTCCACGAGCATGCCGATTGCGGTGGCCGTGATACTCTTGCTCAGCGAGTAGAGCTGGTGCGGCAAATCGGTTTCATACGGCGCCCAGGCCGTCTCGGCAATGACCGAACCGTTTTTGAGAATCATAATCTCGTGCGCGCGCGCGTTCGGGTCGGCGTGAATCTTGTCCAGCAGCGCGGTGATCGCGCGCGAGGACACGCCCTGTTCCTCCGGCGACGAGCGCGGCAGCGGCTGGCCATCCGGCTCCGCCCGAAACGCAGGCTTCTGCGGCCGGTGTGCGTAGGCGTAAAGATGCTGCGTGTCCTGCGTCAAAAACTTCCAGATCAGGTCCATCGCACGCTTTTCGAGCGTCAGATCGACCTTGTCCATCTCGGTTCGGAAGAGCCCGCGCTTGCGACGTAGCGCCGCGCGCTCCATCCCGGCGAGCACTTCGTAGCGCGCGCTGACGCGATCCAGCACCGCGTCCCACGAAACGGGGGCAATCGCCATGGCGCTGGTGCGCATGCGCTGCGCCTGCTCCGGTTGGCGAAAGAACTCCTCGATGGCTTCCGCCATGCTCTCTGCGGTGTCGCCGCAGGTTAGGCCGTTGACACCGTTTTGAATGAGTCCGCTCGCCGCGCTGCCCGCCACGACAAGAGAGGGCGTACCCTGCACCGCCGCCTCGCGCACAACGAGCCCCGCGCTGATCCCCTGCATCGGAAACAGACAAAGCGCGCTCTCGGCGTAGAGCCCCGCCATCAACCCCTCGTCCGTCACCTGCCCTAAGAAACGCACCGTTCCCGCGAGGCCAAGCTCCTTCGCAATCCGGCGCGCATGCTGCTCATCCGGCCCGCGCCCCGCAAGCAGGAGTTGGAAGTTCAGCCCTTTGGCTTTTACGAGAGCTGCCGCTTCCAGCACGCGCGGCAGGTTCTTTTCCGGCTCCAGAGTGCCGGCAAAGAGCAACGCGGGCGCGTTTGACAGGTGAAACAGCTCGCGAACGCGCGCGCGCGTTTCCGCGTCCGCCGCCTCGCGCTCGGTTCCGTTGTCAAACACCTCGACGTTGCCCGTGAATCCGCGGTCGAGCAGAAAGGCCTTCGCCTCCTCACTGACCGTCCAGATTTCGTCGCAGCGGCTGAAAAAGTCGAACGCAAAGAATTTATTGAGCTGCTTGCGGTGCTCGTCCCCGTGCTCGGAGAGATACTCCCGCAGGTATTTCGTGTGAAAGGTGCCAACGAGCGGTACGTGGTGCTTGTCCGCGAGGCGCACGGCCTCCATGCCCGCCGAACCGGGGCTATGGGCGTGTACAATGTCAAACGAGAGCGCGTTGACGCGCGTGAGATAGTGCAAGTCCAGCGCGGCCACGCCGGTTTTCGTCTCCGACGCGCCGGGCAGGGCAAACGCGAGATAATCCAACACTTCAAACGGGTACGCGCCGCGGTACCCCTCGGTCATGATCGGGGTTACGACGTAGACCTCGTGTCCGCGCGCGGCGAGCCCGCGGGCATAGGCGTTTGCCACGCGGCTGACGCCGTCGTGGACCGGCAGAAACGAATCGGTGCACTGCGCAATTTTCAGCATGGCTTCCAATCCTCCGCCCTCATTCTAGCACAGCGCGCGCGCCTTCGCCATCCGCGCCTGTATCGACAGGCTCGAACTTTACGGATTCTGCTTCGGCAGGTATAATAAGATATCAAGCAATGGGGGGAACTTTGATTCATGACCACGAATTCCGGTTCGCAGCAGACGCTGTTTGAGTATTTTTTGCCGACCAGGGCGCAGCGCGTCTGGCGGCTGATCCTCGCAATTCTGCTCACCGCAATGATCGTTGGTGCAGGGTATGAATTCAGCCGTCCGACACCGGAGCCCGTCCGGCTCACGCACGAAACCGCAGACGATATCTATTCCTACCTCGACGTACAACTTCTGTCCGACTGGGTATATGATCCGGACGACAGCGATTCCTATCGGTACTACGAGGTAATGGACCCGGACGAGAACTGGTTTTTGATCAATCTCGATCAGGAAACCTACGATTCACTCAGCGCGTATTCGGACGCGTACAACGCCTATTTTTCGTCCAACGCGCAGGATTACAGCTATCCGGTGCCGCACCGGCTCAACGGCATGCCGAGCTATATCAGCTACGACGACATCAAGACGCTGGCCGATTTTTATAGTCTTTCCGTCAGCGATTATGAGTCGCTGTTTGGCTCCTACTATTTCAACGAGGGCGCAAGCAACGAGATGGAGAACGCCGTTCTGTACCTGACAGGCGCGTTTCTCTTCGGACTGTTCTTCCTGATCGTTGCGCTCCAGATTTCGACGTCGCAGAGCCACCGCAAAAAGAGCGAGAACCGGCTCTATCAGCTCGGCCTGCTGGACGAGGCGG
>CAZDXW010000023.1:0-38738 GCA_964509485.1 uncultured Christensenella sp.
CATACCTTTGGCGTTCGGCATGTTGCCGTGCACATGGCGCGTCAGGCCGCCGTCGCGGGGCTTCCGGTGGATGTTGCGCTCGTCGCCGCCGCCGCGCTGAGCCACGACATCGGCAAGTTCGGCTGTCGCGGCGAGGACATGGGGCGCATTCCGTATCTGCACTATTATTACACCTGGAAGTGGCTCGAAGAGCGCGCCATGCCGGACATTGCACACATCGCGGCGAACCACTCCACCTGGGATCTGGAGTTTGAAAACCTGCCAATCGAGTCCCTGCTCTTGATCTACGCGGACTTTCGCGTTCGTGCGGAGGCGGGGGAGGACGGCAAGGACAAAACGATCGTCGGCACGCTGCAGGAGGCGCGGGATCGCATCTTCGTTAAGCTCGCGGACATGACGCCGGAAAAGAAACTCCGGTACGAAACGGTCTATCGCAAGCTGGACGACTTTGAGCGCTATCTGGAGACGCACGGCGTCGGCACAAACGTCTTTGCCAGCTCGTTTGGCCTGCCGGAGAGCCGTGACGCGGCACTGCTGACCCAGGGCGAGGTCATTCGCGCGCTGACGAACCATGCGTTCGACAACAACATTCACCTGATGCATACGATTTCGGTCAGCGACTCGTTCGAGGCGCTGCTGGAACAGGCGAGGGACGAGAAGAACCTGAACCGGATTCGCACCTACCTGATGCTGTTTGAAGAATACAGCACCTATATGACGCGCACGCATAAGCTGCTGACGTTGCGGTTTCTCTACGAACTGCTCATGCATCACGACGGGGACGTTCGCCGCCACGCGGGGCGCATTATGGGCAGCATTCTCGCCAACTCCGGCCCGCGCTACCGAAAGGAACTGCCGCGCGGTGCGGGGTCGCTCGCGATTGCTCCGGCGCTGCACGCGGTGCTCAGCGAGAGCACGACGCTCTGGGACGACTACATTGAACTTTGCCTGCACCCGGACTATAAGATTTCGCAAAAACACGCCTCGCGCATCAGCAATTCACTCAAAACCATCTCCGGCAGCCTGTTTGCGAACTGCTCGCCCGAGGAGCGGCGCGGCTACTGGGAGAAGCTCTGCCGCCGGATCCTCTCGAGCGGCAGCGAAGACCTGTTCGTGCTCATGGACACCCTGCCGCACATTCCGCAGAGCGTGATGACGCGCCTGGAGATCGAGCGGATGCTGCCGATTCTCGCGGGCGCGGCGGGCTCCATCGACGCGCGGATTCGCATCTGCGCCCTACGCGCCATCCGCGCGGTGGTGGACGGGGACACGGCGCTGCTCAAGCGCGGTGTGGAGGCGGTACACCTTTCTTCGGACGCGGAGTTTGCCTCCGTCTGGATGCTCAACCGCCTGCGCCGGGAAGCAGGATTGTCGCCGCTGCCCGAACCGTCGTTTCCGGTTGCGGAAATCTATCTGGCAAACCTCAAGAGCAGCATTCCCTGGACGATGAAGCTTGCCCACATCGACCGGCTCTGCGAGTCCGTCCTGGAAAACGCGGACGAGGCGTTTCATATTGCGATGCATTTGAGCAACCTGCTCTCGGTCAGCGAGCATCTGCCGGTGCGCGAGCGCGCGGGTCAGGCGCTGGTGGAGATATCCTCCGTGCTCTCGGTCGACCAGAAGAACGAAATCATGATCGACCTGCTGCGCGAGCTCGAAACCGGACAGAACGAGATCTCCGGCTACATTCCGCCTTATCTGGGGCGACTGGTCTGCAACGTGCCGGAAAAGGAGATGGACGAGGCAATAGACTACCTACAGGGGCTGATTCGCGCGTCCAACACGCGCGCGGCTCGCGCGGCGCTCGTGACGCTCTCCGTGATTCTAACGATCTATACCGCTGAAAACGGTGCGCGGACGGACGCGGTGACCGAGCGCATCTTCGGCCTGCTGCTCACGGGCGTTGCGCATTTTGACGACGACATTCGCCTGACCGCGCTGGAGGCGATCTGCCGCAACTACTTTGGAAACGACGACTGCCCGCTGCCCGCGCGGCGCGCCTGCCTCGTCCGATTCGGTAAAAAGCTCTTAACGCTGCTTGGCGAGCGGCGGGACGGCATGCTCGCGTTCTTCAACGAAGCGGCGATGCTCAACCATCTTTACCGCTTCATCACGCTCTGCGAAACGAGCGGCGGCTTCACCTTTGAGCCGCTCAAACCGGTTGCGTTCTTTCCCGGCACGTTCGATCCGTTTTCCGCCGGGCACAAGCGCATTGTCGAGGAAATCGTCGTACGCGGGTTTGAGGTGTACCTCTCGGTGGACGAGTTCAGCTGGAGCAAGCGCACGCTGGCAAAGCTGCTGCGGCGCGAAATCGTCAGCATGTCTGCCGCTTTTTTGCCGGATGTGTACCTCTTTCCGGACGAGATTCCGGTCAATCTCGCCGTCGTGGACGACCTCAAGAAGCTCGGCTCGCTGTTTCGCGACCGTGAAATCTATCTCGTCGCCGGAAGCGATGTCATTCTCAACGCGAGCGCCTATCGCCAGACCGGCCCCGGCACGGCGGCAACCTGGAACCATATTCTCTTTTTGCGCGTGGACACGGCGCACCAAAACGACCCGCGCCGCGCGGAGGATATCCTGCGCGGAAAGGTTGTTTCGCTGACGATTCCGGCCTATTACGAGAGCGCGAGCAGCACGCAGATTCGCGACTACATCGACAAGGACATGGACATCGGCATGCTGGTTGACCCCGTCGTGCAGGACTATATCTACGCGCGCGGGCTCTATCTAAGGATGCCGCAGTACAAGCGCGAGCTCAACGAAATTGAGAAGAACCGCTGCGAGGTGCGCGAAACCGGCGAGGAATACAACGGCGTCTATCGCGACGACGCAGGCGGCGTGCTCGCGCACGTGAATTCCCGCAGCGTGAGCGTGACCGACCTGTACGACGTACTCGGCGAAATGCGCCGCGCGGCGGAGACCGTGCGCCGGCTCGCTTCCGGACGGATCATCTGGATCACGGAGACGAGCGGGGAAGGCGAGCCGCTTCGCGCGCTGCTCTGCGACCTGCTCGCGCGCTCGCTGATTCGCGAGCACACCTACGCGCTCTACCGCTGCGGAAGTGACGCGGAGCGCGAAATTGCGCAGCAACTCGGCTTTTTGCCCGTCTCCGGGCAGGAATCGCTGCTGTATGCGGATATGCGCGCGCCGATCGTACTGCTGGAGGACACACTCCAACGCATCAAGGAGCCGTTCGATACGGACGAGGCCGTCCGCGCGGCGGTGATGTCCACGCGGCCCGCGCTGCGCCGCTCGATCTGCGCTATGTTCCCCGGAACACTGCTGTTGAGCTTTGACATGGAGGCGATCAACGCGGGGTTGATAGAGAAGGTTCGCGCGTACAACGGCGTCTCCAACGTACCGCCGACGGAGAAGACTCTCGGTCGGGCGATGTGCGTGCCCTACGGCAAGGTGCTGGCCGAAACGATTGTGCCAAACACCGTGACCAAGGCGCTCCACGCGGACAAGGCGTTCCACGCCAACGAGAGCGGATTTGACATAACGGAATCCCCCGGTTACTCGCCGCTGGTCAACCAGATCAAGACGCTCAAGTCCTTCCGCCGTCCCGTGCTGCTGATTGACGATTTGCTGCACAACGGCTACCGCCTTGAAAAACTCGACCCGCTGTTCCGGCAGGAGGGCGTCGAGATTGAGCGGATCATCGTTGGCATTTTGTCCGGTCGCGGGTTGGATTTGATGCGCGAGCAGAAGCGAAACGTGGACTGTGAATACTTCATTCCAAACATGCTCTACTGGTTTACGGAGAGCCTGCTGTATCCGTTTATCGGCGGGGACAGCGTCGAGGGCGCGATTGTCGAGCGGGATTTTCCGCCGAGCATCAACCTGATTTTGCCATACCAGTACCCGAAATATCTGCATGGCGCGCCGCCGTCCACCGTAAGAGAGTATTCCCGCGTTGCGCTGCGAAACACGCTGACGATTATGACCGTTCTGGAGGAACGCTACCTGAAGCTACAGGGAACCGGACTCACGCTGCGCAGACTCGGCGAGGCTTTGCTGCGCCCGCGCCTGCCGGATAAGGGAACGCACATGAAATACGACCTCAACACCGTCGCATCGGCGTATATCAAGGACGATATCCGCCAGATGCGGCGAATCTCCCATGCGGAGGATGTGTAAGCCAATGGAGTATTACCGATACCGCGATGTCTGCCTCTGCCCGTGCGGCGGAGCGCTGCCGGACGGCGCGATTCCGGCGGATGAGCCGTTTGCGCCGCTCGTGCTGCTCGTTTGGCGCGATCCGCTCATAAACCGCGGCTTATTTGCGATTCGCGACCTCGCGGAGCTGGACGAGCCGGAGGGAATCCGGCTGCTTCTGCCCGTAAAACCGGCGGAGCAGACGGAGGCGCTCGCGCGGTTTGTCGCGGAGCACGGCGCCTGCGTGGCAAACACCGCGTTCTCGCGCTGGTTTCGCGTACTCGAAGCCTACCGCTGGACGATTGGCGTAAAAAAGAAGGTCAACCTCGTCGGCTTGGGCAACGTCGGCGGCACGACGGCAACGGCTCTGAAGCTGCTCGGCAGCGACCTTTCCGAAATCGGACTGTACGACACGGACTTTAACAAGCGTCTGCGCTACGAGGCGGAGCTGAATCAGGTGCTGCCGATTCAGGACGACGAACCCCTGCCGAACATCGTGCTGGAAGACAACAGCCAGCTCTTTCGCTGCGACGCGCTGCTCTTTACCGCCGCGCAGTTCGTACCGGACGTGGGCGAGGAAAGCGGAAAAGACGTGCGCATGATGCAGTATCAGGCAAACCGCGAACTGCTGCGCGACTACGCGCGGCAGGCACGCGAGGCGGATTTTCTCGGCCTGTTTGCGCAGGTCTCCGACCCCGTCGATCAACTTAGCCGCGCGGTGTTTCTCATGAGCAATCAAAATGAGCGCGGGGAGTTTGACTGGAACGGACTGTTGCCCGAACAGGTGCGCGGGTTCGGCCTTGGCGTGATGCACGCGCGGGCAATCTTCTCAGCTCGGCAGGAGGGGGTGCACGACGAGCGCATCTGCGCGTTTGGGCCGCATGGCAAGGGCCTCGTCGTCGCAAACGTGCCGGACGAAGGGTATGCCGACGATCTATCCCGCTTTCTCACCCAAAGGGCGGAGGAAGCGAATCTCGAAATCCGTAAGATCGGCTACAAGCCGTATATCGCGCCGGGGATTTCCTCCGCGGCGGTCTCGGTGCTACGTGCGCTGCGCGGGCAGTGGCACGACGCGGCGGTGCCGATGGGCGGCGCGTATTTTGGCTGCCGCGCGCGGTTTGGCCGAAACGGGCCGGAGATGCTCCGCCAGCCGCTGCATGAGCAGCTGGTTGCACGGATCGAGGAGAGCTACGATATGCTGCGGGAGTTTGACGTAAGATGGGCAGACTGATCGTCGTCGAAAATCCGAATAACGACCGCCTGCGTTCCGTGCTCTCGTTTGCGCTGGACGGGGTACCGCATGAGCGCGTGCCCGTTTCGGAGGCGGTGTCCCGACTACGGGGCGAGCGGGTGCTCTTTGCGTTGAGTTTGAGCGAGCACGGATTGGATGCAGAGCTCTGCGCGCTGATTGCCGCGCTACGGCAGAACCCGACCGCGATGGAGGGCTCCATCGGCGCGATGCTCGTGGACGGCGCGGGCGAGCTGTATACGAAACAAATGGCGGACATGCTCGCGTTTGCGGCAAACGGCGCGGGATGCCTCTTTCCGGGCAAGCCGCTCGTGGAGGCGACCGCCTCGCTCGACAACTGGCGCGTGCAGGCATCGCGGCGGAACGTGGAACCCGCGGAGGCGTATACACAGTCCGCGCGGGAGCTTGTGCTGCGCCTCGCGTCCTGCGCGCCAAAACAGGCGGATCGCCCGAAGGTGCTGCTGCTGCACGCCTCCGACCGATCCACCTCCAACACGCTCCAGATCGGCTCGGCCATTGCCGCACGGCTGGAAGGCGTTTGCGACATTCGCGAAATCTCGCTGCAAAACGGCGCAATTTACGACTGCCGGGGATGCTCGTACACCACCTGCGCGCACTTTGCGCGGCAGAACAGCTGCTTCTACGGCGGCGTAATCACAAACGACGTGTATCCCGCCATCAACGAGTGCGACGCGCTGCTGCTGCTCTGCCCAAACTACAACGACAGCGTGAGCGCAAACATTCTCGCGTTCATCAACCGCCTGACCAGCGTGCTGGTCTACAATTCACTCTACGACAAGTACCTATACTCCGTGATCGTCTCCGGCTACAGCGGAGGGGATTTGATTGCGCAGCAGGTGCTCGGCGCGCTCTGCCTGAACAAGACCTTTATGCTGCCGCCGCGGTTTGCCTTTCTGCAAACGGCAAACAACCCCGGCGAGGCGATGGAGGCAGAGGGGATTCGGGAGCGAATCGACGCCTTTGCAGCGCAGATGCGAAACACCATGTGCACGCCGTTCGGCGGAACCGGGCTTGCGAAATAGTACTCTGCATGATAGAATTTCCTCGTGCGAGAGGCTCGCATAATCCAGCATAAAGGAAGTGTCTTTTTGGTCGTTGTTCGGTAGGAAACACAGGCTCCGCGTTCGAGAGAAGGGGATTCTCTTTATGTTACCCAATTTCGAATGCGCGCGTTTCATACCAGACAGCGCCAGCCGCGACACGAGAGATCGCATTTTAGACGGTATGGAGCGTTGTTCCATGCGTTTTTTGTTCTTCGGGGTTCTATTTGGATGAAACGCAATGCACAGAAGGACGAAACTTTACCGTTGGAAGGGAAAGAAACATGCAATATAAACTGGCAACCAAGTTCGACAAGGACTTTTTAAAAGAAAACATCATGGGGCCGAACCCGGCAAAGCTGCTCGAAGAAGCGCTCTCACTGTTTCCGCTGGAGGCGGGCGGCACGGTGCTCGACCTCGGCTGCGGGCGAGGAGTTACCTCAATCATGCTCGCAAAGGAATATGGACTTCGGGTGTTCGCAACCGATCTTTGGATCACCGCAACGGATAACTTCCGGCGGTTTACCGAAACGGGGCTGACCCGCGAGCAGATCGTCGCCATCCATGCGGACGCGCACGAGCTACCCTACGCGGAGGAGTTCTTCGACGCGGCGGTCTGCATCGACTCGTACCAGTACTTTGGTTTGGACCCGGAGTATCTCGGCAAACACCTGCTTCCGCTCGTCAAGCACGGCGGCAAGCTGATTCTGCTCGCGCCGGGGTTTCGAAAGGACGTCCACGAAAATCTGCCGCCGGAGCTGCTGCTCTCCTGGACACCGGAGGCGCTGGACACGATTCACGACTGCGAGCATTGGCGTAAGGTGATCTCGGCGACGGAGGGAATCGAGATTCTCGCCCTGCGGGAGCTGGATCGGGAGCACTTCTACGAGTGCTGGCAGGAATGGCTGGATACGGATAACGAATATGCCGTTGGCGACCGCGCTTCCATGAACGCCGGCGCGGGCGAGTGGATGAACTTTGTGCTCATCGCGCTTCGCCGCCTGTAGACAACAGCGCAAGGCAATCAAAAAACGCGCTTCGGATGGTTCCGAGGCGCGTTCTTAGTTTTCATACTTACTTATAGAGGATTTACGATTCCGGTTCCGGTTCCCGTTCGGCAGGGATGCCCAGCGCGATGAGTTTGCCCGCGAGCAGGCGCGCAAAGCTCGCCGCAACCGCCGCGCCGATGATGAGGTCGTTGACCTCCGCGCCGGTATTGCTTTCCGGGTCAAAAATCGGTTCCGCGCTCGCTTTGGCCTGCTGAACCACGTAGCGGGAGATGCGCAGGTACGACACGATGAATCGATCATATTCCGCGTGAATCAGTGCCTCGTCGTCCGGCGGAAGCATGCTCGCCACCGCGGCCATGCCGATGGTCTGCTTCATCGTGCAGATCATAATCAACAGCGCAATGTGCTTTCTGCCGTACTTTTTGCGAACGGGCGCGGGCAACAGGCGCTGTTTGACGTAGTTGTTCACCATGGAGGGCGTGAGCAGCTTTTCTTCGCTCGGATCGTACACAAAGAAGCCGAGGTATTGGTTGATCAGCCCGATTACCTGATCCATATACAACGCGATCTTCGGCAGCTCGTCCCAGCCGGGCAGCCGAAAACCATCCAGAAATCGTTCCCAGCGGAGCAGTTTGTCCGCGACAAGCGCTTTGTCGTACTGCATGTTGCCCTCCTTTTTTGCGTTGTCTGTTCCATTATAGCCGCAGAGGCAGGAAAAGACCAGCTTCGCTTTCTTCATTATACCTCTTTACATAATGTTGTAAAGCGGTTATCATAGTTTTATAAACCAGATAAAGAGGTGAAACAAACAATGTCAATCGCACTCTATACCGATTCTTCCGCAAACCTGACCGAGGCGCAGCTCAACGAACACCACATTGAGGTCGTCTCGCTGACGGTTTCGCTGAACGGTGAAGAGATTGTCTGCTACGAACCGGGCGTCGTCTTTGACCACGCGGCGATGATCAAGCGCATGCGCGAGGACAGCACGCTGGAGATGAAGACCTCCATGGTCAACACCGCTACGTTTCTTGCCGCGTTTGAAGCGCATCTGAAGGCGGGCGAGGACGTGCTCTATATTGCGATGTCGAGCGGCATCAGCGGCACCTGCGGATGCAGCCAGACGGCGGCGGAGATTCTGCGCCCGAAATATCCGGATCGCAGCATCGTCATCGTCGACTCGCTGACGGCAGTTGCCGGCGAGGGGATGATCGTTCTCGAAGCGGCGAAGCTGCGCGAAAGCGGCGCGTCGCTGGAAGAAATCGCCGCACACGCGGAGCGCCGCAGCCACGAAATCCATTCGTACATCATGGTGGACGACCTGAACTTTCTCAAGCGCGGCGGCCGCATCTCCGGCAGCGCGGCGCTGGCGGGATCGATTGTGCACTTAAAGCCGATTCTCAAGGGCGACGAGGAAGGCCGCCTTGTGCTCGACCAGAAGATGCTGGGCCGCAAGAAGGCGCTCAAATCGATGTTTGAGCTATTCCGGCAATACCACGTGGCAAATCCGGAAAACCGCGTGCTTGGCATTACGCACACCGGCTGCGAGGACGAAGCGCATCTGCTGGCGGCGGACATCGTCGATTTTGCGCCGGACGCAGAGGTGTCGGTTGCCTACTTTGAACCCTGCACGGCGTCGCACGTCGGCCCCGGCTCGGTGGGACTGTTCTTCTTCTAAACATTGATCAAGCACCATACGAACTGATACATCGTTTCATTCAAACAAAGACGGCGGAGCGCTCTGGGATGGGGCTCCGCCGTTTTTGTATGCCTTGTGTTTTTCAATTGAGATAGGGAGAAGGGATCGAGTGAGAAAACAGGAGAACAATCGAGAAAAGTCGATTTGATCCAATTCATTAAGAATATGTATGATGCTTGCAAATTGTACTACAAGAATTTATAGTATATTTGTACAAGAAATACAGTTTACTAGATGGAACAAAGCCGGACACGACGCCATGAACAGAAGGGAATCGGCATGGACAGCGAATGGCTGAATCATTTGTACGAGCTTGTGTTGCAGCAATTGCGCGACGGAATTGTTCTTTCCGACGCGGAAGGGAATATGGTCTTTATCAACGATGCGGCGGAGCAAATTCGCAGTGTACGGCGTGAAGATCTCCTCGGCAAGAGCATGGTGGACTGCCACCGCCCGGAGTCCAGAGAAAAGGTGCTCCGCGCGCTCGACCATTTAAAAACACACGAAGGTAGCTCGTTTAGCCGAATGGTGACCGACGCAAAGAACGACAAGATCTACGAAAATGTGTACGCGCCGGTCTTTGAGCCTGGGCACGAACTACAGGGCATTGCCGTCATTTCACGGGATATCACCGCGCAGCGCAAGAGCGAGGAGAGCAAGGCGGCCTACCAGCGGGCGCAACAGGTGGCGCACGATCTACTGCGCGAGCAATATCACAACCTCGTGCTCACGAGCATGGAGATGCTCTGTAACCTTCTGGAGGCGCGGGATCATTACACGGACGGGCACTCGAAGCGAGTCTGCGAGATCGCCGTTAAGCTCTACGAAGAGAAGTATGGGGTAACCGAGGTCTTGCTGGACGTGCAATGGGCGGCAAAGCTGCACGACATCGGAAAAATCTGCATTCCGGACAGCATTGTACAAAAGCCCGGCAAGCTCACCAGCGAGGAGTACGAAGCGATTAAACAGCATAGCCGACTCGCCGGGGAAATCATCCGCCCGCTCGATCCGGGCAGTCGCATCTGGCCGATCATTCGACACCATCATGAGCGCTTTGACGGAAAAGGGTATCCCGACGGGTTGAAGGAGGAGGAGATTCCGGACGGATCGCGCGTGATTGCGATTGCGGATGCGTTCGACGCGATGCGCTCCAGCCGTCCCTACCGAGAGACGATGCGATTTGAGCAATGCGTAGAGGAGATTCAAGCAAACGCCGGAAAACAGTTTGATCCGAAGTGGGTGGATATTTTTCTCGAACTGGCAAAGACCGGCAGCATCGATTAACAGGCATACAGCACAAAACCCGCCGGAGACGGCGGGCTTTTTTGCGTATACTGTAGTTAAAGCGAAAAGTAATAGGAGCCGAGCAGATACTCCTGCGAATAGACTTTCGCGAGTCGGTAGAGCAACGCTTTTCCTTCGGAAAGAGGGGCGGAACCGTTTTGAAATCGAGCGAGAAAGGACGCATATCGTTTCTGTTCGGCGGTTGAAGCGCAATCGCTGAAATACCCCCAAACATGCTCCAGCGCGTTGACCGCGCGCCCGCGATCCTCCGGCAGGGCAAGCGCGGACTCCACCAAACGGTAGAACGGAATCGCGAGATCACCCTGCTTGTCCTTGAGCAGCGTTCGAAGCTCCTGATACACCTGCGGCGAGCGCTCCAATACGGCGTATTTGTAGCGTCCCCATTCCGTTTCGAGCAGCCGCTGGTTTGGCGGAGCAAGGCACAGCTGGCATTTCACGGCGGAGCGGTTTTTGTCCTTCACCTCCAGCATGATATCCGGCCGGGGCTCCGGCAGGCTCTCGACATAGGCAAGAAACGGGTCGATGGCAATGTTATCCGAGTGCGCGCCGCGCGTCTTTTCGGGATTTGGCTGGGAATAGTGCGTCTTTTGCGTGCCGTCCTCCGCGCGCCAGGTCGGGCGGCAGGTTTCGATCCAATACGCGTCGCTTTTCGTAACATCCGCGGGGTGGATGGCGTTGTGCAGGTTGTCGTAGACGGCCGGGGCGCCGATGGAGAGGCAGAGCTCCAGCACCTCCGCAATGGTATAGATGGAGCCGTCGTTCTCCAGCACGAGGCGGCGGCGAATGGACTCGTCCAGGTCGCGATAGACCGCGCGAAAACGCGCGAGCGCCCCGGCGGGATCGTTGTACTTTCCGCCAACGTGCAGAATGATCTTGTGCGTTTGATCGAGGTTCAGCGCGTCGAGCACGCGCGCGTGATACTGCAAATCCTCAATGGCGCGTTGCACCACGCCGGAACCCTCGGAATTCAGCACCGTATACTGCCCGGGATGCATGGATACGCGCATACCGCTCTTCGTAATTTTCGTCGAGATGGACGCGATTCGCTCGGCATAGACCGTTTCCCATGGGAGGTTTGCGGCGAGGCTGGAGCCAAACGGGATCAGGTCCGAGCTGATTCGATACAGCCGGATTCCGTTGGCTATGTTGTAGTCGACCATGCGCTCCAGCGCGAGCAGGTTTTCCCCCGCGAGCGAGAGGAGCGTTTCCGGCGCGGCATGTTTCAGCGTGCAGGTGCGAATGCCGGTTTGCTCAACCGCAACGGTCAGGCAGGCGTAGCCGATGCGCATGTGGGAAGTTCCTCCATTCATAGTAGGTCGTTATCCTTAGCACGCAAAATCCGGCATTGTTGCAATTGTTTTGCAAACAGGCCGTTCGATCTGTGGTAAAATCGATGGCATAGTATTTGTTTTTCACAAACGGAGGGCCCATGCAACAGAATCCAACGGATCAGGACTTAATCGAAGTACCCGTCTCCTCGGAGGAGATTTACAACGGAAAAATCGTGCACCTGTTTCGGGACACGGTGCGCCTGCCAAACGGCAAAACCGCCATCCGCGAGGTGATGCGACACCCCGGCGCGGTCTGCATCGTTCCGCTGACCGAACAAAACGAGGTGCTCATGGTGCGCCAGTTTCGCCATCCGTTTTCGAAGGTGTTGCTGGAAGCGCCCGCGGGCAAGCTCGACCCGAACGAAGCGCCGGAGGACTGCGCGCGCCGCGAGCTTTCGGAAGAGACGGGGGCCGAGGCGGGCGAGCTGACGTATATTGGCGACTATTACCCCTCCGTCGCCGTGCTGGACGAAAACATTCGCCTCTATATCGCGCGAAAGCTGTCGTTCCACAGCCAGCATACGGACGACGACGAATTCCTGCGCGTCGAGCGGATTCCGCTCAAGACGTTGGTGGAGCAGGTGCTCTCCGGCGAAATCTGCGATGGAAAAACGCAGGCGGCAATCCTGAAAACCTGGTTTCTGGAGCAGAACCGGTAAACAAAGAAAGAGCGGACGTCCGCTCTTTTTTTACTTGCTCAGGCCGGTTGCTCGTCCTTGGGCGACGCAACGCAGTATTTCCCGCTGTATGGCTTCGAAGGGAGCACGCCCTTATGAATCAGAACCAGCAGCGCGATTCCAACGAGAATCAAAATGCCGGAGAGCAGCTGCGAGACGCGGATGCTGCCAAAGAGGTAGAGGCTGTCCGAGCGAAATCCTTCGACGAACACGCGAATCAACCCGTAACCGATGAAGTAAACGGCAAGCAGCGTGCCGTCCTTCGGCTGCTTTCGGCTGAGGAGCAGCGTGACGGTCAGGAGGATTGCGTTGCCGAAGCTCTCGTAGAAAAACGTCGCCTGATGCCATTCGCCAAGCGCGTCAATGTACACGGCGAAGGGAAAGAACTGCAGCGCGGGATTGGAAACCAGTCCGCCGAACGCCTCTTGATTGATGAAGTTGCCCCAGCGCCCGAGCATCTGCCCGAGAATCAGGCTCGGAATCACGAGATCGAGCAGTTTGAGAAACGGAAACTTCGCCGCGCGGGTAAAGAGAAACGCGGCGAGAAATCCGCCGATCACCGCGCCGTAAATGGCGAGACCGCCCTCGTTGATTGCAAAAATCTTGATGAGGTTTTGCGCGTATTGTTCCCACTCGAACGCAACGTAATAGAGCCGCGCGCCGATGACCGCCAGCGGAATCGCGAGCAGAATGAAGTCCAGCACCAGATCGGACTTCCAGCCGCGGTGCTTGGCGCGAACGCCAGCGAGCAATATGCCAAGCAGCATGCCGGAGGCGATGATCACCCCATACCAGGTAATGTTTAATCCTTGAATGCCAAATAAGCTTTCTACGACAAAACGATTCATTGAAACCCTTTCCGGTTACGATTGTTTCCCATCGAGAAACAATGCGATTGATACGAATCTTCTAATCGTTATTCTATCAAATCTGATTCAGAAGATCAAAGCGCTCTAAACAGGCAATGTACTCCGCAACGCTATAGTAGTTTGAAAGATCGTGTTCGTTGAGTCCGCGAAACGCGTAGAGTTCGTCCCAAAGGCGGCTGCTTCCCTCCACAACGAAATAGCCGGTGACTAGATCGATGCCAACAAAGATTTCGATTCCCTGAAAACAGGCGTCCTGCTCCTGATAGAGCGCCTCGCCCGCGCCAACGGGTTCGACGATGCAGCAAACAGGACTTGGCGCGGCGCCCGGCGGGAGTTCGCGCGCAAGCGATTCGTTTTGTAGTATATTCTGAATAACCACCTGATCCGCCCTCGAATCTTGCAGCATGCGCAGCGAATAGCGCGAGCGAAGATAGGCGAGCAATTCTTCGCCGCTTTTCCGGTTCGGTTTCAGGCGGGGGCGATACTGGGCAAACACCTGTTTCCAGGTTGCGATTTCCTCTGCGGAAGGTTCATGTGTCAACATAAAAAAGCGTCCTCATTTGATTCAAAACTTTGCATCCACTGGGAAACATGATACCATCTTTTCAAGTACAATAGCGTATAATTCGGAAAATCGCTCTTCGAAAAGGCAAAGTTGTGAAGAAAAAAGAAAATTATACTCCAGTTGATATTCTGTTCATAATTGCGCGTTACAATGCGCAGGCATTAAAAGAGAATTTGTTTATTATTTGAGAAAACGGTTGCTGGAAACAACCTGGAGGAATATAGATGGCACCATACGTACAGTTTGAAAACGTCGCAAAGGTCTATCGCACCGAAGGCGAAGCGGTACATGCGCTGCGCGACGTGAACTTTTCTATTGAGCAGGGCGAAGTCTGCGTGATCGTCGGCCAGTCCGGCGCGGGCAAGACGACGCTCTTAAACATTCTTGGCGGCATGGACACGCTCACGAGCGGCAAGGCCTTTCTTGGCGGCGAGGAGATCTCCGCCTATAGCAAACGACAATTGACCCGCTATCGCCGCGAGGATGTCGGGTTTGTGTTTCAGTTTTACAATTTAATTCCGAATCTGACCGCGCTGGAAAACGTGGAGATGGCGACGGAACTGGCAAAGACGCCGTTCTCCGCCGCCGAAACGCTTAAGGACGTTGGCCTCGGCGAGCGCATGAACAACTTTCCCGCGCAGCTTTCGGGCGGCGAACAGCAGCGCGTCGCCATTGCTCGCGCGCTGGCAAAGAACCCGAAGCTGCTGCTTTGCGACGAGCCGACCGGCGCGCTCGACGACAGCACCGGCAAGCAGGTGCTCAAGGTGCTCTCCGATCTCGGCCGGGTCAAGGGAAAGACGGTTGTGATCATTACCCATAACTCCGCGATTACGCAGATGGCGGATCGCGTGGTGCGCGTGAAGAACGGAACGGTGGTCTCCGTGCAAAGAAACGAGCATCCCAAATCGGTAGAGGAGATCGACTGGTGATGCATGTTCTTTCCGCTTGGAGAAAAAATAGAACACGAGAAGTGTTGCAGTCCCTTGGGCGTTTTCTGGCGATTCTTTCGATCGTCGCGCTTGGCGTCGGCGTATTTTCGGGACTCAAGGTTACCCAGCGTGCAATGGTCGACACCGCGGATCGCTACATCAAGCAAAACGCGATGTACGACGACAAGCTGATTTCCACCGTTGGCTGGGAAACGCAGGACGTAGGCGAAGTTGCCAAAATTAAGGGCGTCACCGCGGCGGAGGGTTCCGTCAGCATGGACGCAATCATCGACATGGAGAACGACGGTTCCTATGTGGTCAGCGCGCATGCGATATTGAACCGGCTCAATCAACTCAGCCTCACAGATGGACGGATGCCGCAGGCGGCAAACGAGTGCGTTGGCGACGCGGACGTGCTCGACAAAAGCAGCCTTGGAAAAAAGATCCATATTTCCAGCGAGAACGATTCCGACACGCTGGATGCGTTCGCGTACGACGAATACACGATTGTCGGGCTCGTGAATTCCACCGAGTACCTCAACATTGAACGCGGAACGACGAAGCTCTCCGGCGGAAAGATCAGCGCGTTTGTCTATCTGCCGGCGGACGGGTTCTCGACGGATTATTATACGGAGATCTATGTTTCGCTGGAAGGAACCGAAGAGCGGATGTTCAGCGACGCGTATCAAAGCGCGATGGATGCGATGGAGCAGCCGCTCAAGGACGACATTCAACTGCTGGCCGACACGCGCTACGACAATCTGGTTGCGGACGCGAACCAAAAAATTGCGGACGGCGAGCAGGAATACAACGACGGTCTAAACGAATACAACACCAAGAAGGCAGACGCGGATAAGGAGCTCGGCGAAGCGGAGGACGCGCTGGCAAGCGCGAAATCGCAGATTGAAGCGGGCTGGGGACGCATCTATAAATACGAAGACGACCTGAACGAAGCCGAGCAGGAATATCAGGCAGGCTTGCCCGCCTGGCAGCAGGCGTACGCGGACTATACCACGTCCCGTGCGAGCACAGAAGCACAGCTGGCCGCGAGCCAGTCGACCATAGACTCCCAGCGCTCGTCGTTGAACTCGGCGCTGCTTGCCGCGCAGGCGGCGGGCGACACGGCGCAGGAAGCGATCATTCAGGGGCAACTCGACGCTCTCGATACTGCGCAGTCCCAACTGGACGGCCAGAAGGCCGCCGCAGCGGCGCAGTTCAACGCGGCGGAAGCGCAGCTCAACGCGAACAAGGCGCAGCTGGACGCGGCGCCCGCGCAGATTGCGGCGGGGCGCTCGCAGATCGCCTCCGGCAAGCACGACCTCGCGGTTGCGCAGGATCAGTACGACAGGGGCATGCAGGAATACCTCGACGCAAAGGCCGAGGCGGACCAAAAACTCAGCGACGCGAAGCAGAAACTCGACGACGCAAAGCAGAAGATTGACGACGCGAAGGCCGACCTGACGGATCTGGAGCGGCCGGATGTCTACGTGCTCGACCGCGAGATGAACAGCGGCTATGTCGGGTTTGAAAACGACTCCGCCATCGTCGCCGGAATTGCGAAGGTCTTTCCGCTGTTCTTTTTCCTGATTGCCGCGTTGGTCTGTATGACGACGATGACCCGCATGGTCGAGGAACAGCGCACCCAGATCGGTACGCTCAAGGCGCTCGGCTATAGTGACACCACAATCGCCATGAAATTTATCACCTATGCCGCAAGCGCGGCGGGCATTGGCTGCCTGATTGGCTTCTTTGGAGGAGTCAAACTCTTTCCGTGGGTCATCTGGCAGGCATACGGCATGCTCTACGGCTTTGCACCGATTCTCTACGTGGTGGACTGGAATCTGCTCGCGATTCTATTCGTTTCGTCGATTGTTGGATTGTCCGGCGTGACGTTTTTGACCTGTCGCGCGGAGCTGAGCCTCATGCCTGCGGAACTCATGCGCCCGAAAGCGCCCAAGGAAGGCAAGCGTGTGTTTTTGGAGCGGATTCCGTTCCTCTGGAATCGCTTGAGTTTCATGAAGAAGATATCGTTTCGCAACGTGTTTCGCTACACCAAGCGGCTGATCATGATGGTGCTTGGAATCGGCGGCTGCACGGCGCTGCTGATGACGGGCTTTGGCATTCGGGACTCGATTGCCAACATTGCGGACGACCAGTTTGACAACATCATGGTCTACGACTTTGCCGTGCTGTTTGACGAGCCAAAGGACGAAACAGAGCAGCAAACCTTCCAAGCGGACACGGCTAGCCTGCTATCGAAGTGCGTATTTGTCACGACGGACTCCCTCAAGGTGGACACGCGGGACGGCGCGAAGACGACTAACGTTATTGCAACGGGTGACCCGAAGATCAGCGAACTGATGAACCTGCATACGCTGAAACAGGAGAAACTGAGCTTTCCAACGGACGGCGGCGTGCTGATCAGCGAAAAACTCGCGCAGATCAGCGGCGTCTCGCCGGGTGGCACCATCCACGTGACGCTGGACGATGCACGCGAGCTGGACTTAACGGTCAACGGCGTGTTTGAGAACTTCGTGTATAACTACGTGCTGATGTCGCCGGAAACGTATGCGTCGGTCTATCAGCACAGTGGGGAATACGACACCGCGTTTGCCAACGCCGCCGAGGCGGATAAGCACGCCGCGGCCGCCGCGCTGCTGGACGACTACGGCGCGACGAACGTCACCGTAACGGCGGACATCCGCGAGCGCGTGGACAGCATGATGACCAGCCTCAACCTCGTGATCTTCGCGGTGATCATCAGCGCGGGCGCGCTGGCATTCGTCGTGCTGTTTAACCTGAGCAACATCAACATTACGGAGCGCATTCGCGAAATTGCGACGATCAAGGTGCTGGGGTTCTACGCGCCGGAGGTTGGCGCCTACGTGTTCCGCGAGAATTTGGTGCTGACGCTGCTTGGCGCGTTGGCGGGCATTCCGCTCGGGCTCTGGCTGCATGCGTTCGTCATGAGCCAGCTGAACTTCGACATGGTGAACTTCCACGCCGTGATCAAGCCGATCAGCTATCTCTTCTCGGTTGCGCTGACGTTTGTGTTCGCGTTTTGCGTGGACATCATCATGCGCCCGAAGCTGGAGAAGATCAACATGGTCGAGTCACTCAAAGCGATTGAATAAAACGAAAACTCGTTTTTCGTGACAAAACGGACGGGATCAAACGGATTCCGTCCGTTTTTGTTTTCGCCAATGAATTGTCGCAGCAAATGCCAAAAAGCTTTTCGGTATATACACATTCCGGCTCTTGAAGACGCGTGAATCGACGGTTACAATAGGTACTAGATTCCACATAATTGTATTTATATCGTTCCCAACAGGAGGTGTTGCGCTTGAGCACTCCAACGCCAATCGACGGCACCCTCCGCAAGTTCGCTCTGCGAATTCCGGAGGCGATTCATTCCTGCAGCGGGATTCCCATCTTCGGCAAATGCATTCGTTCCATCGTATTTTCTACCGATCTTGCCATCATTCGAAACATCAACGCGGACGCGATTATGGCGGTGTATCCGTTTACACCGCAGCCGGTCATTACGCAGGCGATTCTCTCGGCGGCGGATATTCCCGTGTTCGCGGGCGTCGGCGGCGGCCTGACGCAGGGCAAGCGCGTGGTGCACATGGCTTCCTACGCGGAGATGCAGGGCGCGATTGGCGTCGTGGTCAATGCGCCGACGGCGAACGAGGTCATTCGCGAGGTGGCGGACACCATCGATATTCCGGTCATCGTGACCGTTGCCCGCGCGGATACGGACATCTCCGCGCGATTGCTTGCGGGCACGTCGATCGTGAACGTGTCCGCCGCGGCACAGACCGCCGAGGTGGTGCGTTCGATTCGCGCGCGCTATCCCGACCTGCCGATCATCGCAACCGGCGGACCGAGCGCGGAGTCGATTCAGCAGACGATTGACGCGGGCGCGAACGCAATCACCTGGACGCCGCCTTCGAGCGCCGAAATATTCAAGAACATTATGGCGGCTTACCGCGCGGGTGAGCAGCACCCATAAGCTGCGGCAACAACAAACGATTCGTTCGAAACGATATTCTAACTGTTTAGAGGGGTACACTATGCCGAACAAACGCGTTTACGACTGGGAGAATCTGGAGATCATCGCTCGAAACAAGGAAGAGGGACACGCGTTTGCGTTTGGTTATGACGACGCTGAGAGCGCGCTGTCGCGCGGAGCTTCCCCCTATCGCGTATCGCTGAGCGGCACGTGGCGGTTTTTATATGTGCGTGGCGACGAGGTGCCGCAGGGCGTGACCGATCCGGCGACGGACGATTCCGGCTGGGATTCGATTCGCGTTCCGGGCGTCTGGCAGTTGCAGGGGTACGGTGAGCCGTGCTACTACGCAATGTCCTACCCGCAGGCGATTGGCACGAACCCGCGAAAGATTCCGCAGATCAGCCACGGTTTGCAGGAGATCGGCGTATATCGGCGGACGTTTACCTTGCCGGAGTCGTTTCGGGAGCAGGAGGTGTTTCTCTGCTTTGGCGCGGCGAAGGCGGCGCTCGCCGTCTACATCAACGGCCGCGAGGTTGGCTACTCGCAGGGCTCGATGACGCCGCATGAATTCCGCGTTACGGACTTCCTCTGTGAGGGCGAGAACCAGTTGACCGCGGTCGTCTGGCGCTACAGCGACGGAACCTATCTGGAGGACCAGGACATGTGGTTCTTCAGCGGTATCTATCGGGATGTGTTTCTCTACGCGGAGCCGAAGGCCTGCATGCGGGACTACTACCTACGATCAGAGCTGGATGAGTCGCTGACCAAGGCGAGCCTGAGCCTGATGGTTCGGCTGAACCAATACGGCGAGAGCGGGGAGCTCCGCCTTCGCGCGAGCATTCCGGCGCTGGGGCTGACGATTGGCGAGGGAACGGCGGTGCTCGGCGGAGAGGCGGAGATGCACTTCGCAGCCGAGGCACTCAACCCGCTGCTCTGGAGCCACGAAACACCGAATCTATATTCGGTATTGCTGGAATGCACCACCGGCGGGAAAACGCGATATTACTCGTTCCGATTCGGTTTCCGCAAGATCGAGATTCGTAAGAACCGGCTGTATTTAAACAATCAGCCGTTGATTCTACGCGGCGTGAACCGGCACGATTTTGACCCGGACACCGGCTGGGCTCTGCCGGACGAGCGGTATATTGAGGACGTCCGTCTCATGAAGCGGCACAACATCAACGCCGTGCGCACGAGCCATTATCCGAACGATCCGCGTCTGTACGAAGCCTGCGACGAATACGGAATTCTCGTGATGGACGAAAACGATCTGGAGTCGCACGGCGTGCGCCCGCACCTGCCCGCGAGTGACCCGCGCTGGACGAATGCCTGTGTAGATCGCATGCGTCGCATGGTGCTGCGGGATCGCAACCACGCCTGCGTCGTGATCTGGAGTCTCGGCAACGAGGCGGGCACGGGCACAAACTTTGCGGCGATGCGCGAAGCAGCGGAAGCGCTGGACGGCACACGCGTGTTCCATTATGAAGGCGAGGTCAATCCGCGCAGCAGCGATTTAATCAGCCGCATGTATCCGGATCAAAAACTGTTTGGCAAGCTTTGCCGTCAGGAGACGGCGCGCTTTGGCGCAAACGTCGGCTACCCTTCGCTGCGCTACTTCGAAATCACGAAAGAGCACTACGCGAAGATGCCCGTCGTGCTCTGCGAATTTGCGCACAGCATGGAAAACAGCCTCGGCAATTTTTCGGAATATACGGACGCGTTTGAACGTTACGACCACCTCTGCGGCGGGTTCATCTGGGACTTCGTCGACCAGTCCATTCACAAGAAGGACGAACAGGGCGACCGCTGGCTGCACGGCGAGGACTATATGGAGCGCTTCGACCCGAAGAACGGGCTCAAAAACCGGCTGACTGTGGGTGGTAACCGCTACTTCTGCGCAAACGGAATCGTTGCCGCAAACCGGACGCCGCACCCCGCAGCCGTGGAGGTCAAGAAGTGCTATCAGGTGCTGCGCGTGCGCGCGGTGGATTTATCCAAGGGAGAATTCGCGCTGGAAAACCGGCAGATGTTCTGCGACCTGTCAAAGTATCGCGTGCTTTGGTCGCTGGAGGCGGACGGCACCGCGCTGCAATCCGGCGAGATTACGGCGGAACAGTTTGCGCGCACCGCGCCGGGTGGCAGCGCCACGATAAAGCTGCCGGTGGAGACGAAGCACGACGGACTGGCGACGCTGACCTTCCGCTGGGTGCTCAAGTCGAACACGCTTTGGGCGGACGTGGGGTATGAGCAGGCATTTGATCAGTTTGTGCTGCAAAACCGGACGCCGATGGCACAGATTCCGCATCCGGGTAAGTTGACGCTGACGACCATCGGCAATGCGGCGGTGGTCGAGGGAGAAGGTTTTTATCTGCGTTTCGAGGACGGCGCGCTCGCGAGCTGGCAGCGCGCGGGCGAGGAGTTCGTCGCTCGGGCGTTTCTGCCGAACTACTACCGCGCGATGACGGACAACGACCGCGGGCTTTCCAACTTTGTGCCGCAGCTCTTGCCGTTCCTTTCGGAAAGCGCGTGGAAACGAAAGAACGCCCGTCTCTCCGGAACGATGTTTGCCGCGGCGGAGGGAGACACCGTCGCGATCCACGTGCGCTGGCATCATCCGTTTTTCCAGCGCGAGGAAACGGTATACCGCGTCTTTTCAGATGGAACCGTCGAGTTGCTGCATTCTGCAAGCACGCGGCGCAGAAAGCCGATTCGCATCGGTCTGCAAGGCACGCTAACGAAGGGCTTTGAGATGGTCGAGTGGGTTGGCCGCGGACCGGAGGAGAACTATCTCGACCGCAAGAGCGGCAGTCCGCTCGGACGGTATCGCCGTGCGATTGCCGAGATGGAGCATCCCTACATGCGCCCGCAGGAAAACGGCGCGCGCTGCGATGTGGAAACGCTGCTGCTCGAAGGCTCGGGCAAGCGGTTCTTCGTGGAGCGGCTGTCGGACTCACTTCAGTTTTCCGCGTGGAACTATTCCCAACGCGCGCTGGACGACGCGGAGCATCAGCATGAGTTAGCCCGCGAACCGGAGACGACGTTGAGCCTCGACGGAGCCATGCGCGGCGTCGGCGGTGATTTGCCGGGCGTGCTGGAGCTGCATCCGCCGTATGAACTCAAGGCGAATACGGAATACCGCCTGCACCTGCGCATTCGGGCGGACAAACGATAAGAAACAAGAGCAAACAAGCAGGGACGCGGAGAAGTTCGCGTCCCTTTGCGTTGGAGAAAATTCTAAGGCTGATTACGGTTCTGGCGTTGCAGGCAGTGTGTAATAGCGAACGTAGTCGACGAGCATTTGCTGCGGAAACACCGCGTCATCAACGCCCTTTGCGCCGCCCCAGGTGCCGCCGACCGCCAGGTTCAGAATCAGATGAAACGGAACGTCAAACGGCCATGTTTCCGACGAGGCGTTCTCCGCTCTGCGGTAATTCAGCGCTTCCACGCCGTCCTGATAGATTCGCAGCGAATCCTCCGTCCAGAGCAGCCCGTAGATATGGAACGCGTCGTCCTTTTTTGTCAGGCGAGTGGAGGCCGTAATCGCGTTGTTTGAAACGGCGTTGTTCTGGAAGGTGTGGATGGAATGATGCACGCGCTTTGAGTCGTAACCAACCCGCTCCGCCACGTCGATTTCGCCGGAATGCAGGTACCCGCCATAGCGCAAATCGGTTGGCAGCAGCCAGACGGCCGACCAGGTGCCCTTGCCAACGGGGAGCGCAGCGCGTACCTCGATATAGCCATAGGTGAGGTCGAGCTTACCCTGCGTTGTCAGCCGCGCGGAGGTATAGGAACGTCCTTCAAACGCTTCCGCGCGCGCTTCGATCACCAGATTGCCATCCTCGACCCATGCGTTTTCTGGACGGTAGTATTCAAGCTCTTCGTTGTAAGGCCATGGTCCCGTTTCGAAGTTCCAAACGGTTTCGTCGATCTGCGGTTGGTCAAACTCGTCCGCAAAGGCGAGCACGTAACCCTCCGGCGGGCCCGGCGTCGGCGAGGGGGACGGCGTTGGCGACGGGGCAGGCGAGGGAGTTGGCGTTGGCGAGGGGGTTGGGGACGGCGTCGGCGTTTGAATCGATGGCTTTGGCGCTTCTGTCACGGGCAGACTTGGCGCGCAAGCGGCGCATGCGGCAAGCAACAGAACAGCCGCAAGGCGGAACACGGTTTGTCTCATCAAATCCTCCTCACAACTGGGTTTGGGTGTCGATTGAGCTTGAGGGGGCAGAGTTTGCTGCATCACAGGTTCTCTTATTTATGCTCAAATACCCGTTCGGTATTAAACCACGCACGCTCACCGAATGGCTTTTTCACAGGGTGCTTGACGGGATCCGCGGCGACACCGATGGGCAGGTAGCAAACCAGCTCATATTCCTGTGGAATGCCTAGGAAGTCCGCCATCTGGCGGCCGATACGATCCACGTCGGTGACCTGTCCTTCGACCCAGCAGCTTTCATAACCGAGCGAAACCGCCGCCAGCAGAATGTTTTGAATCGCGGCGGAATAGTCCTGAATATAAAATGTGCGGTCGCGATAAGCAATGGTCTTTTGTGCGAGCACGAGAATCATCGCGGGGGCGGTGTCGCCAATGTGCTTCTGCGTCAGCGCGACGAGCGGTTTGAGCAGCGCGGGATCGTCGATGGCGACGAGGCTGGTCGTCTGCTTGTTGCAGCCGGAGGGTGCGGATAGCCCCGCCTCGAGCAACTGCTGCAGGTGCTCGCGCGGAACGGGAGTTGGTTTGTATTTGCCGCGATAACTGGTGCGGGCGAAGATTGTGTCTAGGGTGTTCATTGAGTCGCTCCTTTGGTGAATTGATGAACCGGAAGCATGAAATCCGTTTTCTGATCCTATCATAACGCGAAGAAAGCAAAGCATGCAAATGAAAGGAGATTATTCTTATTCTCAATCATCTGAAAAAACGCGAAGCCGATATGATTCTTCGACTTCGCGCTCTTTTTTCGATTGATGAATTGTAATCTACGGATGCGTTCCGCTAAAAGCTTCCACGATCCGTGCTGTCGTCGTTCATATACGTTCCGTCTCCCGAGTCGCGCGTGGAGATTTCGTAGATGTATTCGCTTTCCATCGTGAATTCATAGGTATCTCCGAAGAGCTGTCGATAGTAAACGCCTTCGTCGCCAAACATATCCTCGGGACCGAACCAGCGCGTGCCATACGCCTGATTGAGCGTATAGGTGCCTTCGGGCACGCGGACGGTCGCCTTCTTTTCGGAAGAAATGTAGAACGAGCAGACGAGATCCCCGTTGACGGCGTAGAGTTTGAGGAACGAATCATTTGAACTGGAATTATAAACCGTAAGCTGCGTCTGGCTGAAGTTGTAATTTTCGTTGTGGTAGAGTTCGCCGTTCTTTGGCGCGGCGAGAACGCAGGCTTCCGCGCGCAGAAACGCGCCTTCGAAGTCGCCCAGCGCGGTAAACGCTTTGTAAGCTTCGTAGTTCTTGCCATCAATGAGCAACTGCTCGGCGGCGGCAAAGTCGATCTTGTTGTCGCAGAGCTCGAGCTTGTCGTTCGCATCCTCAAAGCTGCTTTTCGCCGGTGCCGCCAGTTTTTCCGCGGCGGCGGTGTAGTCGCCCTGCTCCATGAGCGCGCAGGCGGCCTGATAGTCCAGAGTGTCCGAACAGTAGCGGGCACGTTCCTTCGAATTATTGAAATCGCCAAGCGCTTCGAACCCGGCTTGCGCCGCCGCGAAATCTCCGGCGGTTTCCAAATCATCCGCCGCGGCATAATCGATCCGGTTCTGGCAGTACACCGCCATGTCCGCTGAATCCTGAAAGTCGCCAAGCGAGAGGAAGATCTGTTTTGCTTCGGTCGTGTCGTCGAGACGATACGGTTCAATCAGGTTGCTCGCGCGGCTATAGGACGCCCAGTTCTGGCTTTCGATCGTGCGGTCGGCGGAATCCTTAAAGTGCCCCAGCTTGGCAAATGCCTCCGCAGCCTGGGAATATTTCTCGGAGTCGAACAGCGCGGAAGCCTCCTCGTAGTTCTTCTGGCGAATCGTTCCGAAGACAATCAGAAACAGGATGACGAGCATCGAAAGCCCAACGACGGCGAGAACCGCGCGCCGCACCTTGGAGGCCGCTTTGTCATGCAGACCGGTGGATGCGTCCTGCGCTTGGTTCAGCAGCGCTGAGAGGTCGGGCGCGGGGGCAGGGTCGCTGGAAGGAGTGACGGGGGTCGAGGGGGTGTTGTCGGGTAGGTTGGGTTCGGTTGTGTTGAAGGCCATGATGTGTTCTCCTCCATAGAATAAAGTAAAACAATATGCCAGTATGGTTCGTCGTAGATAGAATATTTGAATTGAAAGGGCTGAAACATGGTTAGCAGGTGAATCTTATACAGGAATGAGTAATACACGTAAAGTATCTTCTCTACCAGTATACCGAGTATAGATTAAGAAGACAAGGGTACAGAAGGATTTGGGTGGGAAGATTGTATTTACAATCAAAAATGCAATATTCTTGTCAGGAAATGATCGTTACACAGAACAAGACAGCAATTGATCCGACTATGATGCATGGCAAACTTCCTGATTTTCCTCCGTTGCTTTCCCATTCTCATTGTGTTAAACTCACGGGAACAAAACATATATTATCTTTCGGATTGGAGCCCAATACCCATGCATGCCATTGTTACCGTCATCGGCCGCGACCGCGTCGGCATTATCGCGGGCATCTGCGTCGCGCTCGCCAACATCAACGTCAACGTTCTGGACATCAGCCAGACGATTCTCGGCGGCATGTTCACGATGATTATGCTCGTGGACGTTCAGGACGCCAGCGTTCCGTTTGACCGGATTGCCACCGCGCTCGACGAAGAGGGCGAGCGGCTCGGCGTCAACATTCGCATTCAGCGGGAAGACATCTTCAACGCCATGCACCGCGTCTAAGGGGGCGCCATTTCATGATCGACCTCAAGGAAATATTCGAAACACAGCACATGATCGACCGCGAGCACCTCGACATTCGCACGATCACGATGGGCATTTCCCTTCGCGACTGCGCGCATAGCGACGTGAACACCGCGACTCGAAAGATATACGACAAGATTACGCATTGCGCGGAACGGCTCGTTTCCGTCGGCACGGACATTGAGCGCGAAATGGGAATCCCGATCGTGAACAAGCGCATCTCGGTGACGCCCATGGCGCTGGTTGCCGAGGCGAGCGAAACGGAGGACTATGTTCCGTTTGCCAAAGCGATGGATCGCGCGGCGGAGACCTGCGGCGTGAACTTCATCGGCGGGTTTTCCGCGCTCGTGCAGAAGGGCTTTACCGTGGGCGACCGCCGGCTGATTCTGTCCATTCCGGAAGCGCTCGCGACCACGAAATACGTCTGCTCGTCCATCAACGTCGCCTCTACGCGCGCGGGCATCAACATGGACGCCGTGCGCCTCATGGGCGAAATCATCAAGGCAACCGCGGAACGCACCGCCGATCAGGGTGGCCTGGGCTGCGCAAAACTCGTGGTGTTCTGCAACGCTGTGGAGGACAACCCCTTTATGGCGGGCGCGTTCCACGGAACGGGCGAGGCGGAGTGCGTCATCAACGTTGGCGTGTCCGGCCCCGGCGTCGTGCACCATGCGCTCAAGGAAGTGCGCGGCGCGTCGATTGACGTCGTCGCCGAAACGGTCAAGAAGACCGCGTTTAAGGTGACGCGCATGGGGCAACTCATTGCGCGCGAAGCGAGCATCCGGCTGAACGTTCCCTTTGGCATCGTCGATCTCAGCCTTGCACCGACGCCCGCGCAGGGGGACTCCGTTGCGCGGATTCTCGAGGAGATGGGGCTGGAACGCTGCGGCACCCACGGAACCACGGCGGCGCTGGCGCTGCTCAACGACGCGGTGAAGAAGGGCGGTGTCATGGCCTCGTCGCAGGTTGGCGGGCTTTCCGGCGCGTTCATTCCGGTTTCGGAGGACGAGGGGATGATTGCCGCCGCGCAGGCGGGCACGCTCACAATTGACAAGCTCGAAGCGATGACCTGCGTCTGCTCCGTCGGGCTGGACATGATCGCTGTCCCCGGTGACACGCCCGCCGAGACGCTCTCCGCAATCATTGCCGACGAAGCCGCGATTGGCATGATCAACAACAAGACCACCGCCGTGCGCATCATTCCCGCGCCGGGCAAACAGGTTGGCGATCTCATCGAGATGGGCGGACTGCTCGGCAGCGCGCCGGTGATGCCGGTGCATACGGAATCCAGCGCGGCGTTCATTCAGCGCGGCGGGCGTATTCCCGCGCCGCTCAACGCGTTGCGCAATTAACCATACAAGCAACACAAAAGCAGCCCGCCGGAAGGCGGGCTGTCGTGCTTAGAGGCGGATTTATTCTTGCGGAAAGTCGATTTCCGCCGGATCGTTCTCGCGCGGGTACACGCGCCAACTTTCGCCGTTCGCGTCAAAATCAGCAATGTTCGGCAGCGGCATCTTCATGTATTTTCCCGTTGCGGTTGCGGCGACTTCGCCGCCGGGCAGCAGGAGTTCCCCTTCGCCGGTGAATACGCGGCGGTTGTTCGCGGTAATTCGGCCAACAACCTTGAGCTCAACGTCGTACGGCACGGGTTTCTTATATTGAAGCGAGAGCTCCGCGGTCACGGCCCAGGTATCCGGCTCGGCAATATTGATTGCGCGGCCAATCGTCTCGTCCAGCAACGCGGCAATGATTCCGCCGTGCAGCCGCCCGGGATAACTCTGGTGCTCGCTGTGCGGCGTTACGAGCGCGGCGAGCGAACCGTCCTCCAGCTCGTAGAAATCGGTGTGCAGTCCAAAGGGGTTCTTGACGCCGCAGATGAAGCAATGGGTCGCGGCGTTTTGTTTTTTTAAGACGGTTTTTTTCAAACTTTTTACCTCGTTGTCTGGGAAATGGAATCATCGGTGCTTCGAACGAAACCGATTGGGCAGATCATAACAAATTTGGATGCTTCGTGCAAGAAAAAAGCGGGCGGCATTCGTTTTTCGCCCCGATAGAAAACTTTCGCAAACGGAGGTTGACAGGAAATTGCGCGTTACGATACGATAGACCGAACAAAACAATCCGCAAGCCCGAACATAAGGAGAACAGGAATGACGAACCGAACCGACATTGAAATTGCACAGGAATCGCAGATGCAGCCAATATCCGAAATTGCAAAGGGATTGGGCATTGACGAGCGGTATCTGGAGCAATACGGCAAGTACAAAGCGAAGATTGACTACAATCTTCTCAACGAATACAGCGCGCGACCGGACGGGAAGCTGATTCTCGTTACGGCAATTTCGCCGACCCCGGCAGGCGAGGGAAAGACGACCACGACGGTCGGCCTCGCGGACGGACTGCGCAAAATCGACAAACAAGCGGTCGTCGCACTGCGCGAACCGTCGCTTGGGCCGGTGTTCGGGGTCAAGGGCGGCGCGGCGGGCGGCGGCAATGCGCAGGTTGTCCCCATGGAGGACATCAACCTGCACTTTACTGGGGATTTCCACGCCATCGGCGCGGCAAACAATCTGCTCGCGGCTATGCTGGACAACCACATCTATCAGGGGAATGCGCTTGGCATCGATCCGCGACGGATCACCTGGCGGCGCTGCGTGGACATGAACGATCGGCAGCTGCGCTTCGTGGTGGACGGTCTTGGCGGGCGCGTCAACGGTGTTCCCCGCGAGGACGGTTACGACATCACTGTCGCCAGCGAGGTTATGGCGGTACTGTGCCTTGCGTCGGACATTGCGGACTTGAAACAGCGGCTCAGCCGCATTATCGTCGGCTACACCTATGCCGAGCAACCCGTGACCGCGGGCGACCTGCATGCCGAGGGCGCGATGACCGCGCTATTAAAGGACGCGCTCAAGCCGAATCTGGTGCAGACGCTCGAACACACGCCCGCGTTTGTGCACGGCGGGCCGTTTGCCAACATTGCGCACGGTTGCAACTCGCTGCTGGCCACGCGCATGGCGCTCAAGCTCGGCGAGTATGCGGTGACGGAGGCGGGCTTTGGCGCGGATCTCGGCGCGGAGAAATTCCTGGACATCAAGTGCCGCATGGCGGGGCTCAAGCCCGCGGCGGTGGTCGTTGTCGCGACGGTTCGCGCGCTCAAGCATCACGGCGGCGTGCCGAAGGATCAGCTCAATGTTGAGAATCTCGACGCACTCGAAAAAGGGCTGCCGAACCTGCTCCAGCACGTGAGCAATATTAAGAACGTGTTTCATCTGCCCTGCGTGGTGGCGATCAACGCGTTCCCGACGGACACGAAGGCCGAGCTGAACCTCGTGGAAGCGCGTTGCAAGGAACTCGGCGTCAACGCCGCGCTCTCCGAGGTTTGGGCAAAGGGCGGCGAGGGCGGAAAGGCGCTTGCCGAAGAGGTCTGCCGCATTGCGGAGCAGCCGAACGAGTTCTCTCAGAGCTATGAATTGGATTTGACGATTGAAGAAAAGATTTCTGCCATTGTAAAGCAGGTGTACCACGGCGAAGGTGCCGTACTGACCCCGCAGGCGCGCCAGCAGGCGCAGAAGCTCACGGAGCTTGGCTTTGGCGGACTGCCGATCTGCATGGCGAAGACGCAGTACTCGTTTTCGGACAACGCCGCGCTGCTCGGTGCGCCAAGCGGGTTTACCGTGACGGTGCGCAACCTAAAGGTCAGTGCGGGCGCGGGCTTCATCGTTGCGCTCACGGGGGACATCATGACCATGCCGGGGCTGCCGAAGTCGCCCGCCGCGGAGCGGATTGACGTGGACGAAAACGGAAAGATCAGCGGACTGTTCTAAGCAAGTAGTTGCGGAACGGAAGACGGAGGAAACGATGGCGAAGATTCTTAAGGGCGCGGAGGTGGTCTCCGCCCTGCATGCGCGGTTGATTCCGCTGGTGGAGGAGTTGAAGGCAAGAGGCGTTCAGCCGACGCTCGGCATTGTTCGCGTGGGCGAACGGGCGGACGACGTTGCCTACGAAAAGGGCGCAACCAAGCGCGCGGAGACGCTGGGCGTCAGCGTACAGAAGTTTGTGCTTGCCGCCGACGCATCGCAGCAGGAGCTGATCGATACCATTCAACAGATCAACGCGGACGCGTCGATCCACGGTGTGCTGCTCTTTCGGCCGCTGCCGAAGCACATCAACGACGAGGCAGTTCGCGCGGCTCTGCTGCCGGAAAAGGACGTGGACGGTATTACGGACGGCTCGCTCGCGGGCGTGTTCGCGGGAGCGAAGAACGGTTTTCCGCCCTGTACGGCGCAGGCTTGCATGGAGATGTTGGAGCATTTCGAAATTCCCGTTGCCGGCAAAAGCGCGGTGGTCATTGGCCGGAGTCTCGTGGTTGGCAAACCCGCCGCGATGATGCTGCTGCAGAAAAATGCGACGGTTACTATTTGCCACACGAAGACGATGGACATGCCGTCCTTCACGAGAAAGGCGGACATCCTGATCGTCGCCGCCGGGCGCGCTGGGGTAATCGGCGCGGAGTATGTGAGCGCGGGGCAAACCGTCATCGACGTCGGCATCAACTTTACGCCGGAGGGAACGATGGTTGGCGACGCGGACTTCGCCGCGCTGGAGCCGATCGTCGAGGCGATTACTCCGGTTCCGGGCGGCGTTGGTACCGTAACGACCACCGTGCTGATCGGGCACGTCATCGAAGCGGCGCGGCGCGCGGGGGAGCGCGCTTAACCGTCGGGCGATCGCATCTTTGGTTGGGGGGGGGTTCTCATGAAGCAGAGCAGGGGGCTTAGTTTTCTATTCACCGTTTTGGTGTATCTGGCTGCCATTGCCGTTGGGCTCTATGTGTATCGGCTACTGTCGTTTGAACCGATGGTTCGGCTGTTCTTTGCCGACGTTGCGGCAACAGTGTTTGTTTATCTCGTGAGTGTTCCGCTGGGCAACGCTTCAGTGTACGATCCGTATTGGTCGGTTGCGCCGGTCGTGCTGCTGCCGTTTTCGATTTCGGAGTTCGGCGTGTGGAACGCGGGCAGCATTGCGCTATTGGTCTGCGTCGCTTACTGGGGCGTTCGCCTGACCGCGAACTGGGCGTATACCTTTCATGGCTACGCGCATCAGGACTGGCGCTATACCATGCTCCGCGAGAAATCCGGCGCGCTTTTTCCGCTCGTGAGTCTACTAGGCATTATGCTGTTTCCAACACTGGTCGTATTCTTCTGCCTGCTTCCCGCGCTGTTCTATGTGCAGACGGGCGGCATCAACGCGGTTACCTGCGTCGGATTCGCGCTGTGCTTCTCCGCGGCGACGCTGCAGCTCGTTGCGGATGTGCAGCTGCATCGCTTTCAGCGGTCTTCGAACCATCGCGGGGCGATCATTCGAACTGGCGTCTGGAAGAACGCGCGGCACCCGAACTATCTTGGCGAAATCCTGATGTGGTGGGGCGTGTACGTCGTGCTGCTCTCCGTTTCCCCGCGGCTCTGGCCGCTGGGCATTGGCGCGCTGACCAACACGCTGATGTTTCTGTTCATCAGCATTCCGATGGCGGAAACACGACTCGCCGGATATAAGGAAGGGTTTTCCGATTACGTCGCGGAGACGAACAGGCTGTTGCCGATCAAGCGAAGCAAATAGGAGCGCTTGCAGAAGCGCCCCCAAATTGGATCATCACTTTCCTGTTGAACGAGCGAGAATCCTACTTCGCTGTTTGCACCAGAAATTCGTGAACCATCGGATTCACAACCTCCGGCTGCTCCAGCGGCAATATGTGCCCCGCGTGCGGAACGACCGTAAGCTCGGCGGGTTGTCCGCTTTCGCGTGCAAGCGAAACAGCGCGCTCCATTTCGCTCTGCTTGACGAGCTTGCTCTCTGTGCCCCGCAGCCAGAGCGTTGGGCACGAGATTCGCGGAATCTGGTCGAGCAGGTTCCAGTATAGCCGAAACGGGCCGATGACGCCGTCCAGCTGCCAGTCGTCCATATCGTTCTCGTGGCAGTCATATTTACCCTTGATTTCGTCCATCAAAATCGAAACCAACCGATCCGGATCGATGGGCTTTGACCCGCCGACATAGATCGTATCGAGCAGTTTTCGGACCGCAGCGCGGTCTTTTTTTACGTAGTTTTTGCTTAAGATGCGCAGCATGCCGGGCGTTTTGATGTAAAGCCAGGTCACAAACTGCGCGTCCAGCTTTTCACCAAGTCCACCGGGCTCGAAGAGTACCATCGATTGCACCCGATCCGGGTGCTGCGCGGCATAGCCAATCGCCAGCGCGCCGCCCATCGAGAGCCCGACGAGCTGGAAACGCCGCAATTGCAGCGCGTCGAACACTTCGTCCAGAATCTCCAGCAGTTTCGCCTGATTCAGCACGCCTTCCCATGGGCGCGACTTCCCGTGTCGCGGCGTGTCGATGGCAAACACGTGATGGTCAGCCGCCAGATACGGAAAAAGCTGATCCCAGATGAACCTCGATTCGTCGTACATTGCCCCGTGCAGCATTACGACGGCGGGGGATTCGGGATCGCCCGCCTCGTAAACGCAAACCGGCCCGCCGCAGACGGTGAGCAGGTGGGTCTGCAAGCCTGGCACACCCTCAATACCGCCAGAATACATTGATCTATCCATATTAGTAGACATATATCGTTAGCCTATCTTTCTGCCGGCGCATCTACCGGCTGTCGATCTTTACGTAGCAGCGTTTCCAGCACGTCGACCCAACGCGCAAAGCCCTGCTCCAACGAATCCGGGTCGTCACTGGTTTGATGCAGCATCTGCTCCAGATACCCCTGCGAAACCCAATAGATCAGCTGCGAGGCGGTCTCCGACGAGACGTCCGGGCGCAGGGTTCGATACAGAGCGGCGCTCGACGCAGCGCCCGCGCTGCCCTGAGAGGACGGATAGCGGGCGAGTTCCTGCCGAACCAGCTCCTGAACGAAGGGGTCTGGGTCGAACGCGGCGGTATACGAGAACCGGTAGATCCACGGATACTGCCGAAACAGGGCAAGCCGGGATTTCGCGTTGTTGCGCAATACGGAGAACACGTCGTCCTCCGCGCTTCCCTGCGTGCGGGCGAGCGCGTCCGCCTCCAGAATGCTGTCCGAGGCGAGGCGAAACAGCCGGAGGTAGAGGTTCTCCTTGGTCGAAAAGTACTTAAACAGTACGCTCTTGGATACTTGCGCGGCATCCGCAATGTCCCGCATGGAGGCTTTCTGGTAGCCGTGCTTGGCAAATACCTCGCAGGCGGCGTTGAGGATCGATAACTGTTTTTCCTGTTCCAATTTCTCGAAGGCCATAGGGGGCGCTCTACTCCTTTCAAACACGCCAAACCGTGACCGAAACGGTCACGATAAGAATATAGCACTTGGCTGCATATCTGTAAAGAGGAATTCTATGATCAAGTAAAAAAAACCGGGCAACAAGCCCGGTGAATAACAACGCAACGTTCAGATCGATTCTTTTTTTGATAGATACAGTTGCACCAATTGAGGGATTTCGATTGTTCCGCCGTGTTGATTGAGATAAGCGGCGGTTTCTGATAGAATTACCGCCTGCTGCTCGGGGCGGATGGAATGGAAGTCCGAGTAGGAGTTAATGAGCTTGCAGTAGCGCTCGGTCGAATAGGAATCCACCCAGCGGTATTCTTTGTAGACCGGCTCGCCAAAGAGATTCTGTGTCTGCGAAAGCTGCAACCGCTGCTGATGCACTTCGTTCGCTTGCTCTTCGGTATAGTCTTCCAGCTCCGGCGCATGCTTGCGTTCGATCGCGCGAACGCTTTTCTCTCGCTCGGTCTGCGCCTCAACGACGGACTCCATGTGCCAGAATGCCGCGAGCACACCGCCTTCCTTCAACAATCGATACGCCTTCGGGTAACCAACTTGCGGATCGATCCAGTGAAACGCGGTCGCGGAGAAGACCAGATCAAACGATCCGTCCTCCGCCGCGAAATCCTCAAACGGCGAGCAGACACAACGCAGATTGGAATATCCGGCAAACTTTTGCTCCAGATAAGCGACCTGTGGCAAAGAGATTTCGAGCGCGGTCACGTTGTACCCGTTCTGTACGAAATAGCCGGTCGCCTGACCTGGCCCCGCGCCGATTTCGAGAATCCGCGCATGCTTTGGCAGGTTCGCGAACGAGATGATATCGCGAAACAGCGCGTCCGGATAGCCGGGACGCGCCACCGCGTAATCCTCGATGATGGTTTGAAACACATCCTTGTTTCGCATAGATCGCCTTATGTGAATATTTGGAATTGAGAGAAGGAGAACGATTCTCCTCGCTTACTCGACCGATTTTTTCTCCAGATAGACAAACGTCAATCCGGGAGCCGCCTGCCGCTCGGCAAAGCGACGGTACCCTAGTCGCTCGTAGAGGCGAAGATTGCGCTCGCTTTTGCTGCTTGTAAAGAGCTCATAACGAGCACATGGGCAAACCTCTTCCACGGCGAGCAGCAGCGCAGAGCCGATTCCCTTACCCTGATGCGAAGGGTGCACGATGAGTTTGCCGATAAACACAGTTCCATCCTGCTCATAGGCGCGAACGGAGCCGAGTATCATTTCGCCCTCCATCGCTTTGAGGATCGTCCCGCGGGAGAACTCCTCCTGTACGCTTTCGAGCGATTGCGTGAGCGGCGGAATCGAGAAATTCCGGAGCAGCACCGCCTCGCTTTGATACGCGAGGTACTGTAACGCCAGAATCTCCGGCAAATCGTCGTAAGTGGCCTGCAAAATCATGTAACGTTCCTCAATGTTGGCAAATTCTTAAAACCAGATTACAGGCTCCATTCCACACAGCAGTTGCCGCTGCCGTTCTTCGCCTGATACATTGCCTGATCTGCGGCTTTGAGCATGGCGTCCGCGGAAGCGGCGGAAGCGTTGTCGCAAATGCCGATGCTGACGACCAGCGGAATGTCGCGCTTTGCTCCACAGGAGACGCTCTGCGCTTCGGCGGATCGGAGAATGCGGTTGGCAATCTCGGTCGCCTCGCGCTTTGCGATGCCGGGGAGGAGCGCAACGAACTCGTCGCCGCCCAGCCGCGCAATCGCGTCCTCATGGCGCAGCGTGCCGGTGAGCAACTCCGCAAACGCAACCAATACGCGATCACCTGTGTCGTGACCGTAGGTATCGTTGATGCTCTTGAATTTATCGAGATCCATCATCAATACGGAGAGGGAAGCGCCCGTTACCGCGCACTGCTGAAACTGCGCGGTGAAGGTTTCCTGAAAACTCTCGCGATTGAGCAGCCCCGTCAGGCTGTCCGTTTCGGCCTTCGCTTTCAGCGCGAACTCCTGGAGCCGGTCGGCGGTGTTGTCGCTCATAATCGAAACCGAGCCGACGAACACGCCTTTGCCGGACTGCAGCGGATAAACGCGAATATGGATGTAACGTTCGCTTGGCTGCAACAGGTGCAGCTCGACCTCGCTGACCGCGTTTTGCTTTGTTTGGTGCAGCCAGTCCGGAAAAGACGCAAACACTGTATCCATCGGCTTGCCACCAATGTGCTCGGCGATGCCAAAGGTCGTGCGGAGCAGGTGATTTGCAAAGGGGTTGATGTCCGCAATCATGCCGGAAGCATCCGTGACCAGGATGCCCATCTCCACCACGTCGAATACCTTTTCCCGCGCAATAGGCGAGACACGGAAGAAGTTGTTCTTAAACAGGTTGTAGAAGAGAATGATGCTGCCGGGCAGGTAGATGATCACGATGGGAATATTGATGTTTGTTCCTTCGATAAATGCGGATTTTAAGAATCCGAGCACGAAAACCATGCCGGTTGCAATCAGGATAAACCAAACCTGGCGGCGAAGCGCGCGGGACACCTGCCGGGAAAAGATGAACAGAATCACAAGCGAGATCAGCGCAAGCAGGTAATTATAGGTCACCAGCAATTTGCCAAGAAGCGTCTGCCGAACGGAGAGCGCTTTTCCAAAGAACGGGCTATAACTAACGAGGTAGCCGGTTCGCATCAGATGCAACTTTGAATCGGTAAAGATCAACACGATTGCCGACACCGAAACGATCAGAAGCAGGGGGATGTATTTTCTCAGTTTGTGATACTGCGCGTAATCAATCGAAAAATAGACGCAAGCGACGGGGATGAGAAACACGCCGACCTGCTGAATGTTTCGCCAGAGGAGCATCTGCTGCTCGGTTTGCGAGATCATCTCTAAAAGCGAACCAATGGACCAGATGGTGACGCAGACGATTTGGAGAATATATGCCTTTGCACCGGCGATGGTTCGATTTTGAATGGCATAGGTCGCGACGATAAACAGAAAAGCCAGAGCGCAACCAACGATAAAGATATAGGCAATCGACATTTGAAAACCGATCCTTTACTTAGAGTAAGGACGAATCAATGGAGAAAGCGCAAAATGAAAGACGGCTCGACTCGAATTCCGATGAAAACCATCGAATGAATTCGATTGATCGAGCGCGACACCGAACGTCGCAATTCATCTGAAGTCATCACATCATAACATGCGAGATAATTGACTTCAATGTACAACAATCAAAAACAGCTCAAATCCGAGAAAACGAGAATCAATTCCTGAGAACCAACAACCTCACGGCTGGCTCGATTTCTTGCGGTACTCGGAATACTGCGTACCCCAAACCTGAATGCTCTCCAGCACCGGTTCGAACTTTCGGCCAATGTCGCTCAGCTCATATTCTACCTTGGGCGGCACCTGCGCATACTCCGTTCGGAGCACAAGACCCTCCGCTTCGAGCTGCTTGAGCTGGACGGAGAGGGTTGCATGCGTCATCTTCGGCATTCTGCGTTGCAGCTCGTTAAAGCGGAGCTTGCCGCCGTTGAGATGGTGCATGATTAAAATCGCCCATTTTCCCTGAATCAATCGCTGCGCCGTTGCATACGGACAAATACAAAACAAATCCTGTTCCATAAGACCTCCACGGTATGTTTCACAATCGTACTTGCATATACCTTTATAGGATATATAATTGAACTACGATAGAAATCCACACCAATATACCACACAAAAACAGGGGGATCAAGAGACCATGAGCAACGCGGAACGAGTGAACGAATTTTTGACGAAGTCGCAGACCTTTTACCTCGCAACCGAGGACGGAAACCAGCCAAAGTGCAGGCCGATGGGGCTGCATTTCTTGCTGGATGGCGTCGTGTACTTCGGTGTCGGCGGGTTCAAGGAGGTATTCAAGCAGATGCAGGCCAATCCGCTGGTCGAAATCTGCGCAACGGTAGAACATGACTTTCTGCGTTACTATGGAACGGCGGTCTTCGAAACGGACGATCGAATTGCGGAGCGGATGCTGGACGATTCGCCGTATCTGCGCTCAATCTACAACGAGCAGACCGGAAAGAAACTCAAGGTTTTCCATCTGGAAGGTGGAACTGCGGAGTTCCACGCGATGAGCGGCGCAATCGAGAAGTTTTCGCTGTAACGATAATCGTACGTAAAAAGCAGGCAGGGGCGAACGTGCTCCTGCCTGTTTTTGTGGTTTGAGCTCTTCTCGCGAGTTTCATCTGCGGATCAACTCTGCTGCGAGACGAGATCATCGAGCGGCATGACCCTGCTGCCGACGCTCGCGTAATAGCGCAGCATTTCGTCAATCTTCCGCTTGTCATAACTGGTGATGCAGTCGGAAAGCACGGTCACGCCATACCCCGCTTTGCAGAGGTTGTAGCAGGTCGATTTTACGCAGGCAACCGCGTCCGCGCCGGTCAGGTAGAACTCGCGTATCTCATTTTTGCGAATGAACTCGGCAAATTCTTCGCTGGTCAGCGCATTTCCCTTGCTCTTGGTAAACACATGATCGGAGGCGAGTTTTAATTCCGGAACGAGTTCAAACCCGCGGGTGTTTGGTTTAAACGTCCGTGTGCCGTCCGATAGATTCTCGTGCCGAATATAAACAACGTGAATCTGCTGCAAAACCGCCCAGTCCACCGCACGGTTGATGTTGCCAATGATCTCTTTGTAGTTCTTGGTGATGTCGTTTTGAATGTCGATGACGACCAGTGCTTTGTTCTGCATAGCGCTTTCTCCTGACGAATGATTGATTTCCTTACAGTTCTATGATACCTTGCAATTGATGACAACACTATGGCAACAATCCGTCGTGTGGAGCGCAAAATTTGGGAGGCGAAAAATCAATGAAGGTCGACAGACTGGTCAGCATGATTCTGATTCTGCTGGAGCAACAGCGGGTCGGCGCGCAGGAACTGGCGGATCGGTTTGAAGTCTCTGTGCGAACCATCTACCGGGACATCGAGGCCATCAATCAAGCGGGGATTCCGGTTCGCTCCACATCCGGCGTTGGCGGTGGATTTGAAATCATGGAGCAATACAAACTGGATCGAACGGTTTTTTCGACAGACGACCTTTCCGCCATTCTGATGGGGCTTTCCAGCCTTTCCGGCATGATGCGAGGGGATGAGCTGGTCAACGCGCTCGCGAAGGTTCGCAGCTTTATCCCCGCCGACCGAGCAAAGCGCATCGAGCTGCGAGCGAACCAGATCTACATCGACCTTAGCCCGTGGATCGGCAACCGGAATGTCCAAACCAATCTGGAGCGGATCAAAACAGCGTTGCAGCAAAGCAGATTGCTTTCGTTTGACTATGCGGGGCGCTATGGAACCAAGACCTCGAGAATTGCCGAGCCGTATCAGCTTGTGCTGAAAAGCAATCACTGGTATCTGCATGGATACTGCCATACGCGGAAAGACTTTCGATTATTCAAGCTGAACCGTATGTCAGGACTGCGCGTAGAGGAAGGGGAGTTTTCGCCGCGGGAGTTTCCAAAGCCGCAGCTCGATGCTTCCGAAGTGATCGCAAACATGCAGACAACCATCATAATCCGTATTCATCAATCGATTCTGGATCGAGTGCTCGATTTTTGCACGCAGGAGGACGTTTCGCCGGACGGCGACGAACACTACACCGTTCAATTCCCATTTATCGAAAACGACTACTATTACGGTATTCT
>CAZDXW010000024.1:0-38665 GCA_964509485.1 uncultured Christensenella sp.
GTAGCAAAACATCTAAGTGTTTTGTCCTCGCATCAACATATCTCATTTGCACCCATCCCCGCGTTTCGCGTGATTGTATCGCTTTGCAAAGGTTAGCCAGCAAACAAAGAGTCCATCTTCCGATGGGCTCTTGTTTTTTCGCTTATTCTGTTACTCATTAAACCCCGACGAAGGTAACTGCAACCAGGTCTGTTCGCGCAGAGTTGTTTATAACTGACTCCAGCCGAATTCGCCTGAAAAAGCGGACTCCGAGGCTGTCGGAACACTAATTTTTTCTTACGCACAGTGAACTACTATTTACGGGACACCTCAAGATTTCGGAATAGTGGCATTCTCTTTCAAAAGAATTACCGATCAACGATACCCATTACCAATTCAGCCCACTCATCTAGTACTTTTAAGTTGTTTCCCACGGTGCTGATGTCTTTTAAAATCAACTCCACCGGCGTATTGTTGCGGTCGGTCGAGCTTATCACACGATGAATCTGGTCGAGCATACCGTCTTTGTCGATGTTGCCGGAGGCAATAAAAGCGGGGTTGGGCTTGGAGGAAAACACATAATCCACCCCGATCTCCTCCGCGCTTTTCTCGATGTTTGCCCAAGGGCTGACGGATATCTTGCGGACGTTTTTGATCTTTCGAACCAACGGAATGATTCGTTCAAGCGGTTCACAGCAGCCATAGTAGAGCAGTCCAAACCGCTCATAAAGAGGTTTCATCATCTCAATTTCAAATTCGTCATGCATGGCCGGAGATACCGTCGCAAATATCTGCGCCATTCCGAACGCCCAGCAATCCTTGGCGCGCGGCATTCTCTCGTCATACCCCGGCGCGGGCAATTCCTGATTATAAGCGCCGGTGCAGTGGATATATTGCGCGTTCGCGTCCAATATGCCCAGTGCTTCGCACTGATCCACCGTGTCCATCGACAATGCCAGAAATTTTTCGACGATTTTCCTTGTGTATTCCGGCTCATCGATGATGTCCCAAAGAATCGCTTCCGCCGGGCGCATCTGCGCAATCCGGTCCCAGACACCGGCGTGAATCTGAACGCCGCTGAGCCGAACGGGAATGATGCCGGCGAAAACACTGTCGCAGATTTCCAGATGCGCCTCATCCAACGCGCGGTCTACCCAAATCTGATCCGGCTTAAGCGCATCCAGTGCGGTTTCATCCGGAATCTCATCGTTGTACTTATGTGAGACGACATCGCTTTCGGGATCCGTCGCCCGCGTTTCTTCTACGATATTGATACCGTAATTCAAATTTCGTACGCTCATGGGGATGTCGATCCGGTTCTCGATTACCATATCGCAGGCGAAATGATTCCAGCGATACAGAAGGCTCCTCAACGTCCACTCAACGCTTCTAAGAAAGGAGTCTTCGCAGAGCAGCTGCATCTCGTCCGTCCGGCGGATCTCGTGCCAGGGCAGTTGATCCATCAGAACAAGCGGACGCGTTTTCTTTAAACTATTGTTCTGCGTCCAAAGACGCTTCTTTTCTTCCTGTACCGGCAGCGCGGCGATTTCGGCCAGTTGCTTGCCAAGTTCCTGAAGTATGGTTTTATCGCTCATGAGTTTTTCCCCTTCAGATTCGCTTTAAAGCCGCGGCGGGTTCGGTGATCCAAACAACGCCGTTTCTATGCGAGCAACGTTTCATATTCGTTGACAAGCGGAACAAACGGCGGCTCGTCCTCTTCGATATCGGAAAACCGCTTCACATCCTCCGAGAAGTAGTTGTCGGTTTTATCGTCGTTGATGGAGGACACCTCTCCAACAACCGTATCGTTTTCCGCCCCGAAGATGTGATAGAGATACGGCGGAATCGTAATGGCGCATCCGTGGCCGATCGACACGATCTCGCCCGCCGCCGCGCGCATCGGAATGCCGTCCGAATAGAACTCCACCTCGCGCTGGAGATCGGGTGTGCCGTCGGCGGCAACGTTGAAGAGCTTGATCCAGAGTTTGCCGCCGCTTCGGTTGATAATATCCTCCGTCTTTACCGCGTGATAATGGCAGGGAAGCCGCTGCCCGCCGCGCAGGCAGATGATCTTCTCCGCATACGGTGTTCCATACAGGCCAGATACGCCGTTTCGTATGGTGAACAGCACAGCGCCGAGGCGGGCAAAGTCGTTGTTGCCAAAATCGGTGATATCCCAGCCGAGCATCGTCTTGGAAATTACGCTGCGGTCGTGCTGTTGCCACTCCCGCATGGTCCAATAAGCGAACTGCGGGAGCTTGAAATTCGAAAAATCCAGCAGTTGGATGGCCTGTTTGACATATTGATTGATCTGCGAGCGTTTCATAGTACTCTCCTGTCGATTCTATCGTTGAATTCGAATGGATCAAGCGCGAATTGCTTGTTATTCTTTGTTTTACCGGACATCAACCCTTAACGCCGCCTTCGGCAATGCCGTTGAGAATCTTTTTGGAGAAGATGGCAAAGAGTATCAGGATTGGCACAATGGTCAGCACGGAGACTGCGAATGCGGAATCCATCGTCATCATAAGCTTCTTTGTGTATTTCATGACCAGGAGTGGCAGCGTTTTATTCGTGTCCGATTGCAGAAAGATCAAGGGGACAAAGAATTGGTTCCAGATGCCGACCGAAGTAATGATGCTCATGGAGAAAATGACGGGTTTCGCAAGCGGGAACATGATCCGCGCGAAGATGGTGAATTCTCCCGCACCGTCTATGACGGCTGCCTCGTATATCTCTCGCGGCAGTTTTGCAAAAAAGTTTGTGAGCAGAAATACCGACATCGAGATCGACGCACCGCTGATCAGAATGACGGAGAAATAGCTGTCGATCAAGCCAAGGTTCTTCATCATGAGAAACACGGGCACGATACTCAGCTGAATCGGGAACATCAAGCCCACGAGGAAATACGTCTTAAAGAACTTCTTCGTTCGGAAACTGTAGTGCCCGAGCGCATAGGCTACCGTTGTTGACAGCGCCGTGGACACCAGCAGCGCGCCTGCTAAAATCAGCATGCTGTTGAGAAAGTAGCGAAGAAAGTGATCCGTAACGATCAGTTTTTCGTAGCTCTTCAGCGAAAGCTCCTTGGTCAGAGCAAACGTGTTGGAGAGAAACTCCGGCCTGTCGCGCATGGAGTTGTAGATGACGTACAGCAAAATCGCCACGTTGAACACCGAACAGAGTATCATAAAGAACCGGACGATTCTGGCCGAGGGGCGTTGTAAATCTCTAGTCATTCTTTCCATCCCCCTTATTCATGAGCATGACCTGCAAAAGCGCAACCACAAAGATCAACAGGAACAATATGCAGGCAACAGCGGTTCCCATGCCGACGGAGTTCTCCGCGATTTTTCCGCCGATGGGGTTCGAATCTCCAAACGCGATTCGGTAGAAAAACAGCGCCATTACATCGAGACTGCCGCCAACGCCTCCCGTATTTCCGCCGAGCACATAGCTGAAATCGAACATGGTCATGGCGTAGATATATGAAACGAGGATCATGTTGATGACCGTGGTCTTGATTTGCGGCAAAATAATCTTGACCAGTCGTGTCCAGTATCCGGCGCCGTCGATATAGGCCGCTTCCAAGCCGGCTTTGTCAACCATGTTCATGGCTCCGATGAAGAAGGTCATTCCAACGCCGATTCCGCCCCAGGTGATCATCAGATACATGGCGATGATACCCAGCTCGGGAATGCCCAGCCACGGGCGAACGAACTGACCCAGACCCGCCAGCTCCAGAAGGCCGTTGACAACGCCGACGTTCGTATCCAGCAGCAAACGGAAGATAAACACAATTACGGGCGTACTGATGATTTGCGGCGCGAGAATCGCGATGTGTGTAAACCGGTGTCCCTTCATTTTGGAATATATCATATAGGCCATCATAATTTGCAGCGGCGTCTGAATAAACACGGTAAGCGCAAATAATTTCAGGCTGTTTCCAAGCGCATTTGAAAATTGATCCATCATATAGCTGTCCGTGAACAGCTCTTTGTAATTACTCAGGCCAACGAATGTCTTGGCTCCGATTCCGTTCCAATGAAACAGGCTCAGCTGTGCGGCTGAGAGGATGGGATAGATGATTAAAGCGGTATAAACGACCAACCCCGGAAAGAGAAACAGGAGATACGGGTTTTTTCGAATAAAGGTTTTCATGATTGTTCATTCTCCGTTTCGTATTCACCCGACCGCGCACGATGCCGCGCTGGTAGGCGTACGCGAAAAAACATCGTTCGGATCAAGGAGTATCTGTCCGTTAGGTTTCGAAAAGGCGGAAATTGCGTTTCACCATGCCGCGCTCTTCTATTGAGGCGCGTCCCGCAAAGAGCGTCCGGCAACGTTGTTCGAGTGAAGCCTGCCTGTACGTTGTTCGCACAGGCAGGCTCTGGCTTACTTGCGTGCGGGGATTGTTTACTTGTTCATTTCGTCAATGATCCGCTGCATGCCTTCTGCACCGGTCATCGAACCATCCATCAGGCCGGGCAGCACGCTGGACATAAACACGTCCTGCGGTTTGCCGCTCGTCGTGGGAACATTGGAGAGTACGTGGTAGATGTTGTTGCCGACTCTCTGGAAGTTGGACACCGATGCGGTCAACGGGTCGGAAACCTCAATGCCCTCGACCGCGGGAATGGACTTCCAATGATTTTCCGCAATCTGGAGCGCTTCCAGCGAATACATGAATTCAACATACTTCCAAGCTTCTTCCGGATGCTCGCATTTGCTGGAGATGGCATACGTGGTGAAGTTGGAATAGCCGTTCTGTGCCACTCTCGCGCCGGTTTCATCCGGCAGAGCAAAATGGCCGACTTCAAAATCAAGGCCCGTGAACAGCGAGTTGTTCCAGGTGCCTTCCGCAATCATGGCGACCTTTCCATTGGAGAATGCGAGTTGCGCGCTGCTTTCGTCCATGGCGCCGGCGGGCGTCCCAAAGTAACCTTTTTTGCAGAAGTCGGCGAACTGGTCAAACGCATAAACGATCTGGGAGAAGTCCCCTGTCGTTTCACCATCGATGATGCGATAGAGATCCTGGTCGGCCAGCGTGGCGCAGAGGATCTGCGTCGGCCAGTAACGGGACCACTCGAAATCGCCGCCGAGGGAGAACGGCGTGATGCCCGCGGCATACAGCGTTTCCATTGCTTTCACGAAATCGGAATAGGTCTGCGGTTCTGCTATACCGTTTTCCTTGAACATATCGGCGTTATAATAGATCAAGGCGTAGTCGATAAATCCAGGGTACGAGCAGTAGGTAACGCCGTCCACCTGCGCATAGTTGATTGCGCCCTGCGGGAAGCCGGTCGGATCCGGATTAAACTGATCCAGCGGGAGCAGGAAGCCGGACGCGGCCATTTCCGCCATGGCGGAGGTCTTGTTGCCCTGCACCCAGAACAGGTCTGGAAGCGTATCGGACTGCAGTGCGATGTTGATGCCGTCAAAGGAGCCGGACCACTGATAATCGATCTTGATGTTCGGATTCTTTTCTTCAAACAACGCGTTGAGCTCTTTGAAGCAATCCTCCTGAATCGCCTGATTATCGGGGTCGCCCCAAACCGTAAGAGTGACGACTTCATCCGTTGCCGCGGCGGGACTTGCTTCGGCAGGACTTGCCTCTGTCGCGGTGACGTCCGCGGCAGGTGCTGCTGTCGTCGTGCTGGTGCAACCGGTCATTACGGATGCAAGCATCAGCAGGACTCCAACCAGCGCGATGGACTTTCTCATCTTCATTTTGGTTCCTCCGTTTTCTTTTTTTATTTACGTCCAGATCCACATGATCAATGTGTATCAAGATATGCCTTTTGATTGATAGAAGCGGGTGCGCTCTAGATAGAAACAAAGAATCAGAATCAGCAATCACTGCATACGACCGAAAGAGAGAGCAGAGATATAATCCGTTAGTTGAAAAATGAGCGTTACTTTCCTTCGTTTTCCGGCGCGTTCAAAGCGCGTGTGCTCTCTTTTACCAGGAGATCGACCGGAAGATAGGTCTGCTTGTAGCCTTTTTCGCCGTTGATCATGCGAAGCAGATTGGCGGCGGCCGTTCGCCCCATTTCTTCAAATGGCTGCACGATCGTCGTGAGCGGTGGAACATGGTAGATGCCTTCGTCAACTCCGTCGAATCCGCTGACAGAAACATCGTCCGGAACCTGATAACCCGCCGCGCGCAGCACTTCGATTACCCATAGGGCTGTCCGGTCGTTGACGCATTGTATGGCGGTAACGCCGTTTTTTACGTGCTCAATGATCTCTTGCGCGTGATCATACGCCTCGTCCAGAATCAACAGCTGGTCTTCGGAACAGCCCGCCTGCCGCATTGCCATGCGGTATCCTTTGACGCGCTCCTTCTCCGTTGTGCGCAGGATGTGTCTGGAAACATAGAGTATGTTGCGATGGCCGTATTCGAGCAGATGCCTGGTCATGCGATAGGCGCCGTCCGTATTATTGGAAGTAACGAGCGCGCAGGGCTCCTCGTCGGTTCCGCGGTCCAGAAACACAACGTGTTTTCCGGCGCTCTCCAACCTACGAACCGCCTGGATGTTTGCGTTCGGGTCTGCGGCGAACAACAGTACGCCGGGAACACCGAGTTCCAGCGACTGAAGCACAAGCTCCGGTTCGGAGTTGGTCTGTGCGTCGCCAAACATGACGGCCATCGAGTATCCGTTTTCGTTCAGATATGCTTGCGCGCCACGGATGATGCGCATAATCAGGCTGTTCGAACTTCTGAGATAAGCGACGAAACCAATGATCTGAAGGTTCTTTTGCCCGTCCGCGGGCTTTGTCTCTGCGGACTCGCCGCCCCCGGTGCGGCAAACAAAAGAACCGTTGCCCTTGATTCGGACAATCTTGTTGCGATACACCAGCTCCTTTAACGCCTGCCGCACGGTCGGAACGCTTACGCCATACGTTTCGGACATTTGGTTTTCGCTGGGCAGTTTGGCTCCCTCCGAGTATTCGCCCCGCTCGATGCGCATCAGAACATCATCAATGATCAGTTGATATTTTGGCTTGTCTGCCTGCATCATGCCGCTATCCCTCTCGTTCAACAAAATTCATATCTATTACTAAGTTCGTGGATTTTCACAAGAAATGTTTCGTTTGCGAATAGTTCTTAAGCGAGATTATATAAACGGGCTAATAATTTGTCAACACTTTTTTGTATCACACTTTATTGGTGTATTTTAAACATATTATAATAGTTTTTACATGATTATTGCGTAGATGTTCTAAATAGAAGTAGGCAATAAGCAGACTTTGTGTCATGGGTGACAACTATTTTTCACGTTCGCTCTTGCTTATTTTACATGAATTCTATATAATTTCGACAATGCATTTTGTGTGAGATTCGTAAAACGATATCATTTCATATATGCTTCTATTACGAAATACGCATGATCGCGTCGGAGGTGCCCCAATGGATCAGGATCGCAAACCGGAGTTTGTCCTATATTTTCAGGCGACACACTGGGACAGGGAGTGGTATCGAACCTTTCAGGATTTTCGATTCCATCTTGTCCGCGTTTTCGACGAGGTCATAGATGTTCTGGAGGCGGATCCTTCCTTTTCAACGTTTATTATAGATGGACAAACAGCCATGCTCATGGATTATCTCGAGGCTATGCCGCAAAACGAGAGTCGCGTCAAGGCATTGGTCGCGTCCGGGAGACTGCTGATCGGGCCGTGGTATACCATGCCGGATGAGAACCTTACGAGCGGCGAAAGCATCATTCGAAATCTTGCCACGGGAAACGCGCTTACGCAAAAGTTGAGCGCCGGAGCACGCGTCATGCCGATTGGTTACGTCTGCGATATTTTCGGGCATATTGCGCAGCTGCCTCAGATATTAAACGGCTGTGGCATCCAAACGGTCATTCTCGGCCGCGGAACAAACCGGCATATGCATCCGGCTTTTTTCCGTTGGAATGGGCCGGCGGGCTCGGCCTGTGCGGTGTTCAAGGTGCCGGAAGAATTTGGATACGGAACATTCGGGCTGGACGTTTTTTTAGCCGCGAAGGGTGAGCCCTCCCTGCAAACCGAACGAACCATCGAACGGGCGATGCAGTATATCGACGGTGAGCTCTCGCGAACGGAGCTGCCGCTGGTCGTGCTGATGGACAGCATGGATCATGAGCGGATTCACCCGATTGCGCCGTGGATTACGCAGCAACTGGAGGAGCGACTGGGCTGCCCGGTAAAAATCGGACAGGTTGACGCGTTTATCGAAAAACTCATGTCCCATTGGGAAGAGATGCCGCAGATCCGAGGCGAACTTCAGTTCTCTGCGAAGGATATGGTTGAGCATAATAAACTGATCTCCAATACGCTTTCCAGCCGGTACGATGTCAAGTGTCTGAACGATCAAACGCAGGTTCAACTCGAGAAGATGGCTTCGCCACTGCTGGCGTTGGCAAAACTCCATGGAATCCCCGTGCCGGAAGCGCTGATGGAGACCGCCTATCGATACCTGCTGCAAAACCATGCACACGATTCGATTTGCGGCTGCTCAATCGACGAAGTGCACGCGGATATGACCTATCGTTTCCAGCAGTCGATGCGAATCGGCGAAGGGTTTTGCCGGACATACTTAAACGCGAGATACGCTCTTGCGTCGCAACCCGTCTCGGAGCGATCCCGCGATCTAAAACTCACCGTGTTTCAATACCTGCCCGGCGAGGTAAATGGCATATTCAAAGCCAGAATCGATTTCCCCTTAACCTACCCGAACCGGGTTGACGAGCAGGTTCCCTGGGGCGCGAAGAATAATTTCCGTATCTACGATGCTCTGGGGCAGGAAGTGCCATATCAGATTCTGGAGATTCAGAATCAGTCGTATACGGAAATCGCCGATCAACTCTATCCGAAGAAGGCCGACCGGTATCATTTACTGATGCAAACAAACCTTCCCGCGCTTGCGGCGGCGGAGTTTTCCATTCAGCCGTCTGTTCGTCCCGTGCGAGACTACGGAAGCTTGAGAACCGGAAATCTGACGGCGGAGAACGGGTTGATCCGTATTCACATAGAGCCGGACGGATCCGTTTCAGTCCGCGATCTGAAGCACGGACATGCATATTCAAATCTTCTCCGATATTTCGATGACGGCGAGACGGGCGACGGATGGTATCACCTGTCCCCGAAGCCGGATTGCGTGGTGCATTCTGCCGGTGCTCCGGTTTCCATCGAGACGACGCTGGACGGTCCGCTGGCCTGCGCGTTCCGCCTGACGCACTGCTTGTGCCTGCCGGAAAAGATGGACTATCACCGCAGGTATACGAAGAGAAGCGATTCGCGCACGGAACTGCGAATTACTACCACGCTGACAATTCTGCGCGACTGCCCTTATGTGCTCGCACATATCGAGGTTGACAACGAAGTAAAGGATCATCGTCTGGTTCTGAGCCTTGCGAGCGGCATTCCTTCCGAAGAGTATGAGCTCGATCAGGCATTCGCATTCCTAAAGCGTCCGGCCGGGCGAAGCAAACTAACGGAGGACTGGAAGGAACAGGAGAAAACAGAGAAGTCGTTTGGAAACATCATTGTGCGGCGCAGACCGGATACGAGCGGTTTCGCGTTCATTTCAAAAGGTGGGTTGCATGAGGCCGCCGTCCAAACGGGGGCGGAAGGCGCAATCGATGTCACGCTGCTGCGCTGTTTTGGAAAAACATTCTTAACAGACGGGCAGCCTGCCGGGCAGATGCAAGGCGTATTCGAGTTTGACGCAGTGCTATATCCGTTTTCGGCTGGGATGACCAATGCGCAGCTGCTCGACGTGAAAGAACGTCTGCAAACGGACGTATTTTGCTATACGCGTTCCATGGAGCAGGACGAAGCACTGCCTGCGAGAGAAAATACCCTTGCGCTGCACACCGAAGACGAGATTCGCATATCCATCTTCAAACCGTCTGCCGAGGGGCGGACGGCTCTGCGGCTGGTCAATTATGGTTCGCCGGGCAGATGCACGGTGGAACTGAAATATTCCATACGCTCCGCCTGGACGGCAGACCTGCTTGAAAACCCTCTGCAGGCGATTCCGCATGAGCTGCATGAATTCTCGCTGAGTTTGGATGCCGGACAAATTCAAACGGTATTGCTGGAACTCGAATAGTCAACACCTTGGCCACGCAATACGTATGAACTTCCCGTTGCATGTCATCTGCCCCCCCTCCCCCACGCTTCGCGCGATTGTATCACTTCGTGAGGGTTTAGCAAGCAAAGTGGACAGTTCGAACAAACTGCCCACTTTTTTTTGCGCGCGATATGCTATTAGGTTCCAAAATTTCCCGTTTTCTAATAGAAATTCTCAAGCGGTTCTGAACCGAGCTGCCAGACTATTTCGTGGCGGTCAGCAACGAAATCCTTACCGGGCAAACAACGGGTGCTGCTGCTCTGACGAATCTGCAGCGTGCTCGCGCCGAGGAAGGCGAGTGTGCTAAAGAAGTCGTACCCGTTTGCAAAATAAAACACTCCGAACGTTTTCCGTCGGAGTGCTTTGTTTGTTTTGCGTGAATCAATGCCGTCCTTGTCCGCCTTGGTGCCCGCCAACCGGCGTTGTTGCCGTGAAGCTGATTCCCAGCGCGTCCGCAACTGCTTCCATGATGCCGTTGCTGCTGTAGGTAGCGCCCGACACCGCGTCCACATCCGGCGTTTGTCCCGCGATGATCTCATCGATCACCGTCGTTTCCGCGCGTGAGAAAAACTGCTCGTCGTCACGATAATCCGTCACCTGGATCGACGTGATGTATCCGTTTTGAACCGTGACGCTCACGCTTGTTTCACCGCGGAATCCGGTTCCCGACCCGGTGTAGGTGCCGTCCGCAAGCTCGATCGGGCCTTCGCCCGTCTGCGTGGTAGCGGACGCGCTCGATTCAGTCGTTTCCGTCGTTGCCATTGCCGCTGAATCCGTCGTTGTTGTCTCCTCTGCTGCGGAAGCGTCCACCGTGCTCGCGGTACCCAGCGCACTGGAAAGAGCGTTTGTGACAGCGTCGATGATCGCATTGCTGCTGAATGTTGCGCCGGAAACCGTGTCCACAGCGGCGCTCTGCGACGACAGTATTTGCGAAATGATGCTGCTCTCCGCCTTGTTAAAGAACTGCGCGTCGTCATCCGTTGAGAGCACCGAGACATCCGTGATATATCCGCTGGTCACCGTAACCCGCACTTGAGTCGTGCCACGATAGCCGGATGCGCTCCCTGTATAAACGCCGTCAACATATTGGCCCGACGTGCTGCTGTCCGCAGTTGCTGCTATCTCAACCGCAGCAATCTGTTCCGCCGCCGCGCTGCTTGCGATGTTTCCGGCAAAGTACATCCCGCTCATTGCGGTAACCGCAACCACGGCCGCCAATGCAGGTTTCGGGTTGGCCTTTACGTTTCCGCGTGGGCAAACCTCGACGCAGTTCATGCAATCGATGCACTCTCCGTCCGAAATGACGTTTCTGTCATACAGCGGAATGCCCATCGAGCAGCGCATGGTGCAGGCCTTGCAGCTTCCGCAAGCCTGTGCCGGCTTACGGATTTTAAAGAGCCGACCCTTGGAGATGATTGCAAACACCGCGCCCAGCGGGCAAAGATACCGGCAAAAGAATCGCTCGATATACATGGAACCAATCATGATTCCGAGCAGTAGAAGCGCGCCGATCGAGATCCATGCGGAGAGGTCTGCCCAGCCGCTCAGCGACACATACATGCCAAAGATCGTCCAAGGGTTCGCCGTTGTGCTGAGCAGCGATACGCCAAACGTCCAGCCGAGCAACACAATCCCAATCAAAACGATGTATTTCAGGCTCTTGAGGATTCGGTTTGCCTGTCGCGATATCTTCGGGCGGCGCAGTTTCAGCTTGTTTCCGACAGCCCAGAAGAAATCACCCATCGTGCCAAACGAGCAGAGAAATCCGCAGAAAAAGCGTCCCATCACCGCCGTGATCAGCAACATGGAAGCAACCAGAATCATGTCTCCGGCGTTTGCCGCCATGCTGAAGCTTCCGCCGATGATTGCGGTGAACAGCGTCTTCATCGCGGAGAATGTTGTAATAAACAGTCCAGGAAACAGGATGAATGCTGCCGTCTGGATCACCCGCCGAATCAATCTCAGCGGTGATATTTTCATATGGTTTGTTTGTTTCATAGCTTTGCCCTCGTTACAGTTCTTTCTCCCAAGTTGTGTTTCTGATTGTCCGCCTTGCCGCACGTCGCGCAGTGAGCGCGATCGCTGTAAAAAACAGCACGCCCGATAGAATCCAGTAGATCATGTCATACTCCGTATATCGACCGGAAATATTGATGATTGCGCGAACCAGCATGCCGCAGCTCAGCGTAGCAACCGCGGTGTTCCAAATCCTGCGCGCACGGATGCCGGGTCGCTTGTTGGCTTTCGCCCTGCTCATGAAAAGCGCGGGGAGCAGACCCAGCAACAGCGCCGGAGCGAACAGCCACACGAGAAACGGCGAGCTCTCGCCATGGCTGAACTGCAGGTATACGACGGCGAAAATACCGCAAAATATCGCGAGAATGGCGTATACCCATGCCGTTTTTCCCCAACTAGCCGCTCCGCTCTTAAGTGATGTATACAATGTCGCTCACCGCCCTTTCCGTAATTTCGTTTCCATTTGTCGTCGGTTGGTTGACAACCACGCCGTTGAATACCATCGTGGATGAACCGCCGCCGTCAAGGTTATATGCCGTTACGCAGCCGTAAGATTCCATGAGCTGCGCAAGTTCCAGCAGGCTTAATCCCTCGCTTTCGGATGTTCTGCCGTCCGCAACGACGATGATGTAGTGCAAATCGTCGATAATTCCAATTGCGGTGCGCGGGTTATTCGTTTTTGCGCGGGAAACCTCGTCCGACGAGGATACCTGCACTTCGCCGTTTTCAATCAATGCCGGGCCGAACGCGAAGAGCTGTACAACACCGCTATCCAGCAATTCCTGCGCGGAAACCTCCGTCTCGTCGATGATGGCGAAGCTGCCGTCGGCATAGATCACGAGGTCCTCCGTGTCGTCGCCCTGGCGAACCGTGTCGCGGTAGAGGATGCCGTTTTTAATCACATATCCGCGTTTGTTCGCGCCGTAGTAGTCACCGTTGACCGCGAGAATCGCATTGTTCGCCGATGCCATTGTGCTTGTGGTCTCGGTAATGTTGCTGCCAAAGGTATTCTGCGCCAGCGCGGTCTTTAGGCTGCTCGCATTGGCGAGCTGAACATCCGCGACGTATGCATTGGTGTTTGAAACCCGCATGGTCGTAATGACAATGCTGATTCCGTTTCCGGAATAGACGCTGTCCGTCACCGTCACTTCTTCCGTTTGCGCTGCGCTGTCTGCGGCAGTCTGAATCGCGGAGGATGTCGCGGTCACTACTGAAGGCGCCGTATCAATTGCTGTTTCAGCCGCACTTCCTTGCGTCGTCTCAACAACCGTTGTCGTCGTATTTGCCGCCGAAGCGGCTGCAACGCTGGCAACCGCGTGCGGCAAAACGAAGGTATCCAGAAGGACGAATCCGGTCAGCATGGCAAGCATCAGCGATGAGAGCAGCGCGTAGAGATGCCTTCGCAGAAAGCGTTTGATGCGAAACATGGCTGCGTCACCCGCGCTTTCCGCCGCCTGGGCGCTGGCCGCCGCCGAATCCGCTGTTCGCACCGCCGGAGCCGGCGCTTGTGACCACGCCGGAGAGCGTTATGCTTTCCACCAGCGTGTTCCCGCTGTAGAGCGAATAGGCTTGCCCCGTCGCAAGGCTCGGCGCGCTGATGGTCACATTCTGAAATTGCTTGTCCGGGGTAAAGGATGCGATCACATTGCCGGAAGCGTCTTTCAGCGAAATCACGGTTCCCGCCTGCTGTACCGAGGAAAAGGTGTAGGAAAGCGATGCTTGCGTCGAGCTCTGGTCAAACGTCTGCGCCATGCCGGCGCTGCCTGCAGCCACAACAATGCCGCCCGTGATGGCCATTGTTCCGTTGCTGTCGAGCGCTCCATTGCCGGAATTCGTCGACCCGGAGACGTAGATCGTACCTCCGCTGATCGTAAGCGTGCCGTTGCTGTCCAACCCGTCGCCTTCCGCGTTGACGGTTATTGTTCCGCCGGAGATGACAAGAGACTTACTGGAGTCTGCGGCAAACATATCGTTCCCGCGCGGCCCGCTGCTGGAGGAGTTGTCCGCGCCGCCCGCCGCGTTGAATCCGTCATCGGAAGAGGTCACGTTGATGACGCCGCCGGATACCGTGACGGTTCCGCCTTCAATTCCTTCGTAGCTGCGGCTGATGGTGATCTCTCCGCCGGAGATGGCCACCAAATCATCGCTGTGAATGCCATCGTCGCCGGAGGCGAGAAGCAACGTTCCGTTTGTGATCGTAACCGAGGTTGCGCTGTGCAGCGCGTCGTCAACCGCGTCAATCGTAACGCTGCCGCCGTTGACGGTAAGCGCCGCCTGCGCCTTGATGCCCTTTGCGCTGTCCGCATCAGAGCCGGTGGTCGTTATCGAGATCGTGCCGCCGTCGATGAGAATGCTGCCCTTCGTCGCGTCATCACTGTTTTCGCCGACGATTCCGTCGCCGCCCGCGAGAATGGAGACAGATCCGCTCGCGATCGATACGCTGTCCTTGCCGACGATGCCGTCTGCAACAGACGTTACGTCCAGAGACACATTGGTAATGACTACGTCGTCCTTGCCGACGACGCCAAACTTGTAGTTGCCGTTGACCGTCAGAAAACCCGTGCCGTTGATGGTCAGATCACAACGGGCGAAAATTGCACCGTCGGGATTGTATCCGTACGCATCCTGCGCATAGCTTTTGCCGTCTGCAAGCGAGTTGACGGTTTGGTCGGCGGCCGTGACAAACACTTTGTCCGCCGCAATCGCATAGATTGCAGGCCCGTCGCTATTGGTGACGGAAGCGTTTGAGAGTACAATCTGTACCTTGTCTTCTTCTCCGGCGTTTACGACGATGGAGCCGTCCGCCAGCGTGCCGGTGAATACATAGACTCCAGCTGCTAAGATGGTATAATCGCCGGTGGTCGTGCTCAAGTCTACCTGCGTAGCCTCGCTAGCGTCGTAGGACGCGTCGAGATCGCGATCGGAATACGCTTCCGAAGAGAGTTGAACCGCGTTTGTTTCGGCAGCTGTCGCCTGCGCGGTGACGGTTTGTATGGTTATCGTGTCCGCGGCAGACACCGCAGCAGTTGCGCTTTGGCATCCGGCAGACAGTATCATTGCAGTTACAGCCAGGGCTGCAACGAGTTGTTTGGTTCGTTTCATCGTGTTACTCCTTTTGTGCTGTTGCCGTCATAGTTCATCGCTGTTTCCGGGCGTACGGGAGAGCAGAATATTCAGGTTCCCGTTGCGGGTGCGCAGCGCGTCGATAAACGGTTTTTCCTGCGCCGGGTCGCGCAGGGTCACCTCATAGTTCAGTTCAAACATGCTGCCAAGGTTGGTGGTTTTTACTTTCTTCAATTCGGCGCGCGTCGTGTATGCCGAAAAAATGTCGTCAAACACCTCGTTATAGTCCAAATCCTCCGGCATTGTCACCTTCAGGCGGCGGTTGTTTGCATCCTGATCGCCAAAGTTTAGCTTCACCAGCAACAGGCTCGCCAATCCAATCACCGCCGTCAACAGCACCGCCACCGCGATGTAGCCCATTCCGGTTGCGAGGCCGATTGCCATCGCGGCGAAGATTGCCGCGATCTCGCGCGCACCGCCGGGTACGGAACGAAACCGCACCAGTGAGAACGTTCCCGCAACGGCTACCCCGGCGCCAAGGTTTCCCGACACCAGCAGAATCACCGTCTGCACCACGGTTGGCAGCAGCACGAGTGCAAGCACAAATCCCTTGGTATAGGTGTTTCGATACATATATACGAGGGATGAGAGAAACCCCATTATCAGGGAAACGCCCGTTAGAATCAGGTATTGAGCCAGCGTGAGGTCCGCGTTTGCGGATAATATACTTTCAAGCATATGCGTGCAGTCCTTTCTCCTCTTGCCGCAGCTGCGGATAGATATGGTCTCGATAGCAAATCCCGTATTTGGAAAAGCTCGTCGGATAAATACTGTTGCGGTTGAGCAGATCACAAAGCCAGAGCGGCATCGCGCCCGGTACTTTGATCTCCATCAGCATCATCCCCGGTGGGAGCAGCTCCTGTCCCCAATTGCCGGATGTCAACTGGAGCGCAGAGGTACGAAAGCGGATGTCGTCGTCAAATGTGATGCGAAGCCCGCTCTCCGCTCCGGTATACGCAACCCGTTTATAGGAAAGCAGCACACGCGGCAGAGGTTGATAGAGCCGGACGAAGTATTGTATCTCGCGAATGATCTGCGTATCCGCGCTTGTCTGACTGCCCGATAAAAGCAGTTTGGCCTGCTGGGGCGACAGCGCGATACGGCGTTTGTATACGATACCGTCGTATTTCTTCTTCAGCTCCACAAACACGTTACTTTCGGTGCTTGGCGTTCCGTATGCCCGCACCCGGAGCTTCTCCTTATAGTCCGGCTTTTCCATCGATGAACGGATCAGCCGATAATCCCGCGTATCATAATAGATACTGCTCACCGTGCTTCTACCGAACATGTCCGGCTGCATTCTGCCGCGAAGCCCCGCCATCATTGCCTGATACTGCACCTGGGTCATCAGATACTTTTCTTCGAACCGTTCAATTGTATTGCTCTGCATGTGGTTCACCTCTCATGCGGGTATTGTATAACCGAAAGCTGAAAACGGACTGAAAACCGGTTTTCAGCCTATTTTCAGTATTCCGCGATATGATTTGGGCAGAATGAAAAAGCCGCGGCATTGCCCGCGGACAGAAAAGCAGTTTATACTGAATAAAGAAAGAAACCGCCAAGAACTGCTTGATCCGTGCAGTATCGGCTGAACAGGGGGGAATTTGCATTGCGTATATTGGTTGTTGAAGATGAACGGCGGCTTGCGGACGCGCTGACACAAATCATGCGCGAGCAGAAATATACCGTAGACGCGGTGTATGACGGCGAGGACGGTTATCAGTATGCTCAAAGCGGCGAATACGACGCCATCATACTCGATGTCATGCTCCCAAAACGAAACGGGTATGATGTCGTCCGCGCGCTCAGGCGGGAAAAAGTTGCAACCCCGGTATTGATGCTGACTGCGCGTGATGAATTGGAAAGCAAGATCAACGGGCTGGACTGCGGCGCGGACGACTACATGACAAAACCGTTTGCGCCGGAGGAACTCACCGCGCGCATCCGCGCGCTGACGCGCCGGCAGGGCGAAGTGCTGCTGGAGGAAATGCAGTTTGAGGATATCACGCTGGAACTTTCAAGCAACGATTTAAGATGCGGCGCAAAAAGAATCCGGCTGAGCTTTAAAGAGTTTGAAGTCATGAAGCTATTGATGCTTTCCCAAAATACGATCGTACCCAAAGAGCAGCTCATCGTCAAGGTTTGGGGTCCGGAGAGCGAAGCGGAAGATAATAATGTGGAAGCGTATATCTCGTTCCTGCGTAAAAAGCTGTTCTTTATCGGCTCCAGGGTAGGAATTCAGACCGTGCGCAAGGTAGGCTATCGGCTGGGAACGGAGGCAGATGTATGATCCAATCGCTGAAGAAGAAACTGATACTGATCAACATGTCTCTTGTACTGGTGGTTCTGCTCGCTGTGTTTACCGGTCTCTGTCTCTATACCGCAAGCAATCAGCAGCAGAGTGCGCAGCGTGGATTGACCGCGCTGCTGCAGCGCCATGGCGAGGATGCGCCAAAGCTTGATATCGGAAAACCAAGCGACTCAAAAGAGGTTTTGCCTCAGCGGAATAACGACTTGCTCGCCGGTTTCGTGGTTTTCGTCGGCAATGGCGGTACGGCGAGCGTTGAAACCTCCCACTCTGTCAACATCAGCGACGACACCGTGCAGACATTGGCACAACTCGCCCAGAGTTCCAACCAAACGTCCGGTTTGCTGCGCGCCTACTCCCTTCGATACTATATTTCAACGGATACCGGCGGAACACGCATCGCGTTTATCGATGCCAGCAGCGATATCGCCGCAATGGCGGAACTTGTTGTTTCGTCGTTGCTGATTGGAATCCTCGCGCTGCTCGCGTTCTTTTTTGTGAGCCTGTTGCTGGCAAATCTTGCGCTCAAGCCGGTCGAGGCTGCCTGGAACCGCCAGAAACAGTTTGTCGCGGATGCGAGCCACGAGCTCAAGACTCCGTTGACCGTCATTCTTGCAAACCAGAAAATTCTGCTCTCGCATCCGGAAAAAACCGTGGCGGAGCAAAGCCAGTGGATCGAAAACACGCAATCCGAGGGCGACCGGATGAAATCCCTCGTGGAAGATTTGCTCTTCCTTGCAAAAACCGACGACGGAATGAGCAAAGAAACGCTATCCAGCGTGAATCTTTCCGAAATCACCCAGGGAAGTATCCTCTCCTTTGCTTCGCTTGCGTTTGAGTCTGGCATTACGCTCAACGACAGCATTCAACCGGACATCGTACTCACGGGCAGCGAACCGAAACTCCGGAGATTATGCGGGGTACTGCTCGACAATGCTTTGAAATACGTCAACCGGCGTGGCACCGTGGATGTCAATCTTTGCGCGGAGAACGGCAACGCGCTCTTTCGGGTGCACAACACGGGCACTCCGATCCCTGCCGAGGAGCTGCCGCATCTGTTTGAGCGATTTTACCGAGTCGATCGCGCGAGAAGTGCGGGCGGCTATGGCCTCGGGCTCTCCATTGCGCAGAGCATCGTAAAAGCGCATGGCGGAAAGATCACCGTCACCAGCACAGCCGATGCCGGAACTACGTTTCTCGCAACGCTTCCGTTACGTTATTCAAGCGCAAGAAAAACCAGAAAGGATTTGGAATGAAGCTTCCTGTCTCAATCAAATACTGCTTCGCAGTCGTTTTCTGCGGAGCAGTGCTGATTGGCTTGATCGGCTGCGGAACGGGAAGGACGGCGGTCCCGACCGAATCACCCGAAACGAGTGTGAGCACGCCGCTCATCCTCGAAACAATACCTGCAACCCCAACCGCTTCCCCCACCCCCGTGCCGGAAATGATCATCGACGAGGACGGCGATATCACGCTTCGCAGCGACATTGCGGTGCAGTTCTCCGCGACAGCATTTCCGTTTGACCACAAACCCGTCGTATTGATCTACCATACGCACGCGACAGAATCGTATCTGTTTACGGATGGAAGTGACTATATCGAAACCGAGCAGGGGCACACGGAGAACGCGAAGTATAGCATCATCGCCGTAGGCAATGCGCTTCAAAAAGCGCTGGAAGAGCGCGGATTCACAGTCATCCACGACACGAGCGACGTGGAAGGCGAAGACATCAACAGCGCATACTCCCGGTCGCTGCAACTCATGCAGCAATATGAGGATATCGATCTGTATATCGATTTGCATCGAAACTCCAGCAATCAACGCGGACGATCCGACAACACCATTTTGATCGACAATGCACCGACCGCGAAGCTGTTCTTTGTCGTCGGCACCGGCATCGGCACATATGAAGGCGAATATGACACACTGCCCGACTGGAAGAACAACTATACCTTTGCCCTTTCGTTAACCGAAGCCATTGCAGCCAAACAGCCGGATCTGGTCAAGCCGATCCGGTTGAAGGTTGGACGATACAATCAGCATATGGGTTTATGCCTGCTTGCGGAGATAGGAACGAACGCGGACACGCTGGACGCGGCGTTCAATACCGTGCCTTATCTTGCGGACGCGATTGAGTCCGTATGTTTCAACGATAGGTAAACTCGCGCTTCAAACGGTTGAACCTCTGTTGGATTTTTAGAGAGAGTGTTCGATAGAATGCATGTTCCCCTGTTTCCTTCCGCCAGGAGAGTCCTCCCTCCGCTCATGTTGCAAACAACCGTATATGTTTCCCCGTCAAGCAGCCGCTCATAGGCAAAAAGCTGCTCATGCTCCGTCCAGAGCGGGCGATAATCGCCGTATTGCAGCGTACGGCTGCTGTTGCGAAGCGCGATTAACGAGCGATAGAAGTTCAGGACGGAATCCGGGTCGTTCTCTTCTGCTGCGGCATTGATCGAAACATAGTTCGGGTTTGCCATGATCCAAGGTTTGCCAGACGTGAATCCCGCGTTGGCGGAAGCGTTCCATTGCATCGGTGTGCGTGCGTGATCGCGCCCCTTATGTAGTATCCCGCGCCAAACCGTATCGTATCGTCCTGTCATGCGCGCCTCGTTGAGCCCGTTGATGCCCTCGATGTCGCGAATCGCCGACTCGTCCGGAAACGGCGTGTTCGTCATGCCGAGCTCTTCTCCCTGATAGACAAACGGAGTTCCGCGAAGCAGGTGCATCGCGACCGCGAGCATCTTCGCCGAGCGAACGCGCAGCTCCTCCGAATCCATGCAGCCAAAGCGAGATACTGTGCGTGCCTGATCGTGGTTCGACCAGAACAGGCTGCCCCAGCCGTGTTCGGTTGCCTGCTGCCAGCGATTCACGATCTCTTTAAACTGTTTGAGCTTCCACGGCACGGGGTCATATTTCCCATGCGGGCCGTCGTCGATCTCCATCAGGTCAAACGGGAAGATCATATCAAAGATGCCCGTTTCTTCATCGAGCATCTTCGCGCCCTCCTCCGGCACTGTAAACGGCGTCTCGCCGAGGCATAGGCAGTCGCGCCCGGCATAGCAGTTTCTCCGCAATTCGCGCAGGTAGTTATAAAACTTCGGTCGATTCGCGAAGTGTTCAAACGCGAGCGAATAACCCGCCGCGTTGGGCGCACCCTGACCATCCGGCAGTCCCTCGTCCTTTGCGATGCAGTTGATCACGTCCATACGAAAGCCGTCCACGCCGCGGTCGAACCAACGGTTGACCATCGCGTAGATTTCCTCACGCAGAACAGGGTTCTCCCAGTTCAAGTCGGGTTGTTTTTCGGAGAACAGATGCAGATAATACTGCCCCGTCGCCTCGTCCAGCTTCCACGCGGAGGGCGAAAAGAACGACGCCCAGTTGTTCGGCGTACCGCCGTCTTTTCCGTCGCGCCAGATATAGTAGTCCCGATGCGGATTGTCTTTCGCCTTGCGGGATTCCGTAAACCACGCGTGCTCGTCGGAGCTATGGTTGACCACGAGATCCATCACGAGCTTGATGTCCCGCGCGTGAAGGCCTTCGAGCAGCGCGTCAAAGTCCGCCATCGTGCCAAACTCCGCCATGATGTTCTCATAGTCGCGGATGTCGTAGCCGTTGTCATCGTTGGGCGAATCGTACACCGGGCAGAGCCAGATGGCGCCGATGCCGAGCGACTTTAGATAGTCCAGTTTCTCGATAATGCCTCGCAGATCGCCAACGCCATCACCGTTCGAATCCATAAAACTGCGCGGGTAAATCTGGTAAAATACCCGCTCTTTCCACCAGGCTTGTTTCATAGCTTCTCCTCCGTCTCTAGATAGAGGATAGCAAAGCGCTCCAGCTTCGGCAAACAAATCGTCAAAACATCGCCGCGTGTGCCTTGCTCCCGAATAACCGTAACCGGCTCCGCCGCGCCAAAATTGCAATCCGGCGACGCCGTCCAAGCTTTCACCGTTGAAGAGAATGCTTGTACGCGCAGGGTTATGTTGGTGAGCAAACTCGGCGTGTTTCTTCCCATATTCCAGAGCGAGGAGTCGTCGCCCGCGAGGTTGATGAGCGTAATCAGCTTGCGGTTGGCATGTTCCCGGAGAATCAGCCAGAGTTTGCCGCCCTCGCCGGTCACGGAGTATGGCGTATCGCATACATACTCTTCGTTGTCCCAGCCGCAGTGCGTCATGCTCACGTCGAGCAGCATGTCGTCAAACAACAGCTCTTCGTAACGCACAAAGAAGTCGTCATACGCCCGAAGCAGAAGCTCCTGTTCCTCCGTCAACCGTGTATAGTCGGCATAGTATCCCTGCGTGAGCGCCGCGTTCTCCTCGCCAAACCAGAGCTGCGTCGCGCCGTGCGCGGCGATCGCGCTCGAAAGCAGCAGCTGCGCGTTCAGCGCTCGCTCCGGTGTGTCGAGGCGAAATGGCGCGGGATACGCCGCGAGCACCACGGGCTTTTTCGCCTGTTTTGCGGTTGTGATGAGCTGCCGCAGGTGTTCATACCGCTCAAACGGTGGCCACACCTCGATATAGACCGCATCGACAGGTGCATCCATCGTCCGCTCGACCGGCCAGCCGCCGACGTTGTTAAACACGAGCGTCGCCTCCGGCAGCGCAGCTCTCGTCTGCTCGATCAACGGTTTAAAATCGTCTTCCAGATGCACGATATTCCCTGCTGCATCCAGCGCGGTCTTGGGAAAGCCGTAGGTGTCCATATGAATGCCGTCAAACCCCGCGTCAACCGCCGCGCGATATTGCTCGATAATGTGTTCCCGCCAGCCGCTTTCCAGATTCATGATCGCGAATACGTCGATGAAGCGGATCGGTTCGTTTGCGCGCGCATACAGCCGCCATTCGGGATTCCGCGTTGCAAACGCTTCGCTCGCGGCGTAGACCGCTCCGTAAGCGACCGCGCGCATGCCGCGTGTATGGCAGGCGGCAATCTTTCGACGGATCACATCAAGTGAATTCGGCTTGCCCATCATGTCCGTGTAGTCGTCAAACTCCGCCACAAGTGTGTCGTGCCGAAAAGACCAGTCGTAAAACTGCACGGCGTTGACGTGGTGCTTTGCCATGGCGAGTACGTCCGCCTCGCTCGCTTCCGCGTGTGAAAAATCCGATAAGAAGCCGTAACGAAACGCACGGGTTTCGCCTTGAACATCCAGAGCGCACGAGGCGTATTCCCCGTCTCCCGCTTCGCAGAGCACACCCAACCCGTAGAAGCCGTCGCTCTGCGCGGGGAGCGCGAACGTCGTGTACGTACCGGTTCTTCCCATCTCAAACGCGAGCACTCTTTGATCCAACCGAAAAACGGAGATGCGGAAGCGTTCCGCAGCCCCGTTGTATTGAATCGTGAGTAGAATCTCTTCACCGGGCAGATATCGCCCTTTTTCCGGGTATATTTCCATGTTTGAACCTCGTTTTGTGTTACTCGAATACTATCCCTTCAGCGCGCCATCGGACAATCCCTTGATAAACTGTTTCTGAAACACCAGAAACACGATCACAACGGGGATGATCGCAATCACCGCGGTCGCCGCCATCAGGTGCCATTTTGCGCCCGCAAACTGCTGGAAGAACACGGAGAGAGCCTGCGGGATGTTCTGCTTTGCGCGGCTTTGCAGAAAAAAGACCGCCTGCGCATAGTTGTTCCAGATGCCGAACCCGTTGAGAATCACAAACGACGCTGTCGCAGGCTTAATCACTGGAAAGATCACGCGCCAGAACGTCATAAACGGCGAGCAGCCGTCGAGCGCCGCCGCCTCGTCCAACTCCCTTGGCAGCGCGCGGATAAATGTTGCGTAGATGAATACCGCGCTCGGCATCGCCAGCGCCGAACAAACGCAGACCATGCCCCAGAGCGTATCGATGGCGTTGATCTGGCGCATGAGCACATACAGCGGCACCGTATTGATGATGCCGGGAATCATCATACAGCCGATCAAAAGCCCGAACACAAACTTATTATAACGCGTTGCGTACCGCGCGATGGCATAACCCGCAAGTCCGCCCGTGATCACGGAGACGCCGAGCGTGCCCGCCGTAATAATCGCGGAGTTCAGCATTGCCGTGCCGATTTTGGACTTTCTCCAAGCGTCGATAAAGTTCTGCCAGTGAAAATTCGGTATGAAAATGTTGCCTTCGTAAAACACGCGCGACGGCGCGTTGAGCGAGAGCACCAGCAGCACGTAAAACGGAATCAGGCACACGGCGCAGATGAGTACGATCATCAGAATTCGGAGCGCTTTGCCCCACTTGTTTTCTTTCATGGCAAGCACCCCCTAGCTTTTCTGTCGCGTATAGCGCATGGCGATCAGTACCGGCACGAGAATGATCAAAAACAAAATCATCGCTACCGCCGTGGAATACCCCGTCCGGCTGCCGTAACACATGCGCATGATATAGATCGAAAGACTCTCCGTGGCATACCCCGGCCCGCCTTCCGTGAGCGACATGATCACGTCGAATACCGAAAGCGAGCCGATGATGTTGGTCACAACGTTGATGCGGATGGCGGGCATCAGCATCGGCACGCTGACGCGCCAAAAACGCTGCCAGTTGCTCGCGCCGTCGATCAGGGCCGCTTCGGAAATTTCAGACGGAATGGATTGTAAGCCCGCCAAGTAGATGATCATCGTCATGCCTGAAAACTGCCAGACGTTGACCAGAACGAGCACGAGAAGCGCCGTGGGATAAGAGCTCATCCAGTTGCCAATGATGTCCGTCATGCCCAGCTGCGCAAACGCATAGTGCAGAAACCCGCGCCCCGGTTGGAGCAGAAAGAACCAGATATAGCCCATGATCAGCGGGCTGATGATCGCAGGCAGATAGATAATCACGCGCGCCAGACTCTTTCCCCGAAAGTTGCTGTTCATCAAAAGCGCGTAGCACAGCCCGATGACGTTGAGCAGCACCGCGCTTCCGACGGCAAAGATCAGGGTTGTCTTGATGTCGTGTATGGCACGCGCATCCTGAAAAAAGTCGAAGAAGTTTTGCAGCCCGACAAATTTGGCCTGCCCCATGCCATCCCAGTCGGTCAGGCTCATTCCGATTCCGCGGATCAGCGGATAGACAAAGAACAAGCCGTAGAGCATCAGCGCGGGCAGGGATAAAAACTGGGCCCATGTAATCCGTTTGTGTCGCATGCAGTACCCCGTATAACCGCGGAGGCGGCCTGCCGATGTTCCGGAAAGCCGCCACCGCTGTTGAATCAAGTGTAAATGGTGTCTCTTACGTTAGAATCCTGCGTTCCAGGCGGTCTCATACGCCTTGGCGAATTCTTCCGGCGTGTAGGTTCCGGCCAGCAGATCCTGCACGAGCCTGCCTGCGTCGTCACCGGAGAAACCGGCGGGTTTCTCGTTGGTGAAACCGATGTTGGTCGCGCTCTTGACGGCGTCGTTCACGCCTGCAACCACGCTCGCGGGCGCCCAGTCAGCCGTAACATCCGTGAACGCGCTCGGCGAACCGAGGGCTTCCGAATATTTCTTCTGGTTCTCCGCGCTGAAGAGATAGGTGAGGAAATCGACCGCGGCATCCTTGTTCGGTGTATCCGCATAGATGCTGTAACCGGAATCTTCCGCAACGAGCACCACCGGTACGCCGTCCGCCATCATCGCGGGATACGGCGCGAAACCGATGTTATCCGCCATGTCGGGGTTCTTTTCGAGGATGCTGGAAAGGCACCACATGCCGTTGGAGAACATCGCGGCTTTGCCGGTGACAAACGCGTCGATGCAGTTGTCGCTGGTCGCGGTCAGCACGTCCGCGTTGATGAGGCCCTTCTGCTGCAGATCGACGAGATCCTTGGCAAACGTCGCCATCGCGCCATCCGGGCTGCCCCACTGGAGAATGGCGGAATCGTTGCTCAAAAACGCCTGCTTCGCGGCGGTTGCGCCGTACTTGGCCTTGATGTAACCCTGCGGGAAGAACTCAATCAGGTGGCCAAGGTGCCATGCTTCACCAAAGATGAACCACGGGTCAACATCGGGATAAGCCGCCTTGATGGCTTCGAGGTTTGAAACAAACTGATCCCACGTAGTTGCGGGGGTCAGGCCGAGATCCGCGAACATCTGCTTGTTATAGAAGAAACCTGCCATGGTCATGTTGGTGCAGACACGGTACTGGTTGCCGCTGGCAAGATCCGTGCAGCTTTCCTTCATAGACGGAATCAGGCGATCCCACCACTGACCCATGTCGTTCAGCGCGAGGTACTTGCCCTGGTCGACAAACTCCTGCTCATAGGTGGTCATGACATCCGGTACGGCGTCGGAAGCGAACTTGATCTTGATGATGTTGCTCGCGTCCTGCTGGTATTCCTGCTCGACGGTGATGCCGTTGGACTGTGCGTTGTAATCGGCGATGATCTGATCCAGAAGATCGATCGTCTCTACTTTACCGGTGAAGAATGAGAGATTGACGTCCTTCGCCGGTGCTTCCGTTGCCGCAGCTTCGGCTGCTGCTTCCGGCGCTGCCGTCGCTTCGGCTGCAGGCTCTGTTGCCGCCGGTGCGCATCCGATGATCGTTGTAGCCAACATCACCAGCATCAGCAGCATTGCGATCCATTTTTTCATGACAGTTCCTCCTCAATATTCGATGTGCTTTCCTGAAAGTTGGATGCCATCGCACCCCTTGCCGACATTATGTCACGGCGGGTTCTGCTTGAATATTCCGAATTTTTCAGATTAAGGTGCCAGTTTTTTTGATTTATGATTCCGTCTGCTCAAATATGCTATACTCATTTCGAAAGGTGTGAGTCAACGCCGCATGTCTTCCAACAAAAAACGATATCACCTGAAAACGCGTCTGCTTCTGGTCATCTCGCTGCTGATCTTCGGGTCCGTGGTGCTGGTTTCTACGGTTGGCTTCGTGCGCTACAGCGACGATCTGCTGCGCCAGACCGCGACGCAGACCCAACAGCTGATCGAGCAGATCGCGCTCAACACAGGCAACTATATCAACGATCTTTCGCGGCTTTGCATGTCCCCGTATTACAGCGAGCGCATCATGAGCCTGCTCGCTTCCAATCCAACCAATCCGGCGGAAACGCTCGACAAGCGGCGTACAATTGAAAACTATCTGCGCGAAGTGATGACCATCCCGCGCAAGGATATCCTGCGCGTCTATATCCTCACCGATGAGATCTATTATAGTACACGAACGGCTCATCCGATCGGTCTTTCGGCGGATTATCAGAATGAAAGCTGGTATCTATCCGCGCTCGATACCGCAAGTACCGTGTTTCTTCCCGCACATGTGGAGATCAACAACGGCTACACGCTGACTGTGTTTTCCATGGTGCAGCGACTCAGGAGTCTTTCGGATTCCTCCCGGACGCTCGGCGTCATCCGCGTGGACGCGAACTACAGCGGTATTCGAGACGTATTGGACGACGTGCAGCTGCTTGAAAAAAGCGGGCTGTTCATCATAGACAACGCGAACAGCGTGATCTATCAGCACAGCACGCTTCCGAGCGGTCTTTCCCTCACCGACGTGTTTCTTTCCGCGAAAACCGGCGAAAGCCCAACCCGCCTACATTTGGATGGCGAGACATATATCATCAACTATCAGCCCGTGAAGGATACCGACTGGACAATCATCGCTGTCAACGCGCAGTCGAGCCTGATGAAGGATGTCGCCGCCGCGCGCCAGTTTACGGTGTTGCTCGCGTTTGTATGCGCGCTGGTGGGCTTGCTTGTCACGATCCTGTTCGTGCGCTCCTTCATCAAGCCCATCAACGGAACGGTTGCCGTCATGCGAACCGCACAGCAAGGAGATTTGAGTGTGCGCGCGAGCGAGCACCGCGCGGAGGAGATCGACTACCTCAACCGCTCGTTCAACGAGCTGCTGCTGCGAATTTCGGAAATGATGCAGCGGGACGCGCAGCTGACAAAGGAAAAATATGAAGCGGAGTATCTGCAAAAGATTGCGCAGTATGACGCGCTGTATAACCAGATTCGCCCGCATTTTCTCTTCAACACGCTCAGCACCGTGAGCCTGCTCGTGAAAAGCGGACGTTATCCGGACGCAATCGCCAGCATCGACGAGCTCTCGATCCTCCTGCGCGGCATGGTGAACACGGATCGCGACATCACGCTCTCCGCCGAACTCAAGATCGCAGAGTGTTATCTAAGCCTGCAGGAACGGCGGCACGACGAGCTGACCTATCAGATCGAGCTTGATCCCGCGCTTGCCGATTGCCGCATTCCGGCGTTGACTATTCAGCCGATCGTAGAAAACGCGCTGATCCACGGCTGCGAGCCGCGCGTCGGCCGCTCGCATATCTCCATCGCGGTCACCGCGGATGGCGCGGGAATCATCATCCGAGTTTCGGACAACGGCATCGGCATGGAGCGCGAGCAGTTGGAGTCGCTCATTGATACGTTCTCCGACCGTGCCGAGCCACCGCATCCGGCGGAAACACGCAGTGTCGGACTGAAAAACATCGCACAGCGACTCAAGCTGAAGTACGGCAGCCGCACTGCGATCCATATCGAATCCACCCGCGACGTCGGCACGGCCGTTACCATCCACATTCCGCAAGATTATGACGACCAAAGCCCGCTGGATGTACAGGTTCGGTTGTAGCGTATTTCGATATCGCTTATGAAAGCAAATGAATCCGAAAGGAGCAGTCTATGCCCAGCCCATACCGCGTTTTAGTCGTAGAAGACGAACCCTTGATGCGCGAGTATCTCATCGCGAGTCTTCCGCGCCTGCATCCCGCGTTTCTCGCCGCAGATGCCGCGCACGACGGCATAGCCGCGCTCGCGCTCATAGAGTCCAACCGTTATGACCTGATGATTACGGATTTGCGCATGCCAGGTATGGATGGACTGCAGCTGATTGAGCGCGTCCGCAGTCTCGGCAAAACGATGCCTATCATCATTTTAACCGGCCACGATGAGTTTGAGTACGCCAGAACCGCGCTTCACTTCGGCGTCGCGGAATATCTGCTCAAGCCGCTCAACGATGAGGCGCTGGCAGAGACGCTGGAGCGGTTGGATCAGCTGATCCGGCAGCACCGCAGTTCCATGCAGTTGCCAAAGGATCTATCGCCGCAGAATATTGCAGAGTTTGTCGCTACCTGTTTTTCGGAATCGGACAGCGAACACACGCTGCTTGCCGAACGCGCGGCCAACTATATCGCCTCGCACTTCACGGAGCCGATCACGCAATCGGACGTCGCGGAAGCGCTCGGCATCACGCCCGCATACCTGAGCAGCATCTTTCACGAGGAAAAGGGTGAATCCTATACCAAGTTCCTCACCCGTCTTCGCATGATGCAGGCGGCGCTGTTGCTCAAAAGCAATCCGAATGTGACCATTCAATCCGTCGCAGAGCAGACGGGCTATGCATCGGACAAGCATTTCATCAGCGTGTTCAAGAAATACTTCGGCATAACGCCGCACGAATACCGCCAACGAAAAACACAAGATACCTGCATGACCTCTCAATAGACAGGTCGCCAAACATCTTCATTAACACTGATACGATTCTATTATTCTGGTATGCAAATCGTTTTTGCTGTTACGAAAGATTCGATCGACTTGTAGATTTTATTCGTATTCTGATCGATACCCGGTTCAGCCAATTGCCCCCTCCCCCACGCTTCGTGCGATTGTATCATTTCGTGAGGGTTAGCCAGCAAACAAAGAGCCCATCGTACGATGGGCTCTTTGTCTTTCGCTAATTCCGTTATTCAGTGAGTCCCGACGAAGAAACTGCAAGATGCGTAATGATTATCTTGATTAATCTTGTTAACTCGCCAGTTCAACTCGGTTTCTGCCGTTTTCTTTGGCCTTGTAGAGCGCTTTATCCGCTTCCTTGAGGAAGCTATCCGGAGAATCGGTCAGCAAAATCGAATTGGAAGCGACACCTATACTAACCGTTATCACGCGATTATTGGCAGATGGTGCCTGCGGTATACCAAGCGACTCTATTTCATTACGAATCAGTTCTGCAAATTGTCTGGCTTCTTCCGCGATCATTTCCGGTATAATAATCACAAATTCTTCGCCGCCATATCGAGTCGCCAGTTCACCCGGTCTATTGGTGAAGGATTTTAGTATTTGTGCAATCTGCTGAAGACATTTATCGCCTTGTTGATGTCCAAAACAATCATTGAATAATTTGAACTGATCTACGTCAAGAATTAATAGAGCAAGCGGTCTATTGTTTCTTTTCGCTCTGCGCCATTCATCCGGGTAATGCATGTCAAATTTTCGGCGATTCGCTATTTCGGTAAGTCCGTCCGTCATGCTCATCGCCTCTAGCTTTTGATTTGCTTCTTTCAGCTCATTCGTGCGAGTATCAATCACTTGTTCAAGGTTTCTATTCCATTGTTCAATCTCATTTTTTGACCATATCAGGGAATGAATGGATTCTTCTATCAGGTTAAAATTGATGATGCTAATAGCAGCGGGTATCAATACCGCTGTCAGGTAGATTAGATAATCATAGCCAATGTCGATTCGAGCAATAAACTTCAACACCGAAAAATGACCGATCAGGAGGAACGATGTTAAAATCATATATAGAAACAGTTGTGATTTCTTCATTGCAAAGCTTACTGCAATCGGATACCCCATCGTTAAAAAAATAACTGTTTCGATATATTTAAATTTCGTTGCATTCAACGGGTATACAACATCTTCAATAATGTCTTTTGATATTAGGGCAAGTGCAGTAATCATCAAGATTGTTCCTGCTGAAACAATCTTACCTCTGCGTATGCATAATATTGAAAGTATAATACCAGAAACTAAAACCGTATCGCCTATGCCAAGAAAAGGCCTTACTGTGTATACCGAAAAATGCGCTATGATGGAAGCGATTCCAGCAAGCAACAAACCCATGCTAACATTGAGCATAATTTGAGCTTTTTTATAGGTATAAAGATCATCTTTGGAATAGTGGGAAAGCATTCGATCGTTGATGTGCCTGAGAAAACGCAGGTTTTTCATTTCATTGCCTCACCTTCGTGATGAACAGTAAAAAGACAGGGCACAGAAAAAATCCTGACGGAAGAAAGCATTGATTATCTATATAAATAATGACTCGTCAACAGATTTTATTCTTCAGTAGTAAAATTGTCAATATGTTACAAAGGATGAATGAACTCCTTGATATTACATCCAAGCAAAGTGGACAGTTCGAAACAAACTGCCCACTTTTTTCGTACGATATGCTATTTGGTTTCAAAATTATTCCATTTAATAATAGAAAATTCAGACGATTTCGAATCGAACCACCGGATTACTTTGTGACGGTGAACAATCCAAATGCGTTGGGGCCGCCGTGGCAGGCAACCGCCGCGCAGACAGAAAGCGGAATGATCTTTTCAAAATAATGAATCGCGTCAATCTGTGCGATGAGGCTGTTGAGCAGCGTTTCGTCCTGTATGGCATGCGAGATCAGGATCATGTCCGGCTTCATCTGCTCATGCTGTGCCAGGGTTGTGTCGATATAGTCCCGCAGGCTGCGCTTGTAGGTGCCCATATACTTTTTCCCGACGACAAGCTTGCCTTCGCGGATGTTGATGCTCTGCCGAATCTGCAACGTGCTCGCGCCGAGGAAGGCGAGCGTTGAACAGCGGCCGCCCTCATGGAGATATTCCAGCGTTTCAATGATGAAGTTCCCGACGATTCTTTCACGATAGCCGCAAAGGTATGTTTCCAACTCCTTCGCGCTCATGGATTCCTTTTGCCGAACCGCTTCCATCGCTAAAAGTGCGCTGCCGCTGGAGATGGACTGTGAATCGACAACGTAAACATGCTCCATGCCGTTGGCCGCGATGACCGCATTGTCATAGCAACTCGACATGCCGGAGCTTTTCGCGATATGAACCACCGCGTCGTGCCCAACCAGGCATTGCTGAAAGAACGTCTCATAATCCTGGGGATTGGCCGCTGCGGTCTGCGGCAGCTTCCGCGCGCGGCGGAAATAGTCGAATAATTCACTTTGTTTGAGATCCGGGTAATCGAGAAAATCCTTGTCATCCATTCGAACATACGATGCCACGACCGCGATGCCATATTCCTGCACCATATCGGGCGTCATGTCAAATGTGCTGTCTGCCGATATACAAATTTTTTCCATCATGCTGCTCCTCACTGATTCTTAAAATAGTAGTCAGGATCCTGATGTGCCGTTGATTTCGATTTCATTTTAAGAATGGACTTCATTGTACCTTAAAACGTGTGTAAACACAAACAGGCGCGATCTATGTTTCTTATGTGGGCCACTTTTATGGGAGCCGGTCGTCACCTCGTGAAGCTTTCTCAAAAAAAACAAGAGTCCATCTTTTGATGAACTCCTGTCAATCCACTCAAAGAACGAACTTATAGCCAAATCCCCAAACCGTTACAATATAGCCGTCGTATGGGCGGATATTGTCCCGCAGCGAGCGGATGTGCGTGTCGATTGTGCGATCCGAGCCCGTAAAGCAGTACCCCCAAACCTCGTTGAGCAGCGACTCGCGCGAATAGGCCTTGTTCGGATTCTGCGAAAGAAAGAACAGCAGGTCATACTCCTTCGGCGTGAGCGACACGGGACGGTCGTCCACCGTAACCTCGCGCGAAACGGTGTTGATAAACAGCCCGTTGAACGCAATCTTGTCGGCAACGCACTTGGTCTGGCTGCCCGTTCGGTAGAGAAACACCTTGATGCGCGCCAGCAGCTCGCGCGGATAGAACGGTTTGTTGATAAAGTCGTCCGCGCCAATTTCAAATGCGCAGAGCCGGTCCTGTTCCGCCGTTCTGGTGCTGAGAAACAGAATCGGCACGTCGGACACCTTTCGCATCTGGCGGCAGACGTTTCCGCCGTCCAGCTCCGGCAGGTCGGTATCCAGCAAAATCAGGTGATAGTCGTTTCGGCGGAAGAGTTTGAGCGCGGCAATGCCATCCGCCGCCTCGTCAAAGGAGTACCCCTGCGAAACGGCAAGCTGGCGGATTTCCGCACGTATCGTGCTACTGGAATCGACAATCAACAGCCGGATATCCGATTTCATGTGGTATCCTCCGATGGTTGAAACAGCGCGCCTAGTATCATTCTATCCGGCTTTGTCCGGCGTTTCAAGACACTTTCCGGATTTGTGTTCATTCCGCGCAATCGGGGTCCGATGCGAGCGCCGACGGCCGGACATAACATCGCGGGAGCTGGTACAATTGCAGCTCCCGCGATGCTAACTTTGGCATCTTTGCCGCGCTGGGTTTTATTTTCCCCGGCTCGCGTAGTCCGCAATCACGCTCTTGAAGAAGCCGACCGTCTCGTTCACATCTGCCAGCTCCGCCTTGAGGCGCTGGTTTTCCGCCTCCAGCGCCAGCACGCGAACGGACTCCATCTCCTCGCGCGATTTCGCGGCCTCCGCCTTCGCGGCGGCGTTGATCGCCTGTGCGGCAGTGTCCCGCTTCTTCTCCGCCGGACGGACGCCCAGGTCAAACCGCTCCTTCGTGTATTCGTTGTACTTGCCGCGGCGCACATAGTGCGTATGCAGCAGCTCGTGTGCCTTGTGGCCGTTGGGGTGCTCCAGATACTCCGCGTAGAGCTGCACCACAAACGGGTTTTCGTGCGACTTGCGGAGCACCTTTTCCTCGTCCTCCGTATACAGCCCGCGCAGGCGCTTGCTGCGCACGTCCGGATCGTCCGACCGCGGCTGACCGCCGCCCATGATGCAGCCGCCCGGGCAGCCCATCACCTCGATAAAGTGGTAGGGCGAGGTGCCGTTGGCAATCTGCTCCATGAGCTTGTTCGCGCCCGCAAGGCCGCTGGTTACCGCAATGCGCACCGTAACGCCTTCGAGGAAGCGATAGTCCGGCAGCGTGTCCGTAATGGTCAGCGCGGCTTCCTTGACCTGATCGAGCCCGACGATGGGCGTTACGTGCAGCCCTTCAAACGGCAGCTCGCGCCCCGTAACCAGCTCGTAGACGGTACGCAGCGCCGCCTCCATGACGCCGCCGGTCAGTCCGAAGATATCCGCCGCGCCCGTGGACATGCCCAAGGGGTTGTCAAACTCCTCGTCCGGCAGGTTGTTGAAGTCAATGCCCATCTCGCGAATCATGTTTGCCAGTTCCCGCGTGGTCAGCACCGCGTCCACGTTTGCCAGACCGTCGTTTTGCATCTCCGGGCGGATGATTTCGCTCTTCTTCGCCGTGCAGGGCATAATGGAGACCACGAAGAGATCCTTCGGCTCGCGCTTGATCTTGCCCGCGTAGTAGCTCTTTGCGAGCGCGCCGAGCATGGTATGCGGCGATTTGCAGGTGGAGAGATGATCCAGTTTGTCCGGATAGGTGTGCTCCACATACTTAATCCAGCCCGGGCTGCAGCTCGTAATCATCGGGAGCACCGCCTCGCCGCCGGTCAACGCGCTCTTCACGCGGGAGAGCAGCTCCGTCCCCTCCTCCAGAATGGTCAGGTCGGCGGTGAAGTTCGTGTCAAACACATCGTCAAAGCCCAACCGCCGCAGCGCCGCGGCCAGCTTGCCGGTGACGCGCGCGCCCGGTTCGTTGCCAAACTCCTCGCCAATCGCGACGCGAATGGCGGGCGCGGTTTGGACGATCACGCGCTTATTCTTGTCGTTGATCGCTTCCCAAACGGCCTGAATCGAGTCCGTCTCCTTGAGCGCGCCAACCGGGCAAACGACCGTGCACTGCCCGCAGAACGCGCAGTTGACCGAGCCGATGGCGAGCTCCATGGCGGGGCTGATGACGGTTTGAAAGCCGCGATTCTGCGCGTTGATGATGCCGACGCCCTGAATCTCGTTGCAGGCGGTCACGCAGCGGCGGCAGAGAATGCACTTGGACATGTCCCGCGTAATGGAGGTGGAAACGTCAATGACGCATTCGCTCCGCGCGCCCTCAAAGCGGGTTGCCTCCACGCCGAGCTGCTTGCCCAGCGCCTGCAACTCGCAGCTCTGGTTGCGCTTGCAGCTCAGGCAGTCCTTGGAGTGGTCGGAGAGCAGCAGCTCGTAGAGCACCTTGCGCGCGCGGCGCACGCGCTCCGAATTCGTTTGAATCACCATTCCCTCGGACACCTTGGTCATGCAGGAAGGCACCAGTGTCTTGGCCCCCTCCACCTCGACCACGCAGATTCGGCAGGAGCCGAATTCGTGCACGCCCGCAAGATAGCAAAGGCTCGGAATCTGTATGCCGTTTTGCTTCGCGGCCTCAATGATGGTGAGGCCGTCCTCCACCTCATATGGCTTGCCGTTGATCGTAATATGCTTCATGCTGGTCACCTACCTCCTGTCGCAGTGCAGGCAGCGCATCGCCTCGGCCATCGCCCTGAGTTTGTGGTAACCCAGCACGACTTCGTCAAACGAGGTCTTGCGCTTTTCGATGTCGAGCTCTTCTATTTCAAAGCGCTTGTGCTCGACAATCTCATCGTCGCTGAACTGGTCGGGAATCTCAATTGGCGCGCCTTTGTTCAGCTTTCCTTTTCCGCCCAGATATTTGTCGATCGAGACCGCCGCGTTCTTGCCGTCCGCAATTGCCTGAATCACGGTGTCCGGCCCGCGGACGACGTCGCCGCCCGCAAACACGCCCGGCATGGTCGTCATCATGGTATCGTAGTCCACCACGAACGTACCCCAGCTGGTTACGCCAATCTCGCTCTTTTTGATGAACGGCAGGTCGGAATACTGGCTCACGGCCGGAATCACCGCGTCCACCTCGATGGTATAGTTGGAATCCTCAATGGGAACCGCCCTGCGGCGGCCGTTCTTGTCGAATTCTCCAAGTTTCATGGTCTGGCACTCAATTTTGCAGACCTTGCCCGCGCGGTTTGCGAGGAACCGAACCGGAGCAACGAGCTCGAGCAACTCAACGCCTTCGTCCAGCGCCGCCTGCACTTCCTCCACGCTCGCGGGCATCGCGTCCCGCGTCCGCCGGTAGAGAATCATCACGCGGTCCGCGCCCAGACGCAGTGCCGTGCGCGCGGAGTCGATGGCGGTGTTGCCGCCGCCGATGATCGCGACCGTGGCGCCCAGCGACATCTCGCGCTGGAGGTTCACGTTTTTGAGGAAGTCTATGCCGTGGATCACGCCGGTCAACCCTTCGCCGGAGATGTTGACCTTCTCCGGAAACTGCGTGCCGGTTGCAATGTAGACGGCGTCGTACTGCGCTTGCAGCGCTTTGAAGGTAATGTCCTTACCCACCTGCGTGTTCAGGTGAATGTTCACGCCCGCCTGCGCAATCAGGTCGATCTCGTGCTGAAGCACCTTCTTGGGCAGCCGGTATTCCGGTATGCCGAACGCGAGAACGCCGCCCGCAACCGCTTCGGACTCGTATACGTCCACCTCGTAGCCAATCTTCACGAGATAATACCCGCAGGTCAGGCCGGAAGTGCCCGCGCCGACGATGGCGACCTTCTTCCCGTTCTTCGGGAACACGAGTTCCGCGTTGAATGGTTCCTCGTGTTTATAGGCATAGTCCGCGACGAAGCGCTTGATTTCGCAGATGGAAACCGCTTCGTCCAGCGTGCGGCGGCGGCACTTTGTTTCGCAGGGGTGCGTACAGATGCGCCCGCAGACCGCCGGGAACGGATTCTCCTGCCGAATCAGGTTATACGCGTCGATGAACCGCCCCGCCGCGACCAGGCTCATATACCCCGGCACGTTGATGTTTGCCGGGCAGGTGTTCTCGCAGGGGGAGATAAACAGCGGCGAGCAGACGCTGGAGCGGCAGTATTTGTCGCGAATGTGCTCCTCGTATTCCTCGCGGAAGTAGCGAATGGTCGAGAGCACCGGGTTCGGCGCGGTTTGACCAAGGCCGCACATGGCGGTGTCCTTAATCGTTTCGCCGAGCTCTTCCAGCAGCTCGATGTCGCCTTTCTCGCCCTCACCGCGCGTGATGCGCTCCAATATCTCGAGCATACGCGTGGTGCCGATGCGGCAGGCCGCGCACTTTCCGCAGGACTCGTCGCGAATGAAGTCCATAAAGAAGCGCGCCGTATCGACCATGCACGCGTCCTCGTTCATCGCGATCAATCCGCCGGAGCCCATAATCGCGCCGAGCGATTGCAGGGACTCATAGTCCGTCGGTGTGTTCAGGTTGTCCCGCGTGACGCAGCCGCCGGAAGGCCCGCCGATCTGCGCCGCCTTGAACTTCTTTCGATCCCGCAGCCCGCCGCCAATGTTGAAGAGAATGTCACCCAGCGGTTTTCCAATCGGCACCTCGATGATGCCGGTGTTCACCACGTCCCCGGCGAGCGCAAACACCTTTGTGCCCTTGCTCTTCTCGGTTCCGAAGCCGGAGTACCACTCCCCGCCCTTGAGCAGGATTTCGGGAATGCTTGCGTAGGTTTCCACGTTATTGATGATCGTCGGCTTTTGAAACAGCCCGCTCTGGAACGGGAACGGCGGCTTTTGCCTCGGCTCGCCGCGGCAGCCCTCGATGGACGCCATCAGCGCCGTCTCCTCGCCGCAGACAAACGCGCCCGCGCCAATGCGAATCTCCAGATCAAAGTCGAACCCGCTGTTGAACACGTTCTGCCCCAGAACGCCGCGCGCGCGCGCCTCCTCCAGCGCTTTTTCCAGTCGCTCAATGGCCAGCGGATACTCCGCGCGTACGTAGACATAGCCCTTGCTCGCGCCGATGGCATAGGCGCCAATCAACATGCCCTCGATGACCGTATGCGGGTCGCCTTCCAGAATGCTGCGATCCATAAACGCGCCCGGGTCGCCCTCGTCCGCGTTGCAGACGATGTACTTCTGCCCGCCCGGTGCGTCGTGTCCCGCCTGCCATTTCACGCCGGTTGGGAAGCCCGCGCCGCCGCGGCCGCGCATTCCGCTGCGCTTGACCTCGTCGATTACCTCTTGCGCTGAGCGTTCGTTGAGCGCCTTTGCCGCGGCGAGGTACCCGTCCCGGCTGATGTAGGCGTCCAGGCTGTTGTATTCAATTACGCCGCAGTTGCGCAGCGCAATGCGCACCTGTTCTTTGAAGAAGTCGATGTCGTCGATCTTCGGAATCCGCTTCTTCAGCGACTCATCGTAGAAGGTGTATGCTTCCGCAATCTCGCCGTGGCCAATGTGCTTTTGCACGATTGTGCGCGCAATCTGCGGAGTCAGTTTCGTATAGAAAATGCGCTCCGGCAGAACCAGCATGACCGGCCCCACCGCGCAGGTGCCAATGCAGCCCGTCTCGCGGACGATGACCTGCTCGCTCATGCCAATGCGGCTCAGTTCGTCGCGCACGGCGTCGCGAACCTCCGCGCAGTTGGAGGAGACGCAACCCGCGCCACTGCAAACAAGAATCTGGTAGCGGCTCTTCGCGGTCTCGTCGAGATACGCCTGTTTAATCTGCTCCAGATCCTGAATTGTTTTCACCATGGTCTCGCTCAAATTCTTCACCCCCTCAATAACGCGAGAGAATCGCGTTGAGTTTGTTGATGTTCACCTGTTTGTAGACGACGTCGTCAATCATCATTGCCGGCGCAAGTCCGCAGGCGCCAATACAACGCGCAACCTCGAAGGTGAACTTTCCGTCCGCGGTCGTTTCCCCGATGTCCACATTCAGCGTCTTCTGCAGCGCATCGACAATCTTTTTTCCGCCGCGCACGTAGCAAGCCGTGCCGAGGCAGACGCGAATGGTATGCTCGCCGCGCGGTTTTGTGGAGAAGAACGAGTAGAACGTAACCACACCCGAAACCTCGGAGAGTGGTTTTTGCAGTGCTTCCGCAATATGCTGCTGTAGCTCGAGCGATAAAAATCCGTAGAGTTCCTGTGCGATGTGCAGAATCTGAATGAGATTCCCCTCTTTGTCTCGATAGAGATCGATGATGAGATCGAGTTCGGCGAAAGGTCCCGCGCCGTCCAATTGACAGCAAGTACAATGCGATTGTGCGTTGTTCATTTCACTGCCCTCTTTTCAGTTGTAAGTCGGTTCGGAAGTGCGTTCTCTGATTTGACCACAACCATCGTATCAAACAAATGTCATCAATTAATGTGCATGCAAGAAAAATTTCTTTCTCTCTTTCTGCTTTTTTCGCGTTTTTCGCCCATTTTGGCTGCTCTTGGCACATAATTTGCACACAAATTGCACCGTGGCAGCTTTCGCAGTTTCATATCACGGTGCTCTCCGGTTTGCGTTTTCTTCTTTTGATCGATTCTGTTAGAATGAGGACAAAAGATTGCT